>NZ_JBIVEG010000008.1:192711-297914 GCF_044747545.1 Streptomyces sp. NPDC090077
CCCCTCCCCGACGCCCTCCCTAACTGGTGTCGGCACCTGTAACGTTCTACACAATTGCGTTTGCCTGGGGGGCCGGCGCCCCCGGGGGGGGGGGGGGGGCGGGCCCCCCCCCCCGCTCCGGTGCCGCTGGGTCAGCTGCCGGCCGAGAGGTTGCCGGACAGGACCGGGATGTTCTCGGCGATGTGCGAGAGGGTCTCGTCGCCCTTGGCCTGGGTGGAGTTCTCGGCGCACTGCTGGTTCTGCGGGTTGGAGGCGATCGGGATGTCCTGGACGCCGACGTTGACCAGGGCCAGCACCGACTGGACGTTGACCTTGGCCGGCAGGCCGACGCAGAGCTTGTTCAGCGAGCCCTGGACCGCGCTGAGCTGCGGGCTCATCTTGCCGGAGCTCTCCTGGTTGCCGTAGATCTGGTCGGCGTTGTTGCCGTTGACCGTGTTGATCCCGTTGTCGTTGCCGATGGCCATCGCCGGGGAGGCCACGAGGGCGCCCGTCCCGAGGACGGAGGCGGTGACGGCGGCGGTGGCCATGAACTTCTTGAGCATCGTGTGGATCCTTCTGTCGCATGTGGCTGTCCCCGGCGGGACGATCTGACCAACTGCCGCCCGCCCCGGTGGTTATCACCGGTCACCCGTGCGGCCCAATGCATCCATGCGACCGCCGGTCCGCGCCCCCGCGGGTGCACCCTTCTGTGCATGACGGACGAACCGATGCCGGAGCTCTCCCAGATCACCGAACCCCGCGGGGTCACCACCGGACTCCGCGCCGAACTGATCGACTGCTGGACCGCGGTCACCAACTCCGGCGGCGCCGCCGGGTTCCCCTTCCCCCCGGTCCGGGACGAGGACGTCGCACCGGCCGCCGACCGGATCATCGGCCGCCTCCACCCCCGCGGCAGCCGGCTCCTCCTCGCACGGGCCGGGGGCGCGCTGGCGGGCTGGGTGGTCCTCGACCGCGACCCCCACCGCCTCGTGGGCCACTGGGGGACGGTGCACCACCTCCAGACCCGCCCGGGACTGCGCGGCCGCGGGATCGGCTCCGCGCTCATGCGCGAGCTGCGCAGGGCCGCCCGGGACGAACTGGGCCTCGAACAGCTCCACCTCGCGGCACGCGGCGGCGAGGGACTGGAGGGGTTCTACGGGCGCCTCGGCTGGCGCGAGGTCGGACGCTGGCCCGGAGCCCTGCGGCTGGCGCCCGAGGACACCCGGGACGAGGTCCTGATGCTCCTCGCCCCCCTCTGAACCCCGGACGCCGCACGCGTGACGCCCGGTCAGGCGTCCGGGGGAGGGGCCACGGCGCCGCCCCCGGCGCGGATCGCGCGCAGCGCGGCCGCGTGGAGGGCGGCGGGGTCGCCGTGCGCCACGGGGCTGCCCGTGAGCGTGTACCACTCGTCCGCGTCCGTGTACTGGACGTCGAAGCGGACCTTGCCGTCCGCCCCGCCGGTGGTGCGCAGCGTGAGCGGGCCCGTGATGACGCCGACCTCGTCGGTCATGGCGCCGCCGGGACCCGCGAGGACCTCGTCCTGCCACGGGCGGGGGGCTCCGGGAGCGGTCATGAGGCGCAGGTGTCGATCATGGTGGTGAGCATGGCCCTCTCGGCGTCGGTGACGGTCAGTCCGTAGTGGGACTTCACGGTGGTCCAGGCGCGCCCGTACTGGCACCAGCTCGACCTGTCCGTCGGCTGCCACAGGTCGGGGCTCTGGTCCCCCTTGGAGCGGTTGGACGCGGCCGAGACCGCCAGCAGCTGCGGACGCGTCAGGTCGTTGGCGAAGGCCTTGCGCTTCGCCGCGTCCCACCCGGCGGCGCCGGACCGCCAGGCCTCGGCCAGCGGCACCATGTGGTCGATGTCCAGCTTGCCGGCCTCGTTCAGCACGACCCCGTCGTACAGGCTCTTCCAGGTGCCCGACAGGGCCCGGCACTCGGAGTCCTGGGTGACGTCCGCCCCGTCGCGCTTCAGGACCGTCTCGCGGGTGTCGCACTTGTTGCCCTGCTCGGCCCAGTGCGTGAACTTGTCCCGGCTGTACCCGGCCATCGTGCCGGGCTTGCCGGTGGCCAGCCCGGCGAGCTGGGTCCGGGCGACGGCCGCGCTCACCATCCCCGGCAGCACGTCCCCGGAGGCCGGCTTGGCGTCGCCGGCGGACGGCGGAGCGGAGGGTGCGGTGGCCGAGGCCTGCGCGGAGGGACTCGCACCGGCCGGCTTCCCCGCCGGTTTGCCGTCCCCGGAACTCCCCGAGCCCCCGCACCCGCTCACGCCGAGCAGCAGCGCCACGGCCACCGCCCCGCCGCGTACACCTGTGTGACGATTCATGACCCCACCCCGGACGAGACGCTCCGCGAACTGACCCGGGAAGACTACCCATAACCGGACATCCAACCACGCACCGGGCCCGCCTTCGGGAGCGGATCCGGATCAACCGGACAACGGTGCAGGTCAGTTGGCGAGTCGACCGGCGGGTCACCCTCCCCGTCACGCCGGCGTCCGCCGGAGCCGGGAGGGCGACCCGCCCCCGGACAGGTCAGGCCCAGGAGGCGGCGACCAGGGAGCGGTGGGCGGCCTCGAGGTGGGCGGACGCCGCCAGCCAGGCCCAGGCGTAGCCCTCGGACGAGGCCTCGGTGAGCCGGCCGAAGGGGTCGCGGGGGCGGCGCGCGGCCTCCGCCACGAGTGCGCCGGCCAGGTCGGCCGCCGTCCCGAAACCGGCCCGGCGCAGCGGTCCGTACGCCGCGAGCGGCTCCGGACCCCGGCCGGTCTCCGCCACCGCCCGCCGGCCGCCGGCCACGCCCGTCTCCAGCAGCCGGCGCACCCGCCACAGCGGCGAGTCGGCCACCGCGTCCGGACCCGGCTCGCCGACGGCCGCCGGCCCGGCGGGGGACCCGCCGTCCGGGAAGTGGCTGCCCTGGAGCCGGTCGTAGCCCAGGTCCGCCCGGTCGCGCCACTCCGGCGGCAGCCGCAGCGTGTACGCCGCCCCGGGCACCGGCCCCACCGCGAGCGGACTCAGGGTGGCGGCCCGGTCCGGGTCGGGGCGGCCCAGGACGCGCACCGCCAGCCCCGGACACCCGGCCAGGCGCCTCAGGTTGGCGGTGTGCGCCAGCTCCGGGTGCGGATGCGCCGGGCGCAGCCGCAGCAGCGGCGCGTCCGCGCGCGCCTCCCGCACCAGCAGGTGCTCGCCGGCCGCGCCGACCACCTCGACGTCGCAGCCCAGCAGCCCCGGTTCGGCGTCCTGCGCCAGCAGTTCCCGTACGGCCTCGGCCGCCGGACGGGCGAACAGCGCGGCCAGCGGCTCCTCGTCCCAGGCCGCGCCCGGCGCGGGCACCGCCCGCACGCCGCGGCCGGCGCCGAGCCGCCCGTCCGCGGAGACCGTGGCCCCGGTGATGCGCAGGCCCCCGCGCGCCAGCCCGGCGTGATCGAGGACGGCCCCGCCCAGGGCCACGGAGGCCGCTCCCGCACCCCGGGCGCGGGCCAGACCGCCGGGGCGGACGTCCGACAGCGTGTAGCGGCCGCCGTCCGCGCCCAGCAGGTGGGTGACCACGCCGCCGTAGCCGGTCGCGCTCAGCACGGGCTCCCGGCACAGGCCGTGGACGCGCAGGCTGCCGCCGGCACCGTAGGCGCGCCTGCCGCCCCCGGTCAGTCCCGGACCGCCCGATCCGGACGCCAGCAGCGCGGCGGTGCGCAGCAGTTCGGAGAAGGCGGCGGCCAGGTCGGTGAGCCGCTGGCCGGCGCGGCGCTCCCGCGCGGCCCGCAGTCCCCGCACCACGCGCAGCGCGGCCGCCTCCGCGCGCGGCAGCCCGGCGAGCCGTGCGGTGTGCGCGGCGCGCAGCAGTTCGGCCTGGACCACCGCGCCCCCGGCGACGACCCCCGCGGCCAGGGCCTCGGCAGACACGGCCCACAGCGCGGCCCCGGCCCGGACCTGGGCCGGGGTCGGCGGTGCGTCCGCCCCCGCGTCCTCGGGGTCCGGACCGGTACCGGTACCGGCGCGGCCCGCCGGGGCCCCGGCGCCGGACGCGGTGCCGCCGGCGTCCGGCCCGGAACCCGGCGGTGTACCCGGGCCGGTGGCAGGTGCCGGGGCGTCCGCGTCGGGGTGCGTGCCCGCGTCCGGTCCGGCGCCGGCCGGGGCCCCGGCCGGCGGCACGGTCTCGGGTTCGGCCAGCGGAGCGGCCCCCAGGACGGCCGCCCGGTGCAGGCAGCGCGGCGCCAGCAGGCAGCCGCAGACCGCCTGCCCGGGTTCGGTGACCGCCCCCGACGGCCCCGGCCGCAGGGTGACCACCGCGTCCTCACCGAAGCGGAAGGTGACCGCCCCGTCCGCGCCGGCCCCCTCCGGGCAGCCCTCGATCGCGGCGTCCAGCTTCTTGCGCAGCCGGGCGCTCAGGTTCTCCACCGCGTCCGCGACCACCTCGGCGGTGACGGGCGGCAACAGCGGGCTGGTCATCGGGGCTCCCCACGGAGTCGGTCGCCCACCCAGCGGGCGAGGGCGAGAGGGCTGAGCGCGGCCACCGGCATCCCGGCGGCGACGAGCTGCCGCGCGACCGGCACCGAGTACCGGGGTGCGCCCGAGTCGTCGAGCGCGGCGCAGCCCAGCAGGTGGGCGCCGGACGCGGCCAGCGCCCGCACCTCGGCGAGCAGGCCCCCGACGGGGCCGCCCTCCTCGAAGTCGCTGACCACGACGACCAGCGTCCGGCTCGGCACCGTGATCAGGCTCCGGGCGTGCGCCAGGCCCGCGGCGATGTGCGTACCGCCGCCGACCCGGACCTCCAGCAGCAGCGAGAGGGGGTCCTCGACGCGGCCGCTGAGGTCCACCACCTCGGTGGAGAAGGCGAGGAAGTGCGTGGACAGGGTCGGCACCCCGCCCAGCACGGCCGCCGTCAGCGCCGCCCAGACCACGGACGCCTCCATCGAGCCGGAGACGTCCACCACCAGGACCAGCCGCCAGTCCGCCTCCTTCGACGCCCGCGTGCTGAACACCGGACGCTCCGGGACCACCACCACCCGGCCGTCGTCGAGGCGCCGGGTGTGCGCCAGGTTGGCCCGCAGGGTGCGCGCCAGGTCGAGCGGGCCGCCCGGCCGGCGGGTCGGGCGCGGGGTGGCCACGCCCGAGAGGGCCGGGCGCAGCCGGGTGGCCAGCTCCCGGGACAGCTCGTCGACGAGCCGGCGCACCAGTGGCCGCAGCCGGGCCAGGTGGGCCTCGGACATGCCGCCGGCCAGCGAGAGCACCGAGGTCAGCAGTTCCACGGAGGGCCGCACCGCCGCCGGGTCGAGCTGGGCCAGCACGTCGGTGCGGCCCGCCCCCGCCGCGTCGGCGAGCACCTCCTCGCGCACGTCGGCGCCGAACAGGGACTCCAGTTCCGCCGACCACTCCCGGGCCGTCGGGAAGGAGGCCTCGTCCCCGCCGCCCGAGCCGGGCCGGCCCACGTCCGCGGAGCCCTCCCCGCGCCCGGCGCCGTACAGCTCGTCCAGCGCGCGGGCGTAGGGCCGGGCGCCGGCCGGGAGCCGGTCGCGCTGGCGGCCCAGCAGCAGCCGCCACCGGTCGGCGGGCGCCAGCCGCCGCTCCTGCGCCGGCCGGGCGGGGAGCACGGTCGCCGCCGCGTCGGCGGGACCCGGTACGCCGGCCGCGTCCGGCGGGCCACCGGGCAGCGGCAGTTCCTTCAGTGCGGCCAGCCCGGCCGCGTCGGCGGCCGCCCACAGGGCGAGCAGCGCGGGCGGCGCGTCCAGCGCGAGGTCGACGCGGTCGCCGAGCCGCTCGGTGACCACGTCGAGCAGCCGCTCCCGGGCGGCCGGGGCCAGCACGTCGAACCCGGCCCGCAGCGCGGGCAGCCGCTCCAGGAACGCCGCGTCGGACAGCGAGTCCACCCGGTCCAGCAGCGGGGTGAGGGCGGCCGGGGAGGCGCCCAGCAGCGGCCCGGCGGCGGTGAGCAGCCCGGCGAGGCGGCGGGCCGTCGCGCGCCGCCCCTCCGGGGTGGCCGCCCCGTCCACCCAGGCGGCGGCGCGGGAGCCCAGCGACTCCGCGGGATCCAGGTCGAGCAGCACCCGTACGGCCAGCGCCGCACCCCGCATCAGGGGGCCGGCCCCGGTGGCGAGTTCGGTGAGGGCGGCGTCCATGCGCAGCCCCAGCCGGCGGGCGGCGGCCCGGTCGGCGAGGGCCACCAGGGCGCCCGCGTCCGCGGGGTCGTCGCTGCCGGCGAGGCCGGGCAGGGACCGCAGGGCCGCGTCGAGCAGCTCGCCGGCCAGTTCCCCGGCGGCGGCCCGCGCCCCGTCCCCGGCACCGGGCAGGTGGCCGCGGCGCAGCCCCTCCAGCAGGTCCACGGCCTCCAGGAGTTCCGGCACGCCGGCGGTGTCCGGCAGGACGGCCGCCATCTCCTCCAGTCGTACGCCGACCAGTTCGGGCAGGTCGCAGCGCGCGGCCGCGTCGAGCCCGGCCAGCACCTGGGCCGCCGTCGGGCCGCCTTCGGCCGCCTGGCGGCGCGCGGTGTCGCGCAGCGTCCCGGCGGCCGCCTGGGCGGCGGTGACGCCGCGGACCCCCGCCAGGTCGAGGCGGGCCGGGACCGACGGGGTCCACGACAGCCGCCACTTGCTCCCCAGGGCGGTTCCGTCACCGGTGGCCGCCGTGGCCAGGGGCTCCCCGTAGGAGGCCCCGCAGACCAGCAGCCGCCGCAGCAGCACCTCCCGGCGTCCGTCGAGCTCGGAGCGCAGCGGGTCCAGGCGGACCTCGCGCGGCTCCGGATCCCCGGGACACGGCAGCCGCAGCGCGGCCAGCTCCGCCTCCACGGAGGGGCCGAGTCCGGAGCGCGGGGCGTGCGGGGTGGTCCGGCCGCGGCCCGTGCCGACGAACACGGCCTCCAGGGCGCGGGCCAGCGCCCGCCCCCGGCCCAGGGGTTCGCCCTGCCCGAACACCGTGGTGACGGCCTCCAGCAGCTCGCCCCGGCCGGGGGCGGGCAGCCCCCGCAGCGCCGCCAGGTCGCAGGCCAGCCGCAGGGTCTCGGCGGCCTCCCCGGTGCCGGCCGTGTGCCCGGCGCGGCGCAGCTCCCGGCACAGCCGGGTGAGGGCGGCCGCGGCCGCCTCCCGCAGCCGTCCGGGGTCCCCGCCCGCCTCGAACACGGCCTGCTGCCACAGCGGGTCCCGGATCCCGGCGGGGTAGCCGGAACGCGAGTCGAGCAGGTCGTACGAGTACGCCACGAACGAGGTGACGGCACCACCGGCCCCGGCCTCCGCACCCGCGCCACCGGCCCCGGGACCGGCTTGCGCACCGGGACCGGCCGTGCCGGTGGCCCCGGCACCGGTACCCGGACCGGCCTCCGTCCCAGGCCCGGCCGAGTCGGCGGCCCCGGCACCCGTTCCGGACTCTGCCGGAGCGTCACCGTCCGGGCCCGTGGCACCCGCGGCACCCGCGGCACCGGCGGCACCGGCGGACGCCGTGAGCGCCGGGGCGTGGAAGGCGCCGATCACGGCGGCCACCCGGCGTCCCGCGAAGCGCGCGAGCACGCCCCGCATGTGGGACTCCCGCGCCAGGTCCACCGCCGCCACCGCGCCCGCGTCGGCCCGCAGCGCCCAGCCGACGCCGAGCGCGGCGCGGCGTACGGCCTCGGGCGAACACCCCGGGGCCAGGACCTCGACGGCCCGGTCCCACAGGTCGTCGCCCTCGCGCCCGGTCCCCGACGCGGCGAGCGCACCGGCGTAGGACGGGCCGCCCGACGGGCCGGGGGCGTCCGGCGCGGCCTCCGGCGTCCAGCCCCGGTCGGACAGCGGCAGGTCGCAGCACACGATGTCCACGCCCCGGTCACGGGCCCAGCGGACCGCCGCCAGCTCGGGGGAGAAGTCCGCGAACGGGTAGAAGGCGAGCCGCCCTTCGGCGCCCAGGCCCGCCAGGGCGACCGGCGCGACGGTCTCCGGATCGGCCAGGTGCGGCAGCCACGGCTGGAACTCGGCCGGCAGCTCCACGCACACGACCTCGGGGTCCGCCGCGTCCAGCAGCGCGGGGACCACCGCGGCCAGCGCGGGACTGTGGTGGCGCACCCCCAGCAGGTACGGGGCGCGGCAGGCGGCCAGCTCCTCCACCGCCGCCCTCGGTTCGGCGACGGGCGGCACCCCCGTCGCCACCGCCGACACCGCCGACGCCGTCAACGCAGGCTCCCGCGCAGGTCCCACAGCCGGCGCCACATCGCCGAACCGTCCTCGGCGCGGCGGCGGACCGGGCCGTCCCAGTAGCCCAGCAGCCGCCCGTGGTCGGCCCGGTCGTCCTTGCGCACGACACCCAGCAGGTGCCCCGGCAGCAGGTCCAGCACGTCACCGGCCGGCAGGTACGCGGCGGAGACCCCGAGGGAGGCCGCCACCTGCACGGCCTCGGCGGTGGACATGACCGTACCGGGCCGCTCCACGTCCCAGCCCTCGGCGCTGCGCCCCGAGCGCAGGTCCCGGAAGACGGTGACGAGCGCGTCGAGGACGGAGTCGTCGACCCCGAAGGCGGCGCCCGCGCGCTCCACGGCGGCGACCGCCTGCCGACGGATCAGCGCGGTCTCGGCGTCCGGGTCGGCGATCGGGCCGACGGTCTCGAAGTTGAAGCGCCGCTTGAGGGCGGCGGACATCTCCGAGACGCCCCGGTCGCGCAGGTTGGCGGTGGCGATGACCGTGAAGCCGGGGGCGGCCGAGACCACCGCGTCCTCGGTGGCGGTCAGTTCGGGCACGCTGACCCGCCGGTCGGACAGGATCGACACGAGCGCGTCCTGCACCTCGGGCAGGCAGCGGGTGATCTCCTCGACCCGGGCCACCCGGCCCGTCCGCATCGCGGAGAGCACGGGGGAGTCGACCAGGGCCTGCGAGGTGGGGCCCTGGGCGAGGAGCAGCGCGTAGTTCCAGCCGTACCGGAAGGCGTCCTCGGTGGTGCCCGCGGTGCCCTGGACGGTGAGTTCGCTCGTGCCGCACACGGCGGCCGACAGCAGCTCGGACAGCATCGACTTGGCGGTGCCGGGTTCACCGGTGAGCAGCAGCCCGCGCTCGCCGGCCAGGGTCACCACGCAGCGTTCCACCAGGGCGCGTTCGCCGACGAACTTCGGTGCGATCACCAGCTTCGCCGGCAGTCCGGCACGGCGCTTGGGCAGGGACAGCTCCTCGCCCGCGCTGCCGCACACGAAGGTCACCACCGCGCGCGGGGTGAGCGCCCAGCCGGGCGGGCGGGGGCCGGTGTCCTGGGCGGCGAGGAAGGCGAGTTCGGCGGCGTACCGCTCCTCGGCGGGCATCGCCTGCCGGGCGGGGGCGGTCTGTTCGGTGGCGGTCATCGGGTATCGGTTCCTCTGGGTTCGGAAGTACGGGGGAAGGGGCGGGCGGGGCCCGGTGGGGGCGCGGCAGCCGCTGCCGCGCGCCCCCACCGGCTCCGCCCGCCGGAGGGAGGGAGGGTCAGCGCCGGCGGGCGCCGGTGCGCTTGACCTTCAGCTCCTCGAAGCGCGGCACGTCGCCCTCGCGGACCCGCGCCCAGGCCCGGCGGTACAGGTCCGCGGCCGGCTCGGCGGGCACCAGCACGCCCAGCGCCGGGCGGCCCCCCGCGGCCAGGGCGTACAGGGGCAGCTTCCACGACTCGACCGGCAGGACCGGCGAGGCGGGCTCGGACCAGCCGCCCGGCAGGAACAGGGAGCGTCCCGCGCGGGCCCGGACGGCCGTCACCACCAGCTCGGTGGAGGCCAGTTCGGCGCGGGCGGCCTTCATCCGGGCCGGCTTCCAGCCCGTCCAGCGCGCCGTGTTGCGGTCGGTGGGGTCGGGCATCGCCAGCAGCGCCAGGTACAGAGCGGCCGCGTCGGCGCCCAGCCCGTGGGCCCCGGACACCTCCGCCACCAGCTCGGGCACGCTGCGCGACGGGTCCTGCGGCCACCAGGTCCCCTCCTTGTCGAGGCCGCCCGCGACGGGCTCCCCGGGGTCGGCGAGCAGCGCGGCGAACGCCGGGTCCTGGACCAGGCGCAGCGCCGTCTCGGCGGCGGAGGGCTGCTGCCCTTCGCCGCGCAGCAGCGGCAGGTACGGGTCGGAGCCGGTCGAGTCCAGCAGCGCCGGGCGCACCGCGGGCCGGGGCTGCGCGTCGTGCGTGGCCAGCACCACCGCGCCGTACCGCTCGTAGCCCTCGCCGGTCTCGGTGGGGGTGCCCGCGGCCTCGCGGAACTCGGGCAGCCGGATGTAGTGCCCGACGCTGAGCAGCAGTCCGGGCGCGGCGAGCCGCTGCCGCAGCGCGGTCAGCGCGGGCGGCAGGACCGCCCGTACCGGGTGTCCGGCGGGCAGCCGGTGCGCGAGCCAGGCCGTCAGGGCGGCGGCCCCCGTGAGCACCCCCTCGTCGAAGGGCCGTTCCACCGGGACGGCGGGCTCCACGTGATCGCCCTTGACGGTCCACTCGACGTCGGCGGTCAGCACCTCGGACGCCGCCGCGTCCAGCAGCTCGGGCAGTGCCCGCTGCGGGACCCAGCCGGTGCGCACGTCCTTGGCGGCCTCGGCGAGCAGCCACTCGGGCACGGGCGTACGCCGGCCCACGCGCTCGTTCCACACCCGTGCCGCGGCGGCCGCGTCCGGGCCGTCCGTCCACAGCCGGGCCGGTTCGGCCGGCAGCAGCGCCGCGACCAGGGCCCGCCGGACCTCCAGGCCGAGCTCCTTCAGGTCGTCGCGGGCGTGCACGGCCTCGCCGGCCTTCAGCCGGAGCGTGTCGCGCAGCCCGGCGGGCAGGAAGGAGCGCTCGTAGGAGTCCAGGTACGGCAGCCCCGCGAGGACCATCCGGGCCCCGGCGGAGGAGACCCCGGTGAGCCGCGCGAACTCCTCGGCGGCCTCCGGGAACCAGGGCGCCGGGCCGCGCTCGGCCGCCTCCTTCAGGAAGGCTGCGGCCCAGTCCGCGCCGCGTCCGCGGTCCCCGGCCGGTTCGGCCGTCCCGGCCAGGGTGTAGGGGGCGGGCACGGCGAAGGCGCCCGCAGGGTCGTGCAGCAGCGCGTCGAACTCACGGGCCTTCGGGAACTCCCTGGTCTGCTCGTTGAGGGCGAGCAGGGCGCCGCCGCCGAGCGGGAGCACGGCGCGGTGCCGGCCGCCCCGGCCGCGCTCGCGGCCGTCGGCCCCCAGCAGGTGGGCGGTGTCGATCCGCACCCGGACGCGCCGCCACCGCTCGGCCGACGCGGCGGCCGAGGCCAGGCCCAGGGCGTCCACCTCGGCGAGCAGCCGCAGCAGTGCGGCCCGCTCCTCCTCGGTGGTCTCCCCGGTGACGACGGCGCGGTAGGCGACCGCGGCGGGGGCGTCCAGGAACAGTCCGGCCCAGGGGAAGGAGGAGTGGGCGATCTTCGGGCTGTCCACGTGCAGCAGGCCGGGGACCGCCTCGGCCGCGGTGAAGGCCACGCCCGCCGACAGGGAGCGCAGCAGGCGGAACGTCCCGTCGGCCTCCCCGCCGAAGTGGCGGTGGTACGGGGTGCCCGTCAGCCCGTGCAGCGCGCGGTCGACGAGCTGGTCGGCCGGGCCCTTCCGGACCGGGTCCTTCGGCCGCTCCGGGCCCGGCTTCAGCGCCTGCGCCACCTTCTGCAGGGCCTTGCGCTGGGTCAGCGCCGAGCGGAGGGTGTCGGCCACCCCGCCGAGCAGCGCGGGCGCGGTGACGCCGGGCAGGGACGCGGCGACCAGTGCGGGCAGGTCGGTGCGCTTCTCCAGCTCCGCGGCGGAGGCCAGCAGGGCCCCGGCGGCCCGCCCGTCCATCGCGCGCAGCACCCGGGAGCCCTCGGCGTCGCGGGGCCGCAGGCAGTACCAGTAGGACAGCTTGGGGAGTTCGGTGTGACCGGTCCAGAAGAGGCCGCCGTTGTGGTCGGAGGTGACCCGGCAGGTGACGGCGCCCTCGGGGTCGGTGAGGGACAGCGTCCGCCAGTCCTGGGAGACGGCGCGCGGCCGGTCGTCACCGGGGAAGGCGACGGCCGCGCGCGGCAGCGGGCCGCCGTCGCGCACGGTGACGGAGCGTCCGGTGTTGTCGGAGCCGTGCCAGCCCTCGCCCCGGGCGTACACGACGCGCCAGCCGAGCAGCCCGTCCACCGGCGCGCCCAGCACGGAGCCCTCGACGACGGGCGTCGGCCGCAGCCAGTTCTGGCCGACGTGGTCGTTCAGGACACTGCCGGCCGGGTGGCCGTCCAGGGCGTCGGCGAGGAAGCCGGGCAGGGAGCGCCGCCCCACCGCGCCGGAGGCCGGGTCGTACTCGGCCCAGCCCCAGTCGCCCGGCCGGCCGCCCTGGTCCCACACCCAGTACGAGGTCCCGTCGGTGATGACGGCCTGCTCGGCGGGCAGCCGGCTGTCGCCCGCGTGCAGCGGGGCCGCGCCGCCGGTGGTGCGGCCGCCGCCGGGCAGCGCGAGGGTCACGTGCTCGGAGCGCACCGACCAGTAGGTGGCGCCGGAGTCCAGGGTGAGGACCTCGTCGGGGGCGCTCAGCCAGTAGCCCTGGACGGGGCCGTCGTAGGAGGCCCAGAAGACGAGGAGGTCCCCGTCGGTGTAGTGGAAGCCGTGGTTGTGCCGGTCGCCCGGCGGGACCCGCAGGTCGTGGGTGAGCACGGTGGAATCGGGGCCGATGACCCGGACCTGCGTGGAGTTGCCGACGATGAGGTACGGCCAGGCGTCCATCACGGTCAGCCGGGTGCGGCCCCGGCCGGGCGACAGCTCGGTGACGGCCTCCTCCCAGGCCGGCCAGACCAGTTCCTCGAACAGGCCGCCCCGCAGGGTGCGGGCCAGGATCTCGCCCAGGTCGACGGCCGCGGCCCGGGACACCTCCTCGGGAGCCAGGGCCAGCGCCTCGGACGGCAGCCAGGTGAGCCGGCGCAGCGCCTCGGGGAGCTCCGGCAGCGCCGCCGCCGTGGACTCGCCGGCCACCCGGCGGACCCATTCGGCCACCAGCGGGGCGCTGCCGGGGGTCCCGGCGAGGTGGCGCACCGTCCCGCGGTCGGACGACATGTGGGTGTTGAAGCGGTCCAGGGTGCGGAAGAAGGCCGGCCGCATCCGCTCGTCCGCGCACAGCGCCCGCAGGTCGCGCCGTCCCTCCGAACGGGCCCAGTCGTCCAGGCCCAGCACCTGGTTCGACCCGGGTTCGGCGACGGTCAGGCCGGACGAGAGCAGCAGGTCGAGCAGGTTCACGTCCTGGAGGCCCAGTCGCAGGCCGTCCTCCCGGCCCGGCAGGGCGAGTTCGGCGCGCAGCACGCCGGTGCAGCGTTCGACCAGGGGGAGCAGTGCCGGGAGCGGCGGCGGGGTGCCCCAGCCGGTGTGCCGGGCGGTGTGGAAGCGCTCCAGCCAGCCCGCGGTGCCGTCGGGGCTGCGCTCCTCGGCGGGCAGGTCCGCGTCGGTGAGCCCGGCGGTGGCGCCGGACTCCTCGAGCACCTCCAGCCAGAGGGCGGCCAGTTCCCCGGCGTCGCCGCCGCCGGAGGGGGTGATGCCGAGCAGGGTCCCGCGGACCGCGGGCACGCGCAGGGCGAGGGCGACGAGGGCCGTGCGGTGGGCCTTCCACCAGCCGGCCGCGGCGCGCAGGGTGGCGGGCAGCGGCAGCAGCTCGGCGAGGTAGTCCTGCTCGGCCGTGTTGCCGGTCAGCCCGGCCGCGCGCGCCAGCCGGCGCAGCTCGACGGCGGCCTGTGCGGAGGGCGCCAGCCCGCCCGCGGTGCGGCGCACGCACAGCCGGCGGAACCGCTCGAAGGCCTGCTCGGGGGAGACCCGCTGGGCCAGCTCCTTGCCGTAGCCGGTGAGCACCTTCACCGGCAGGGCCCCGGCCAGCGCGAACTCCAGGAAGACGGCGTCGAGCCGGTCCTCGTCGACGGCCAGCCCGTAGCGGGCCTCGCTGGTGCGGGCCCGGCCGAAGAGCTGCGCCGCGTAGGTGGTGTTCTCGACGGCGAGGAAGACGCGCGCGGCCTGCTCGTAGAAGACGGGCAGGAAGTGCGGGACGGCGGCCGCGAGCCGGTCGGCCAGCTCGGTGCAGGCGTCGAGGGCGGCCTTGGGCTTGGTCTTGGCCTGCCGGGCCAGCCGGTCCAGTTCGGGGACCACGGCCAGCGCGTGGTGCCCGTCCTCGGGGTGGTGCACCAGCACCCACTCGGGGAAGCCGAGCGCCTGGCGCCGGCCGAGGCCGACCACCGGCGGTTCGCCGTCCGGTACGAGGCCCAGGAAGCCGGCGGCGAGGTCCTCGGCGGCGCCGAGTTCGGCCGCGGCGAGGCGGACCACGACGCGCCCGTCCCCGAGCGCCGGGTGGCGGTACGCCCGCGCGGTGAGGGGGACGGCGGAGGAGCCCGCCCCGGTGGTGCCGGCGGGCAGCACGGCGCCCGCCGCGAGCAGTTCGGCGGCACCGCCGGGGGTCCGCCCGGCCGCGCCCGTCGTGTCGGTGGTGTCGGTGGTGCTCACGCTTCGTCCCCGCCCTCTTCGATCCTGCGCCCGGCGTACAGCGCCGCGGCCATCCGCATGCCCTCGGACCAGGCCACCGGTCCGACCTCGCCGAGGCGTACCGCCCGGCCCTCCCCGTCGTGCCAGTTCAGCGCCCCGGTGGCGGTCTCGTCGTCCCAGTACGGCTCGCCGATCCACACGGCGGCCTCCACGGCCCGGCCCGCGTCGCGCACCTTGCAGGTGGCGTAGCCGCCGGAGACCCGGTAGCCGAGGCCCGTGGCGCGGGCGGCGAGGCCGAACCGGGTCGGGAACACCCCGCCCGCGTAGTCGCGCACCTCGGTCGCGGCCGGCTCCAGGTCCGCGGGCTTCGCCCAGGTGGCCCGGTGGATCTGCTCGACCCGCTGGGTGATGTCCAGATCGGCGGCGAACTCCCGTACGTCCTCCAGGTCGGGCAGCAGCACCGGGTGCGGCAGGGTCACCGTGCGCGGGGAGAGGCGTACGGTCTCGCCGTCGAGGTTGACCACCTTCAGCTCGCCCGTGGCGGTGGCGTCGCGCAGGAAGCCCACCTCGTCGGGGTCGCTGTCGGGGACGACCGCGAGGTCGCGCAGCGCGGCCTGCCAGGCCTCGTCGGGCCAGACCCGGGCGAGGAGTTCGGTCGGCACCGGCAGCGAGGACACCATCCAGGTGTCCACCTGGGCCACGCAGGCCGCCTGGTGCCGCTCCAGCCACTCGGCGAGCCGGCGCAGCCGGTCCACCTCGGGGTGGTCGCGCAGTGCCTTGGGCAGCGCCTTCAACTGCCGCCCCTCGGGCCGCCGTACCGCGACCTTCCCCTCCACGAGGGAGATCTCGTACCCCTCGTCCAACGCCAGCCAACCCATCAGCGCGCGCCCCTCCGCCTGTCCGAAAATGGTCTTGCGCAGCCCGGAACAAGGCGCGGGCGCCCTGCTGAGCTGCGGTATGCGGGGAGACTAGCGAGCCCCACTGACAACGCGGACGGGAGGGTTCCGGGCGAGGGTCCCGGACACGCCGCCGCCCCCGGTCCTCGGGGGACCGGGGGCGGCGGGGGAGCGGCTTGACGGGGGCTCAGACCGCGTCTGCGGTCTCGGCGGCTGCGGGCGCCGGGGCGGCGGCGCGGACCACGCGCGGGCCGTGGCCGGAACGCAGGCCGAGCCAGCTGATCAGCGCGACGAGGGCGAAGGCGGCGGCGCCGATCCAGAAGGTGAGGGTGAACCCGGACTCGGCCGGCAGCGGCGGGACGCCCTTCGGCAGGTGCTCGACGGTCTTCGACGCCAGGATCGTGGTGACGATGGCGCTGCCGATCGCGCTGCCCGTGGAGCGGGAGATGGAGTTGATGCCGTTGGCGATGCCGCTCTGGTGGTGCGGGACGCTCGACATGATCACCGCGGGCATGGCGGCGTAGCCGAAGCTGACGGCCGCGCCGACGACGAGGCCCGCGCCGATCACGGAGAAGGTGTGGCCGTGGTCCAGCGCCAGCCAGCCGAATCCGGCGGCGCCGAGCGCGGCGGCCACGGCGAGCGCGAGGCGGGGGCCGCGGTGGCGCACCAGCTGGCCGCCGACGGGGGAGGCGAGCAGCGAGACGATCGCGCCGGGCAGCAGGAACTGGACGGAGGCGCGCAGGATGGACGCGTCGAAGCCGTAGCCGGTGAGCTTCTCGGGCATCTGGACGAGGTAGGAGACGCCGAGGAAGTTCGCGAACATGCCGAAGCCGACGAGGATGCCGGCCAGGTTGGCCATCAGCACCGGGCGGTGGACGAACATCTTCATGTCGACGAGCGGCTCGGCGACCTTGCGCTCGACCAGGACCCAGACGGCCGTCATCACGGCGGCGCCGGCGAAGCTGCCCAGGGTGCGGGCGGAGGACCAGCCCCACTCGTGGCCCTGGGAGATGGGCAGCAGGAGCAGCAGCAGGGCGATGCCGAGGGTCAGCGCGCTGAGGAAGTCGGTGCGTCCGCCGGTCTTGTGGCGGGTGGCGGGGACCAGGAACAGCACGGCCAGCAGGGCCACGACGGCGAAGCCGGTCGCCATCCAGAAGGCGTTGCGGTAGTCGGCGCCCTCACCGGAGGTGAGCAGGCCGGTGGCGACCAGCGCCAGGCCGCTGCCGAACGCGAGCGTGCCGCTGACCAGCGCCATGGCGCCCGGCAGCTTCTGCGGCCGGACCTCCTCGCGCAGGACGGACAGGGCCAGCGGGAAGATCGCGGTGGCGGCGCCCTGGAGCACGCGGCCCAGGATCAGCAGGGGCAGGGAGTTCGCCAGCGCGGCCACCACGGAACCCGCCACCATCACGCCGAGGACGGCCACCAGGGTGGGCTTCTTGCCGTGCTGGTCGCCGAAGCGGCCGAGCAGCGGGGTGAAGACGGCGGCGGAGAGCAGGGTGGCGGTGGTCACCCAGCTGACGTTGGCGGTGGAGGTGCCGAGGTCGTTGCGGATCAGGCCCAGGATCGGTACGGGCAGGGTCTGCATCATCGACACGACCATGGCGGCGAGGCTCAGGGCGAAGACGATGACCGTCTCGTTGCCCTTCCTCGCTTCGGCGGGGGCGGATGCGGCGGAGCTCATGGCGGGGGGACCTTCTCAATGGTTCAGAACGCAGATGTTTTATGTCATCAAGTACTTCGCCGAAGGTAGCCAGGAATACTTAAGGTGGTCAAGTAAAAGGTTGATAATGTCAACGATCCTCGGCTAGGGTCCCGGCCATGAGCACCACCGCCCCGCACCGCCCCGCCAAGCTGGAACTGCTGGAACTCCTCGCGGCCATCGGAACCGCCCAGTGGCGCGACTTCGCCGCCGCCGCGGCCCGTCACGGGCTCACCTCCACGCAGGCCAAGGTCCTCGCCCAGCTCGACGGGCCCGTGCCGATGCGCGGCCTCGCCGCCCTGCTGGCCTGCGACGCCTCGAACGTCACCGGGATCGTCGACCGGCTCCAGGCGCGCGGGCTGGTGCGGCGCGAGCCCGACCCGCGCGACCGCCGGGTCAAGAACGTGGTGGCCACCGCCGAGGGCCGCGAGGTCATGCGCCGGGTGCGCGAGGAGATGCAGGCCACCCACGGGGCGCTCGACACGCTGGACGGGGAGGAGAGCGCCGCCCTCTACGCCCTGCTGGAGCGGCTGCGCCCCGCCCTGGAGCGCGGCTCCGCCGCCTGATCCGGGCCGGTCAGGCCCGGGGGGCGGCCTCGGCCGACTCGACGGCGGCGTCCAGCGCGGCCGTGAGGCGGCCCAGGCGCTCCTGGAGCTCGCGGATCTCGGCCAGCTCGAACCCGGTCGCCCGCGCGATCCGGCGCGGCACCTCCACGGCCCGCCCGCGCAGGGCCGATCCCTCCTCGGTGAGCACAGCGTGCACCGAGCGCTCGTCCTCCGCGCTGCGCTCGCGCCGGATCAGGCCGGCCGCCTCCAGCCGCTTGAG
Source organism: Streptomyces sp. NPDC090077 (assembly GCF_044747545.1). NCBI lineage: Bacteria > Bacillati > Actinomycetota > Actinomycetes > Kitasatosporales > Streptomycetaceae > Streptomyces > Streptomyces sp. NPDC090077. Next base: position 210,448 of record NZ_JBIVEG010000008.1, read on the forward strand.
CAGCGGCGAGAGCGTGCCCGAGTCGAGCCGCAGGTGCTGTCCGAGCTGTTTGACCGGCATCGTGCCGTGCTCCCAGAGCACCAGCATCACCAGGTACTGGGGGTAGGTGAGCCCCAGGTCCTTCAGGACCACCCGGTACAGGCCCCCGAAGGCGCGGTTCGCGGCGCCCAGCGCGAAGCAGACCTGTCCGTCGAGGCGGAGGAAGTCCTGGTCGCGAAGGGGTTCGCGGAGGGCGTCGGCGGGCTGCTCGGTCATGCGCACCAGTGTACCGGAGGCTTCTTGCGGGCCATTGAGTTGTGCACAACTTAATTGTGTGCTCTATTAGTGGACGAGGGCCGGCCGCCGGCCGCCCCGCCCCTGCGAAAGGACCTCACGATGGACGCGCTGTACACCGCCGTCGCCACCGCCAACGGCCGCGAGGGCCGCGCCGTCAGCTCCGACGGCCAGATCGACCTGCCCCTCGCCATGCCCCCGGCCCTCGGCGGCAACGGCCAGGGCACCAACCCCGAGCAGCTCTTCGCCGCCGGCTACGCGGCCTGCTTCGCCAGCGCCCTCGGCCTGGTCGGCCGGCAGGCGAAGGTCGACACCGGTGACGTCTCCGTCACCGCGGAGGCCTCCATCGGCCAGGACGCCGGCGGCTTCGGCCTCGCCGTCACCCTGCGCGTCGAGCTCCCCGCCCACCTGGAGGGCGAGACCGGCACCCTGCTGGTCAAGCAGGCCCACGAGGTCTGCCCCTACTCCAAGGCCACCCGGGGCAACATCCCCGTCGAGCTCGTCATCGAGTAGCAGCCCCCGCCGCCGTCAGGCGGTGCGCCGCGCGGCCACCACCGCGCAGGCCACCGCCAGCGGCAGCTCCGCGGCCAGCGCCATCAGCACCGCCGCGCCCTGCCCGGCCGTGCCCGCCGACGTGGTGACGTCGAGCCAGGCGTCCGCGACCAGCAGCGCGGCCGTCGCGCCCGCCACCCCCGGCACCCGCGGATCCCCCTTGCGCAGCAGCACCCCCGTCCCGGTCAGACCGGCGGCCAGCAGCGCGTCGAACCCGACCCAGGCGGTGGCCCAGTGGGACACCTCCGCCGTCTGCGGCAGCGTCCGCGCCAGCACCGCCATCCACGGCAGCAGCGCCAGCCCGGCCCCCGTCAGCACCGCCGCGAGCCGGGGCGCACGTCCGCGGACTCCCCCGGAACGGGGACGGGCCTGGAACTGCGGGGCGATGACGGCCATGGCTGCGGGTCTCCCTCCGTTCCGGCGGTCCGTCCGCCGGGCACACCACAACCCTGCTGGCCCGTACGGCGAAGATCAGTAGCCCCACCGTCCCGAACGGGGGTGGTGCCAGGTACACCCCCGGCCGGGTGCCAGGGTGGTCGTGGCCCCGTGATCACTCCGACTACCGTTGTGGACATGGCAACTCGGGGCGCGCTGGGGCGTGCGTACACCTGGATCGCGTCGCGCACCCCCTGGTCGGCGTGGGCCTGGCGGAACACGGCCTTCAGCACCGCCGCGATACCGCCCGCCCTGCCCCTCGTCCTCGGCGCGGCCGCCCTCGTCGCCCTCCCCGGCCACAGCGCGCTCCCGCTGCTCCTCGTCCTCGCGCTCCGCCCGCTGCTGACGCTCCTCCAACGGAGCCGCTTCCGGACGCTGCTCGGCCTGGACGTACCGCCCGTCGTCCGCGAACACCGCTGGGCGACCGTACGCGGACTCGCCGAGCGGCTGCGCTCCGAGGCGACCTGGCGCCAGTACGGCTACCACCTCCTCGTCAGCCCGCTCGCCGCCGCCGGAGCGGTCGTCCTCGTCCTCACCTGGGCCGGCGGCGCCGCCGCGGCCTCGGTCTACGGCTGGTCCTGGATGCTCCCCTCCGACGGCACCGTGCCCTCCCCGGGCTGGACGGCCCGGTACGACGCCGTCACCGTCCTCGGCGTACTCGCCCTGCTCGCCGCCCCCTGGCTGGCCGCGGCCCTCACCCGGCTCGACGCCACCGCCGCGGCCGCCCTCCTCGGCCCCAACCGGGCCCGCGAACTCGAACGCCGCGTCGAGGACCTCGCCGAGAGCCGGGCCGGCGTCCTGGACGCCGCCGACCTCGAACGCCGCCGCATCGAACGCGACCTCCACGACGGCGCCCAGCAGCGCCTGGTCTCCCTCGCCATGAACCTCGGCATCGCCCGCGCCACCCTCACCGACCTGCCGCCCGAGGCCAGGGCCGTCATCGACGAGGCCCACCGCGAGGCCAAGGAGGCCATCGAGGAACTCGGCAACCTGGTACGGGGACTGCACCCCGCCGTCCTGGAGGACCGCGGCCTGGACGCCGCGCTCTCCGGGATCGCCGCCCGCGCCCCGCTCCCCGTCGAACTCACCGTGGACCTCGCCGAGCGGCCCGGCCCCACCGTCGAGGCCGTCGCCTACTTCGTCGTCTCCGAGGCCCTCGCCAACGTGGCCAAACACGCCCGCGCGACACGCTGTTCGGTCCGGGTCGTCCGCGCCGCGGACCGCCGCCGGGGCGACCTGCTGCGCGTCGTCGTCACCGACGACGGGATCGGCGGCGCCGATCCGGCGGGCGGCACCGGACTGACCGGCCTGCGCAAGCGCGTAGGGTCGGTCGACGGAACGATTCTGATCAACAGCCCCCTCGGGGGCCCGACCACCGTCACCGTGGAGCTGCCGTGCGGGCTGTGATCGCCGAGGACTCCGTCCTGCTGCGCATAGGTCTTGTCAAAGTCCTGGAAATGGCCGGATTCGAGGTGGCCGCCGAGACCGGCGACGCCGAAGCCCTGCTGGCCGCCGTCGAGGAGCACCGCCCCGACCTCGCCCTCGTGGACGTCCGGATGCCGCCCGGATTCACCGACGAGGGCGTCCGGGCCGCCCTCATGATCCGCAGTCAGTACCCGGGGACCGCCGTACTGCTGCTCTCCCAGTACGTGGAGGAGCGCTACGCCGCCGACCTGCTGGCCTCCCGCAGCGGTGCGGGCATCGGCTACCTGCTCAAGCAGCGCGTCGCCGACGTCGAGGAGTTCGTCGACGCCCTGCGCCGCGTCGCGGCCGGCGGCACGGCCCTCGACCCGCAGGTCGTCGCCCAGCTGCTGCTGCGCCGCGGTGGGCCCGACCCGCTGGAGCGGCTCACCCCGCGCGAACGCGAGGTCCTCGCCCTCATGGCAGAGGGCCGCTCCAACGCGGCCATCGCCGCCGGACTCGTCGTCAGCGAGAGCGCGGTCGCCAAGCACATCAACAACATCTTCGCCAAGCTCGACCTGCCCCCGGCCGCCGAGGCCCACCGCAGGGTCCTGGCCGTACTGCGCTTCCTGGACGGCACTCCGTGACCGGTCCCGCCCCGGCGGGCGGTGGACCGCGCCTCGCCTGGTACACCGCCGCCGCGCTCAGCGCCGCCCTGGTGGTGGCGGCGGCCGCCTGGCAGGTGGGCAGCGGTGCCGGCGTGCGCACGGGCACGGCCGTCGGGGGCAGCGGCGGCCGGCCGGTCACCGCCGTGGAGGTGGTCGCGGGCTCCGCCGACGTGGCCGTCACCCCGCGCGGCGACGGGCGGGTCGGCTACCGGGCCGACCTCACCTGGTCGTTGGAGGAGCCCGAGGTCGAGGAGAGCTGGCTCGGCGACACCCTCCGGCTCACCCCGCACTGCCCGGGCGGCTCCGTCACCGCCGCCGCCGGGCTCGGCTGCTCCGTGCGGCTGGCGGTGACCGTGCCTGCCGGGGTTCCGCTGAAGGTGTCCGGAGGCACCGGCCGGATCAGCGTCAGCGGCATGGCCGCGACGGTGGACGCCGAGACGGGCCCGGGCACGCTGGTCCTGGCCGACCTGCGCGGCCCCCTGCGGGCGCGGGTGGGCGACGGCACCCTGCGGGCCACCGGCCTCACCGTCCCGCAGGCCGACATCCGGGCGGGGGCCGGCCGGGCGGAGGCCCGGTTCGCGGCACCGCCGGAACAGGTCACCGCACGCGCCGGGGCCGGCCGCCTGGAGCTCGTCCTGCCCCCGGACACCCGGTACCGGGTCGGCTGCCGGGCGGGGACGGGACGCTGCGAGGTACAGGACGGCCTGGACGACCCCTCGGCCGGCCGGTCCCTGGACCTCGCCGTCGACATGGGCCACGCCACCGCCTCCTACCGCGCGGAAGGCCCCTGAGCTACCCGGACGTCCGCTCCAGGACGCCCCGGACGTAGGCGGCCTGGCCCGCGTGCTGGAGGTCGTCCGCCAGCACGCTGACGAGGCGCACGCCCAGGGTGACCGGCGGGTCCCAGCGCTCGTCGACGATCCGCTCCAGGTCGGCGGCGGCCAGGCCGCGCACGAAGCGCAGGCTCTGCTCGTGGACCGCGTCGTAGTAGCCCAGCAGCAGCCCGGGGGAGTCGGCGCGGACCTTTCCGGCCTCGGCGGCGGTGTGCCCGTAGCCGATGCCCTCGACGGGCAGCGGCAGGGCGAAGCGGCCGGCCCAGCCGCCCGTCCGCCAGACTTGCTCCAGCCCCGCGACCTCGGCCACGTGGTCGTCCTGGACCCGGGTCAGGTGCCAGACCAGCCAGGCGATCGAGTTCGCCGCCGGGTCGAGCCGCGCGTTCAGCTGCTCGGCCGTGAGCCCCTCGACCGCCTCGTGCACCACCTCCCGGATGCGTCCGAAGCCGTCCGCCAGTACCTCCGTGGCCTTCATGAGCAGTCCCCAGCCGTGTTCCGCGTCGTCGTGTACGCCGTCGAGCCGTTCCGGGGACCACCATGCTCGCCCGCCGCCGGGCCGGGCGGGCGACACTCCGTCAGCGACGGGAGCGGCGCAGGAAGATGCCGGCCGCCGCGCCGGCGAGGGCGATCCCGGCCACCCCGGCGGTGGTCCACCAGCCCCCGGAGACGCCGGAGCCGGCGGAAGCCCCGGACGGTGCGGTCGTCGGGGAGGCGGGGGCGGCGGGCGGTCCGGCGGGGCCGGCGGGGCTCGCCGGGGCCGAAGCGGCCGGGGAGGCGGGCGCGGCGGGGGCCGGGGCCGACGGGGCCGGGTCCACGGCGGGGACCGCGATCTCGGTGTGCGCGTGTCCGAGCGAGGGGAAGCCCGCGTCCACGGTCACCTTCCACGTGCCGGGCGGCAGCGCCTCGGCCGTGACCCACCCCGCGGCCCGGCCGGGGTCGCGCGCCAGCCGCCACGGGCCCTCGGTGCGGCTCCCGTCGGCGCTGACGGCGTTCACGGTGGCGGCCACGGCCTCCTCGACGGCGTCACCGTCGTTCTCCCAGGTGACGTCGGCGGTGACGCGGCCGTCCCGCTGGCCGGTGATGACCACCTTCAGCGTGTCGCCGTGGGCCTGGGCGGGCCCGGCGCCCATGACCAGGACGAGGCACAGCAGGGGGAGGGTGAGTGCGGCGAGTGCCAGGGCGGGGAGGTGCGGGAGGTGTCGGCGCATCGGCACGGTGCTCCAGGTGAGGGGAGGTGCGGGAGGGGAAGACGAGGGGCGGGCGGCCGTAGGGGAGTACGGCCGCCCGCGGTTCGAGGGGTCGGTCAGCCGGCCTTGCGGGCCGTCCAGACCTGCGCCGGACGGCCGTCCGCGCGCTGGAGGTCGAGCAGCCAGGTCCCGTAGTAGGGCCGGTTGCTGACCGTCAGGGCGAAGCCGCCGCTCGGGTCGGTGATGGTCACCGCGCCGTCGCGGGAGGTCACCCGCCACTGCTGGGCGGCGGAGTTGCCGCAGGGCTGCTGCGCGACCCACATGCCCGCGGCGGCGGCGCCGCCGGGCTGGAGGCACTTGCCGGAGGCCGCGGACTTGATCCGCACCGTCCCGTTGCCCGCGTCGTCGAAGTACCACTGCTGCTGCGCGTAGCCGTTGCTGCGGTTCGCGACGAGCACGGTCCCGTCGGCGGTGCGCCCGCCCCACAGCTCGGCGGCCATGCCGCTGCTGCCGTTGCCGAGCACGTAGCGGGTGCCCGGGGTGGTGGCGCCGCCGCCCGTGTCGGTCGTGCGGAAGGACGCGGCCCTGCCGGGTCCGCTGTCACGGCCGGAGGTGTCGCGGACCGAGACGGCGGCCGTGTACGCGGTGCCGGGCTTCAGGTTGTAGACGCGCAGGGAGGTGGACTGGACCCAGGTCAGGTGCTTGTCGTTCAGCAGGACCTGGTACCAGGCGGCACCCTCGGTCTTCGGCCAGCTCAGCACCACCGAGTCGGCCTGGATCTGGCCCGCCGTCACCGCCGGGGCGCCCGAGGGCTTCTTGGTGGGGGAGGGGCTGGGCTTCGCGGTCGGCGACGGGTTCGGGTTCGGGTCCGGGTTGGTGCCGCCGCCGCCCGCGTTCTTCATCAGGAACTGGTTGTCGGCGATGTTCCAGTGCGTGGCCAGGTAGCTGCCGGCCTTCGGACTGGTGTGGAAGTAGTCGTCGTGGTTGCAGTCCAGGATGTTCTCGGACGCCTTGTTGGTGCAGATGTTGCGCATCTGCGGGTAGTACGGGGTGTCCGAGTAGCACATGACGTCCCACTCGTCGGTGCAGTGCGCGCCCCGGCTCGTGTTGGGCGCGCTGTTGTTGACCGCGCCCAGGTTGTGGCCGAGTTCGTGCGCGGCGGTGTGGCCGCCCCAGCAGCCGGAGTCGGTGCGCCCGTAGGAGGGGCCGAAGTTGCTCAGGTTGTTCTGGCCGGGCCGCTCGTCGCCGTTGAAGGTGCCGATGCCGCAGTAGACCTGGGTGTCCGCGAAGATCATGTACTTGCGGTCGCGGCGGTCCAGGCCCTTGCCGGCCAGCGCGTTGTTGGTGGCGCTGAACTCGGAGAGCGCGGAGTCGGGGAGCTCGATGTTGAGCACCGAGGGGGTGCAGTCGGCCGCCGTGACGTAGCGGATGTGCCGGACGCCGCCGGTCTCCTTGGCGCTCGCCGCGTAGATGAGGTCCGCGTCGGCCGCCCACTTGCGGAACGAGGCCACGTACTCGGCGTACCGGTCGCGGCCGGGGCCGTGCACGTAGACGACCTGGACACGGTTGCCGGTGGTGCCGTCGCCGTCGCACTGGACGGTCTGTCCGGCGGGCCCGGCTGCGACGGCCTGGCTGCCCGAGGCGGGCGAGGCGGGCGGGGCGGGGGCCTTGGCGCTCGCGGCGCTGCGGGCGTCGGCGGCGGGCGCGTCCTGAGGACGCCCGCCGCCCTCGCCGGCCGCCGGGTCGGCGCTGGCCGGGGAGGCGGGGTCGGCCGCCGGTGCCTTCGTGCGGACGACGGGCTCGACGTCCTTCTTGATGTCCACGCCCCCGGGGGGAGCGTCGGGCCCGTGGGTGCACAGGCCCGCCTTCGTGCGGTAGACGCCGACGCAGCGGTCGCCCTTCGGGGCCGTCTCCAGCCCGTCGTAGACCATGCCGCGCGCGCCCTCGTTGGCGGGCGTCTTCGCGAGGGGGGCCGGTTCCGCGTCCCGGGCCGGTGCGGCCGCCGGTTCGGCGGCCACGGCGGGCGCCTCGGCCAGCGCGGTCGTCGTCGCGTCCGCGTCGCCGCCCATGCGGGAGTACGCGAGGCCTCCCGCCAGCACCGCCGCCGATGCCACGGCGGCGGTGAGGAGTATCAGCTTCCGGGGTTTGCGCTTGTGGCCGGGCTTGCGGCGCCGGCCGGTGGATCGTGCTGTCATGCGCACCTCAAGTCCATGTCAGGAGAGTGGGTGCGCGGAAGCTTGCCAGATGAGCGGCTCGGAGAATTCGGACAAACGGGAGACCGGCCCGAGAAATCTATCCGTTACCTTGATGTCTGATTTGATGAACTGTCAACTCGCTGTAAGCACAAGGGAGTTACGCGCGTTGCGCGTGAAAGGTCCAGGCCTTTTCCGGGATCTCGTTATCAAATCGAGATATGATGCGGAACCTTGTTGACGGGAATTCAGTCAGCTATTCACTCAAAAACTACCCGCCGAACTCCCCCCGTCACGAGCCGTGAAGCGGAGCGGGCCGGAGAGCACGGCCGAGGGTGCCCAGGCCGCCCGGAAGGTGCGGCGCCGGCTTGGGCACCCGTACGGACTAGCGGACGGCGTCCCGCTCCCAGAGGTAGAACCGCTGGGCCATCGCGTCCTTCGGACCCCGCCACGTCTTCGGGTCGTGGGGGCTGACGAAGGCCGAGAGCCGCTCGCTCAGGTCGCGGAACTCCGGGTGCCCGGTGACGTGGGCGATCGCCGGACCCGGGTCCCGGTCGGCCTCGATCAGGTGCATGTACACGTCCCCGAACTGGAAGAGACTGCGGCGGCTGACCCCGACCAGGTGGGGCAGCTCACCCGCGTCCGAGGCGGCGAACAGACCGGCGATGTCGGGCGCCGAACCGGGCGCCATACGGGCCACGATGAGGGCTTGGTGCATCGGGAGGTGTGCCTTTCGTTGGGTGGGGGCGGGGGAGGGGCCCTCAGCGGCGGCCGGCCGGGGCCCTGCGGCCGCCCCGCTGCTCGATCTTGTCCCGGATGAGTTCCATCTGGATCCGGGAGTTCAGGTTGATGCGGTCGGTCATCCCCGCGTCGTCGATCGGCGCGTCCGGCTTCATCGCGAAGTCCTGGACCCACCGCATCCGGGTCCCGCCCGGCACCTCGCCGTACTCCCAGTGGATGTCCATGTGCGCGAACGGGCCGGTCTCCACCCGGCGGGCCTTCACCGTGAGGCCCTCCCGGTCCACCGTCCGCTCCGAGACCCAGCTCCACACCACGCCGTTCTCGTCCGGGTGCATGGCGAGCCGGAACCGGGTGGTGTTCCCGGCCTTCTCCAGGATCTCGATCGAGGCGTACTCGCTGAACAGCTTCGGCCAGTTGGGCAGGTCGTTCGTCACGTCCCACACGACGTCGACGGGCGCTTTGACCAGGATCTCGTTGTCGGTGTGTCCAGGCATGTCAGGCTCCGGTCATCAGGCTGTTGTTGACGAGGTCGAGGAACTCGCGCGGGCTCTTGCAGCGGTCCGCGTCCGTGGGCAGCGCGCGGCCCCGCCGGTTCTCCAGCTCACCGACGATGCCGAGCAGGCCCAGCGAGTCCAGTCCGTAGTCGTCGAACCGGGAGTCCGGGCGGCTCGCCAGCTCGGTGGGGTCGACGGTGATGCCGGCGGTCTTCATCAGCTTCGCCAGCTCTTCCAGGGTCAGTCGGTCGGACATGGTGCCTTCTCTCTTTCCTTCTACCGGGGGCCGGGCCCTTGGCCGCGCCCGGCCCTGACGAACGGGGTGCCGGTCACTGCGTTCCGGATCCGGGCCCCTTGCGGAGGACGAGGGCCGCGTTCGAACCCATCCGGCCCCGGCTCAGGACGAGCGCGGTCCGCAGGGGGGCGACGCGGGCGCTGCCGGTGACCACGTCGAGGTCGTGGCAGACGTCGAAGACGTTCGGGGTGGGAGGGACGACGCCGTGCTCCAGTGCCAGCACGGCGGCGGCCGCGTCGAGGGTGCCGGCCGCGCAGTACGCCCGCCCGGTACCGGTCTTGGGGGCGGTCACGGGCACCTTCGCCCCGTGCGCGCCGAGCGCCTCACGGATCGCCCGCGCCTCCGCCGCGTCCGCCTCGGGCGTGCCCAGGGCGTCGGCGAAGACCACGTCCACCTCCTCGGGAGCCAGCCCCGCCTCCCGCAGCGCGCCGCGGATCGCGTGGGCCAGGCCCTCTCCCGACTCCTCGGGCCTGCCCGGCCCGGTGAAGGTGGCGGCGTGCCCGGCCAGCAGGGCCCGCACCGGCGCGCCCCGCCGCTCGGCGGCCGCGGCGTCCTCGACGGTGAACATCGCGCCGCCCTCCGCCGGGACGAACCCGCAGGCCTTCGCCGTGAACGGCCGGTAGGCGCGCTCCGGGTCCTCGGCGGCGCTGAGCCCCTCGTACCCGAGCTGGCAGACCACCGAGTACGGGGCGAGCGGCGCCTCCGTCGCGCCGACCAGCATCGCCCGGCTGCCCTGACGGATCCCGCGGGCGGCGTGCGCGAAGGCGTCCAGCCCGCCCGCCTCGTCGCTCGCCACCACCCCGCAGGGGCCCTTGAACCCGCGCCGGATGGAGACCTGGCCGGTGCTGGCCGCGTAGAACCAGGCGATCGACTGGTACGGGCCGACGTAGCGGGGACCCTGCCCCCACAGCCGTTGCAGCTCGCGCTGCCCGAACTCGCCGCCGCCCGACCCGGCCGCGGTGACGACGCCCACCGCGTACGGATCGTCCTCGTAGTCCGCCCGGCCCAGCCGGGCGTGCTCCAGGGCGAGGTCCGCCGCGGCCAGCGCGTAGTGGCTGAACCGGTCGGTCTGCACGAGGAACCGGTCCTCGACCAGCTCCCCGGGCTCGAAGCCCCGCACCTGGCCGGCGACGCGCACCGGGAGGTGCTCGCACCCCTGCCGGGTCACCCGGTCCAGGACGCTCTCGCCCGCCTGGGTCGCCTTCCAGAAGGCGGCGGCACCGATCCCGTTGGGCGCGACGACCCCGATGCCCGTGACGGCCACCGGCGTGCCGGTGGTGGCTCTGTTCACGCGCGTACCTCCTTGGGCTGGGTCATGACCACGGCGGACTGGAACCCGCCGAAGCCGCTGCCGACGGACAGCACGCTGCGCAGGGTGTGGCTGCGGGCGGTGCGCGGCACGTAGTCCAGGTCGCATTCGGGGTCGGGGGTCTCGTAGTTCGCGGTCGGCGGCACCACGTGGTGCTTCATGGCCAGCACGCAGGCCGCGAGTTCGATCGCCCCGATGGCGCCGAGGGAGTGCCCCACCATCGACTTGATGGAGGTCATCGGCGTCTTGTAGGCGTGGTCGCCGAGCACCCGCTTGACGGCCGCCGTCTCGTGGCGGTCGTTCTGCTTGGTGCCGGAACCGTGCGCGTTGACGTAGTCGAGGTCCCGCGCGTCGGTCCTGGCCTGGGCCAGGGCGGTGGATATCGCCCGCGCCATCTCCAGGCCCTCGGTGGTCAGCCCGGTCATGTGGTGGGCGTTGCCGAAGGTGGCGTAGCCGCCGACCTCGCAGTAGACGTGCGCCCCGCGGGCCCGGGCGTGCTCCAGCTCCTCCAGCACCAGCACCGCGCCGCCCTCGCCGAGGACGAAGCCGTCCCGGTCGGCGTCGAAGGGGCGGGAGGCGTGCGCCGGGTCGTCGTTGTTCGCCGAGGTCGCCTTGATGGCGTCGAAGCAGGCCACGGTGATGGGGGAGACGGGGGAGTCCGAGGCGCCGGCGAAGCACACGTCCATCCGGCCCTCCTGGATGGAGTGCACCGCGTACCCGACGGCGTCGAGCCCCGACGTGCAGCCGGTGGAGACGGTCTGCACGGGGCCGCGCGCCCCGGTCTGCTCCGCCACCGCCGAGGCGAGGGTGGCGGGGGTGAACGCGCGGTGCAGGAAGGGGGAGGAGAGGCGGTGGTCCACGTCCCACCACGCCCCCTGCTGGCTGACCGCGACGTAGTCGTGCTCCAGCCGGGTGGTACCGCCGACCGCGGTGCCGAGGGAGACGCCCGTGCGCCAGGCGCCCTCGCCGTCGATCTCCAGCCCGGCGTCGGCCATCGCCTCGCGGGCGGCGACCAGGGCGAACTGGATGTAGCGGTCGGCCCGGGCCGCCTCGTCCCCGGTGAAGCCGTGCTCACCGGGGTCGAAGTCGACCTCGGCGGCTATCCGGGAGCGGAACCCGGCCGGGTCGAAGAGGGTGATGCCACGGGTCGCCGTACGCCCGTTGGACAGCAGGTCCCAGAAGGCGGTGGTGCCGATGCCGCCCGGGGCGACGACGCCCACCCCGGTGACGGCCACCCGCCGGCGCGTCACGAGACCACCCCGGAGCGCTCCGGCGGACGCTCCGCCCATGCGGTGCCGTCCGGATTCGGCGCCTCCTCGGTGTCCACGTGCCCGAGCTTGGGGTCCGGGGCGAGCGGGCCGAGGTGGAAGACCATCCGGGCCTCGGTGCGGCCGGTGTTGCGGAACCGGTGGCGCACGTTCAGCGGGACCAGCAGGCCCTGGTCGACGCGCAGCGGGTGGGTCTCGCCGTCGAGGTCGACCTCCAGGGACCCCGCGACCACGTACACGAACTCCTCGGAGTACGGATGGTAGTGCTCGGCGATCGACTCGCCGGGGGCCATCACCGCCAGGCCCATGAACCCGCTCGTCGAGCCCACCGAGGTCGGGGTGAGCACGGCACGCAGGTCCCCTCCGCGCCGGGTGTTGGGCTGGGTCTCGCTGAGGTCGACGATGCGCGGCTGATGTCTGGTCATGCTGACTTCCTCCTGGCGGATCGGAGCCTTGGCGTGCGCGTGGGCTGCCGGGTGGTGACGGGGGTGCTGCACGGGCCGGGCCCGGGGCGGGCCCGTCCGGATCAGGACTGCGCCGGAGACCGGCGGTCGGTGATCGGGTCCATGGGGTGGGGGGCGGCCGGCGCGGCGGCGGGCGTCCCGGCCAGCAGGCGGTTCAGCACCGCCGCCCGGCGGGGTCCCTCGATGCCGAAGCCCGCGGCGAACCGGCCGTCGGCCGGTCCCCTGACGTCGAGGAGGCGCACCACCACGTCGTCGCGCTGGAAGATGCTGCTGCTCAGCACCGGGGAGGTGGGGACCTTCGCGGCCGTCTCGTCCTGGCGGGCCAGGAAGCGGGCGACGAGCGGACCGCAGCCCGGCTTCGCGGGGTAGAACAGCGCGTGCCGCGCCACCCGGTCGGGCTGCGGGCCGTGCGCCGCCACGTGGTGGACGGCCGGCAGGGCCGCGCGCATGAAGAACATCCGCGCCGACTCCGGGTCGGACAGGTCCCGGTCCTGCTCCAGATAGGGGTTGATGGCGTGCTCGACGGCCCGCACCTCGGGCTGCTCCGACACGTGCCGCAGCGCCGCCGTCAGGTCGCCCTGCACCTCCACGCAGCGCACCACCCGGTTGCCGTGCATGAAGAGGGAGGTGCGCAGCAGCCGGGTGTGGTCGTCGACCCGGGCGGCCGGCGAGGTGTACGAGGAGAGGATCTCCGCGACCTTCTCCTCGCTGCCCGGCTTCACCGTGAAGGTCAGCGCGTGCCGGACGACTCCCTCGCCCAGCCGGGGCGCGTCCTGGAGCCGGCCCGACGCCCGCTCCGGGGCCTCGTAGCGCTTGCCGGTCTCGCGCAGGACGGTGAAGGTCAGCGGCCGCATCGAGCGGGCACAGGCGCCCAGCGGCTTCACCTGCGCGACGTGCTCCTCGCTGTTCACCCAGGCGAGGTACTGCGGAGCGCTCTCCCACTCGCTGGTGATCAGCCACTGGGAGGGGTTGGCGAAGGACTGGCAGAGCTGGTCGCCGAGGTGGCCCGGCACCGACGCGATGTCGTGGCGCAGCTGCTCGTAGGCGTCGAAGAACCGCTGCTGGGCCCCCTCGTGGAGGTCCATCAGCAGGACGACCCGCAGCATGGAGCCGTCGAACGCGGACTGAGACACCCGTTCGGACAGGGTGGTTGTCATCTGCTCACTCCTTCGTGAGGACCCGGGACCGGCGCGTGGGCGACCCGGTGCCCGTCGGCGGTGACCGCCGGTGGCGCGGGCCCGGCGGGCCCCGCGGGCCTGCGCGGTGGGGAACGGCGGACGGTGTGGCCCAAGTGGGTCCGCCGCTGTCGCTCATCGTCATCCGGCCGGGTACGGATCGCGACATCTCCGGATCAAGCGGGTGACAAGAGGCGACTCGCCAGGGCAAGAACCCTGATCGGGGGCATAAGGCGTCCACTGGCCCCCACACGAAACAGGAGTCCGCAGCCGATGGAAGAGCATGCCGATGTCCGCGTACCGGTCCTCGTCGTGGGCGGTTCCCTCGTAGGCCTCTCCACCTCGCTGTTCCTGAGCCGTCACGGCATCAGGCACATGGTGGTCGAGAAGCACGCCGGGACCTCCGTCCACCCGCGCGGACGGGGGATCAACGCCCGCACGATGGAACTGTTCCGGACGGCGGGCGTCGAACCCGCCATCCGAGAGGAGGCCTCCGCGCTGGAGGCCAATCAGGGCATCCTGCAGACCGAGGCCCTCGTCGGCGGCGAGCACAAGTGGCTCATCAAGGCCGTCGACCCCTCCGGGGCGCTGGCCCGCTTCAGCCCGACCGGCTGGTGCCTGTGCAGCCAGAACAACATCGAGCCGGTCCTCGCCGCGCACAGCCGCGCCCAGGGCGCCGACGTGCGCTTCGCCACCGAACTGATGAACTTCGACCAGGACGCCACGGGAGTGACCGCCCTGGTCAAGGACCGGGAGACCGGCGAGCACGTCACCGTCCGCGCGGACTTCCTGATCGCCGCCGACGGCCCGCGCAGCCCCGTCCGTGAGGCCCTCGGCATCCGCCAGACGGGCAACGGCGAGCTCTTCCACAACGTGAGCATCGTCTTCCGGTCGGAACACCTCGCCGAAGCCCTCGGCGACCTGCGCTTCATCGTCTGCTACCTGATGCGGCCGGGCGCCGACGGCGCGCTGCTGCCCGTCGACAACGAGACCCAGTGGGTCTTCCACGCCCCCTGGCACCCGGAGACGGGCGAGACCCTGGAGGACTTCACCGAGGAGCGCTGCGCCACGCAGATCCGGGAGGCCATCGGCCTGCCGGACCTCGACGTGGAGATCGGCGGCAAGGCCCCCTGGCACGCCGCCGAACGGGTCGCCGAGCAGTACTCCGTCGGCCGGGTCTTCGTGGTGGGCGACGCCGCCCACGAGATGTGCCCGACTGGGGCCTTCGGCTCCAACACCGGCATCCAGGACGCGCACAACCTCGCCTGGAAGATCGCCGCGGTGCTGAACGGCTCCGCCGGCCCCCGCCTGCTCGACAGCTACGAGGAGGAGCGCCTCCCCGTCGCCCGCGCCACCAGCGAGCGCGCCTCCGCCCGTTCGGCCGAGCACAGCCACCCCGGGTACGTGCCCCCGCCCACCATGGGCGGCGGCCCCGGCAGCGGGGTCCTCACCACGGCCATGGGCTACTGCTACCCGACCGGCGCCGTGCTCGGCGGCGACCCGGCGCGGCCGGTCATCCCGGAGGAGATGCGCCTGAAGGGCGACGTCGGCACCAGGGCACCGCACCTGTGGCTCGCCCAGGCCGGCCGGCGGATCTCCTCGCTCGACCTGTACGAGACCTCGTTCGTGCTGCTCAGCAGCCCGGACACGCCCTGGAAGGAGGCGGCCGGGCAGGTCGCCCGGGAGCTCGGCGCGCACCTGGACGCCTACACCGTCGGCCACGGGCCGGACGCCGACCTGGTCCAGCCGGAAGGCGCCCCGCACTGGGCGCAGCTGCACGAACTGCCCGCCGACGGCGCCGTCCTCGTCCGCCCCGACGGGTTCGTGGCCTGGCGCTCCGAGGGACCGGCGGCCGACCCGCGCACGGTCCTCACGGACGCCATGACGCGGCTGCTGCGCCGCTCCTGAGCGCACCGGGCCCGCTCAGCGGCAGGCCCAGCACCCCGCCCAGCATCCGTGGCCCGCGGGCCGCGGGGGCGGGCGGTGGTGCGCGCCGCGGGCCGGCCGGTGCGGGGCCTGCGCGGCCCGCCCGGCGAGGCAGGCGACCACCACGGTGATCGCGGCCAGTTCCTCGGGCTCTGCGCTGCCCCGGTGGATCCGGAGCAGGCCGGCTATGGAGACGTCGCTTCCCATCGGTACGGCCTCTCGTCGGGAGACCCCCCTGCCCCGGTCCTGCCGGGTGCTGACGACGCTACGAGCCCCCCGGCGGCGTGTCGTGCCGGGGGCCCCGCCGCACACCCATCCGGGCGACGCGCCCGGACGGGTGCCCCGGCCGGACCGTCAGCGGTGGCCGAGCTTCACCCACTCGGCCTTACTGGGCACCCCGCGCGCGTCGAGCAGGAACAGCATGTAGTACCCGGGCGGGGCGTCCGCCGCCGTCGCCGGGGTCCGCAGCCCGACGGTGTCGCCGCGCACCCCGGTGAGGGCCAGCTCCAGGTGCCGCTGGCTGGTGTTGACCGCGTGGGTGACCGTGGTCGGCGCCAGCAGCACGGCCCGCCGGACGGCGGCGGCGGTGGAGCTGTGCACCTCGAAGGCGGCGCCGTGGGCGAGTTCGCCCCGGGGCACGCGGTCCAGGGCCGGCCGGGTGCCGCCCCGGTGCAGGTACGCGGGCTCGTAGATCTCGATGCTGCCGTCCATCGAGTCCGCGATGTCGGGGTCGTTGGCGATCTGCTGGAGCTCGTCCCCGGTCACCATCACCCGCCCGTCGGGCATCACCAGGGCGTTGGAGTGGTAGCCCCGGGGAAGCCGCTGGGCCGGGCCCAGCCGCCAGTGTCCGGCGGCGTCGCGCAGCTCCGTCCGCCGGTACTTGAGGTCGGCCTTCGGGTTGAAGGGGCCGTTGCCGTAGTCGCGGGTGCTCAGCGCCCCGTTGACGGTCAGCAGGGTCGCGTCCGGCAGGATCAGGGTGTCGTCCTGGGTGCGGCCGAAGGCCCGCGGCCGCTCGGTGGTCCACCGGCCGCCCGAGAGCCGGTAGGTGTTCGGGTCGTGCGGGTCACCGCCCAGCACCAGCACGGAGTCCGGGCCGCGCAGCCCCGCGGGGAGCGGCACGGCGGATCCGTAGCCGCGGAAGTCGGCCGGGCGCCGGGGGAGGTCGCGGCGGGTCTCCTTCACCGGGTCGAAGAGCCACTGCTGGTCGGCGTCCCGGCCCAGGCCGTAGATCATGCCGTCGCGCAGCGAGAACAGGTGCGGGTAGTCGTTGCGGAAGGGCGCGTCGGCCCGGAACCGGTCGACCGCGACGTCCAGCGGGATGTCGAACGGCCGCCAGGGCACGGGCAGCCCCTTCGCCGGGAAGCGCTCCACCACCGGGGTGGGGGTGCCCGTGCCGCGCTCGGACTGGCCGGACATGACGATCTGGCGGCCGTCGGCGCCGGTGACCGCGGACGGGTACCAGCGGCCCACCGACATGTCCCGGTTGCGGTACCAGTGCTCGGTCCACGGGTCGAAGACGAAGGACAGCTTCGCGCCGCTGCCGCCCTTGCCGCCGGTGTTGCCGCCGAAGACCGCGAGCATCCCGTTGGGCAGGAAGGCGTGTCCGGCGCAGAAGAACGGGGCGGGGCGCGGGACGTACGTGCCGTCGGGCATCAGCACCGTCGGCGGCCGGACCTCCTTGAAGGCCCGCGCCCCGGTGCCCCTGGCGGGGTCCCAGAGGAAGGCCCGGCCCGCGTTGGTGGGGCCGATGCGGTCGGTGGGGCCGGTCTCCTTGGTGGGGTCGGTCTCGACCCGTTCGAAGGAGAAGAGCAGCACCTTGCCGGTCGGCAGCTGGGCGAGGTGGACCCCGAAGTCGGGGGAGGGGAAGAACTCGGTGAACCTCCCCGACTCCGCCGGGCGCACGGCCCGGTTGGCCCGCGCCTGCGAGGCGGCGAGCGCGGCCAGGCTCGCGGTCCGGGTGGCCTGCGGGTAGCCGCCGGCGCCCCGGGCCGCGCGCCGCCGCTCGGCGTGGGCCAGCGCGTGCTCCTCGCCGATCAGGGCCGCTTCCGCTGCCGTGACCCCGGCGTCGGCGTCCGCCCCGTCGTGGGCCGGGGCGGCCGCGGCGGCCGGCGCGGACAGGAAGACGGCCGCAGCCAGCGCGGCGGCCAGGACGCCGGACCGGTGTGCTGCTGGGGACATGCGACTCCTCGGTGTGCGACGACCGCCGGGACGGGAGGGACGCCATGCTAGAAGATCAGTTGCATATCACCTCATAGGACGCGAACCGGCTGCCTCGTACGGGTGCCGGGGGCGCCCCCACCCACCGATATCAGGACAATCGGCGACAGTGTGCCCCGTCCGGGGCAAGGGCGGCCCTTCGGCCACACCGGGCCCGCGCGACCCGTGCGTCCCGTCCGGCGACCGGCGCCGCAGCCGCTCCGGGCGCCGTGATCACGCCAGCCGCGCACGCACCCGCCCGGCGCGCGGGCCCGAACGGAACGTGCCATGGGCACCTGCGCGTCCTGGACGGGTGGATATGCCGCGTTGTTGGGTGGTGTCGCGCTTCAGTTCCCAAAGGTCCCTTCGGTGAACCGGGCGCCACATCCGCATATTCGAGGAGCATCCATGCGCATCGTCCGATCCGTCCTCGCGCTCGCCGCGGTCCCGCTCGTGCTGGCCGCCGTCGCCGCCCCCGCCGTCGCCGCACCGGCGCCGGCCCCGAAGCCCGCGAAGTTCTGCGCCCTCGTCATCGACACGGGCGAGGGCGGCTGTTTCGCGACCAAGGCGGAGGCCGCCTCGCTGGGTGCCGCGGCCGAGTACAAGGACCTCGGCAAGATATGGAGCGACGCCAACTCCGGCGGCAGCGAGTTCACCTTCCGCGGCAGTGTCGGCTGCAACTGGCGCTACCCGGAGTTCAACGCCCTCTCCAAGTGGGGGTGGAACGACACGGTGAGCTCCGCGCAGGGCATCACCTGCCCGATCACCCTCTGGGAGCACAGCGACTTCCGGGGCGCCCACCAGACCTACTACGGCTACAACGCCTACGTCGGCGACGGGATGAACGACAAGGCCTCCTCCGTCAGCTTCGACGTGCGCTGACCGGAGCGACATCACAAAAACGCCCCGGACGAATTGACGTCCGGGGCGTGCTTCCGCGTATATTCGATGGTTCACGCTCTCGTGTGAATGAGGGCGTGACGAAGCTTTACGGGGACATCGTATCGCGCTGGGAGCGAAATTGTCAAACACCGAATTTCAGAGCGAGCAGGAATTCATCACCGAGCTCTACGCGCGCCTCGAAGACCTGCGGGACCAGGCGGAACGGGCCCTCCAGAGCGCCCTGGGGGAGGGCGGCAACGGTTTCCAGGCGCGGCTGGAAAGGGACGTCCTCGTCGCCGAGCAGTCCGGCCTGCTTTCCGCCCTGAACTCCTCCGAACACGGTCTGTGTTTCGGCCGCCTGGAGTTCTCCGACGGCCGCGACCACCACATCGGCCGCATCGGGATCAGGCAGGACGACGCCGAACGCACCCCCCTCGTCCTCGACTGGCGCGCCGAAGCGGCCCGCCCCTTCTACCTGGCCACCGGACACGTCCCGATGGGCCTGCGCCGCCGGCGCCACATCACCACCCAGGGGCGGCGCGTCACCGCCCTGCACGACGAGATCCTCGACCTCGCCGACACCGAGCGCACCGGCTACGAGGGCGCCGACGCGGACGCCGTGCTGCTCGCCGCCCTCGACGCGGCCCGCACCGGCCGCATGCACGACATCGTCCGGACCATCCAGGCCGACCAGGACCGCATCATCCGCTCCCCGCACCAGGGCGTCCTCGTCGTCGAGGGCGGCCCCGGCACCGGCAAGACGGCCGTGGCCCTGCACCGCGCCGCCTTCCTCCTCTACGCCCAGCGCGAGCTGCTCGCCAAACGCGGCGTGCTGATCGTCGGCCCCAACCCCGCCTTCCTCGGCTACATCGGCGAGGTGCTGCCCGCCCTCGGCGAGACCGGGGTGCTCCTCGCCTCCCCCGGGGACCTCTACCCGGGCATCCGGGCCACCGGCACCGACCGCCCCGGCGCCGCCGCCGTCAAGGGCCGCGCGGCCATGGCCGACGCCCTCGCCCGGGTCGTCGCCGACCGGCAGACCCTCCCCGAGGCCGTACCCGCCGGCAGCGGCGAGGACAGCGCCGTGGTCCCGGAGCCGGCGCTGGAGATCGACCACGACGACTACGGCACCCTCCTGCTCGACCGGACCATGGCGCACGCCGCCCGCGACCGCGCCCGCACCACCGCCCTGCCCCACAACCTGGCCCGCCCCTACTTCGCGTTCGCCGTCATCGACTCCCTCACCGAGCAGCTCGCCGACCGGCTCGGCGCCGACCCCTACGGCGGCCCCAACCTGCTCGGCCCGGACGACGTCGCACAGCTCGGCAAGGAGATCGCCACCAGCTCCGAGGTGCACGCCGCCATCGACACCCTCTGGCCGCACCTGACCCCCGAACAGCTGGTCGCCGAGTTCCTCGCGGACCCCACCCACCTCCCGGCCGAGGACGCCGCGCTGATCCGCCGCACCCAGGGCGAGTGGACCCCGGCCGACGTCCCGCTCCTCGACGAGGCCGCCGAACTCCTCGGCGTCGACGACAGCGCCCTCCGGGCCGCCGCCGCACGCGACCGGCTGGAGCGCATCGCCTACGCCCAGGGCGTCCTGGACCTCTCCCAGGGCTCGGAGTCCTACGAGTTCGAGGACATGGAGAACGAGTACCTCGCCGCCCACGACATCATCGACGCCGAGCGGATGGCCGAGCGGCACGAGGAGGCCGACCACCGCACCACCGCCGAACGCGCCGCCGCCGACCGCACCTGGGCCTTCGGCCACCTCGTCGTCGACGAGGCCCAGGAGCTGTCCGAGATGGCCTGGCGACTGCTCATGCGCCGCTGCCCGACCCGCTCCATGACCCTGGTCGGCGACCCCGCGCAGACCGGCGACGAGGCCGGCGGCGGCTCCTGGAAGCAGATCCTCGACCCGTACGTGGGCGACCGCTGGGAACACGTCCGGCTCGGCGTCAACTACCGCACGCCCGCCGAGATCATGGAGCTGGCGGCCGGAGTGCTCCGCGCGCACCGGCCCGGCTTCGAACCGCCCCGCTCGGTGCGCTCCACCGGTGTGCGCCCCTGGGTGCGGGCGACGGCCGACCTCCCCGGCGCCGTCGCCGCGGCCGTCCGCGACGGCGCGCCCGCCGAGGGCCGGCTCGCCGTGATCGCCCCCCGCCCCCTGCACCCGGCCCTCGCCGCGGCACTGCCCGGCGTACGGGCGGGCGAGCAGCCCGACCTCACCCGGCCGGTGGTCCTGCTCGACGCCCGCCAGGCCAAGGGGCTGGAGTTCGACACGGTGATCGTCGCCGAGCCCGCGGACCTCGACCCGAGCGACCTCTACGTCGCCCTCACCCGCGCGACCCAGCACCTCGGGGTGCTCCACACCGGCCGCCTCCCCGAAGGCCTGCCCGGCTGACGGACCGGACGGACCGGACGGGAACACCCGCGCACGGGACCGGCCACGGGACGCACCGCGGCACGTGGCCGGATTCACCCCCCTCCAGGCGGCCTCGACCGTCGTAGGGTGACCCGATGGCCCTCGTCGACATCACCTCCAGCGCCCCCGACTTCGACTCCGACCCGCACTCCTTCTACGCGGCACTGCGCGCCGCCGGGCCGGTCCACCAGGTCAGGGGCCCCGGGCCCCAGCAGGACGCGTACTGGCTCGTCGTCGGGTACGAGGAGGCCCGCCAGGCCCTCACCCACCCGGACCTGCTCAAGGACTGGCGCAACTCCGGGCTGTATCCGGACATCGAGCCCAGCGCCTCCAGCGCCAACATGCTGGAGGCCGACCCGCCCCACCACACCCGGCTGCGCCGCCTGGTGGCCCGGGAGTTCACCGCCCGCCGGGTGGAGGCGATGCGTCCCCGCGTCCAGCGGATCACGGACGAGCTGCTGGACGCGATGGCCGCCCGGCCCGAACGCTCCGCCGACCTGGTCGAGGCCCTCGCCTTCCCGCTCCCCATGACGGTGATCTGCGAGCTCCTCGGCGTCCCCGACCTCGACCGCGAACGCTTCCGCCGCTGGTCCAACGAGATCGTCGCACCCCGCCCGGAGACCACGAACGAGGAGGCGTTCGTCCAGCTCACCCTCTACCTCACCGACCTCGTCGCCGAGAAGGCCAAGTCCCCGGGCGACGACCTGCTCAGCGCCCTGATCCGCACCCGCGACGAGGACGGCGACTCGCTCTCCCCCGACGAACTGATCGGGATGGCCTTCCTGCTGCTCGTCGCCGGCCACGAGACCACCGTCAACCTCATCTCCAACGGCGTACGCGCCCTGTTCGCGCACCCGGACCAACTGGCCGCACTCCGCGCCGACCCCGACGGCCTGCTCGGCGGGGCCGTGGAGGAGATGCTCCGCTACGACGGCCCCGTGCAGAACGCCACCTACCGCTACGCCGCCCGGGACGTGGAGCTCGGCGGCACCCTCATCCCCGCCGGGTCGGTCGTACTGGCCTCCCTCGCGGGCGCCGGCCGCGACCCGGACCGCTTCGCCGAACCCGACGCGTTCGACATCCGGCGCGCCCCCGGCGGCCACCTCGCCTTCGGGCACGGGCTGCACTTCTGCCTCGGCGCGCCACTGGCCCGGATGGAGGGCCGGATCGCCGTCCGGAGCCTGCTGGAACGGTTCCCCGCCCTGGAGGCCGACCCGGCCGGCGGCCCCCTGGAGTGGATCCCGGGCACCCTGATGCACGGCGTGACCCGGCTGCCGGTGCGCTGGTAGCCGGTCCCCGCGGAACCGCGGATACCGCCTGCCGGTACGCGTTTTGGCATGGCGCCGGATCCTCAATACGATCCGGCGATGATCACAAGAAAACGACTGGCGGCAGGGGCCTGCGGCCTGTTCGTCGCCTTGACCGCGGGACTCCTCCCGTCGACCGCGGCCGCCGCCGACGGACCGGCGAAGGAGCCGCCGAAGGTCGAGCTCGTGCTCGACGTCAGCGGCTCCATGCGCGCGAACGACATCGACGGACAGTCCCGCATGGCCGCCGCGAAGCAGGCCTTCAACGAGGTCCTCGACGCGGTACCCGGTGAAGTCCGCCTGGGCATAAGGACCCTGGGCGCCACCTACCCCGGTGACGACAGGGCGCTCGGCTGCAAGGACACCAAACAGCTCTACCCCGTCGGCGCGGTGAACCGCACCGAGGCGAAGACCGCCGTCGCCACCCTCGCGCCCACCGGCTGGACCCCCATCGGGCCCGCCCTCCAGGCCGCCGCCCAGGACCTGGAGGGCGGCAACGCCACCCGCCGGATCGTCCTCATCACCGACGGCGAGGACACCTGCGCCCCGCTCGACCCCTGCGAGGTGGCCCGCGAGATCGCCGCCAAGGGCATCCACCTCGTCGTCGACACCCTCGGCCTCGTCCCCGACGCCAAGACCCGCGCCCAGCTCACCTGCATCGCGGAGGCCACCGGAGGCACGTACACCTCCGTGACGCACACGGCCGAGCTCTCCGGCCGGGTCAGACAGCTCGTCGACCGCGCCGCCGACCCCGTCGCCACCCCCGTGGCCACCGAGGGCGCCAAGCAGTGCCAGAGCGCCCCGCTGCTGAAGGCCGGCCTCTACAGCGACCGCGAGACCTTCGGCGAGCACCGCTGGTACAAGGTCGACGTCCGCCCCGGCCAGGAGCTGCGCGCCTCGGTCAGCATCGGCGCCGACCGGGCCGTCAACAACGACTACGGCGTACTGCTGCGCGCGACGACCGTCCACGGGCGGGAGATCGTGCGCGGCTCCGAGGCCGGCGACGGCCGGACCGACGTCATCTCCACCGGCCTGCGCTACCCGAAGCCCGAACTCGACGGGGACGACGCGGAGAAGACCGAGACCGTCTGCCTCCAGGTCAGCAACTCCTTCGCGGCCGGCCCGGCCGTCAAGACCACCCCCGGCATGCCCGTCGAGCTGACCATCGACCTCGTCGACGGCCCCGACGGCGGCACCGACGCGGCCTCCTTCGGCCTCGGCCGGGGCTGGTGGCTGATCGGCCTGCTGGTGCTGACCGGCCTGCTCGCCGGTCTGGTCTGGGGCTGGATCTCGCGCTGGCGCATCTCCGTCTGGAGGACCAACTGATGCGTACCGTACGCACCCTGACCGCCGCCCTGCTGGCGGGAGCCGCGCTCCTCGCCCCGGCGGCCACGGCCACCGCGGCACCGACACCGAGCCCCACCCCGAGCGCGGGCCAGGGCACCGGCAAGGACGGCAGGGCCCCGACCGAGGCCGGCACGGGCTTCCGCACCGCGGCGCTCTTCAGGCCCGGCCAGAAGGCCACCGCCGCCGGGTCCACCGGCGACTACCTCTACTGGGCGTTCCCCGCCGACACGGGCCAACGGGCCACGGTCCGGGCCTCGGTGACGCTCCCGGAGTCCGCCGTCCGGCACGGCGCGCAGACGTGGCGGCTCGACGTGTACGACGGCCTGCGCCGCAGGCAGCCCTGCATGTACGGGCACCAGAGCGCGGCGGCGGCCAGGGAGGCCGCCACCGTGGAGCTCTCCTGCACCCTGCGCACCGTCCGCTCCGGGGCCGAGGCCTGGTCGAACGACCCGCTCCCGGGCAGCTACTACGTCCGTCTGACGGCCGTCGCGGCGCACGAGGAGGACCTGGGCCTGCCCGTGAAGGCGCAGGTCGAGGCCGAGGTGAAGGAGACGGGCGGGGCCACGGCGGTGGACGCCGCCCTGGCCGAGCCCCTGGTCCCGGGCATCGCGGGCGCCTCCGAGCAGCAGCGGGAGGCGCGCGCCCCGGAGGGCGGCTGGTCCGGCGGCTGGTGGTCCGACCGCTGGCTGTGGACGGCCGCCGGCGGGGTGCTCGGGGCCCTCGCGGGCATCTACGGGTACTCCCTCACCCGCGGCTCGGGCCGCCCCTCCCGGCCCCGGACGTGACCGGGTGCCGCCGTGCCCTCGGGTGCGGCGGCTCCCGCCCCCCAAATGATCATCCGGCCACGGAGCGTGGGCTATGTTGGAGGGAGAGTGACGTGAGAAGGAGGCCGCCGGTGTCATCGGGGCAGCAGGCACGCGCGCAGGCGGCCGCGATCACGCCCGGCGGGACCCCGCCGGGGCAGGAGAAGCCGCCGGCCGAGCGGCTCCTCGCGCTCTTCGACGGCCACCGGCTCTCACCCGGTCAGCGGCGGATCGCCCAGTACCTGATCGACCACCTCACCGAGGCGGCCTTCCTCTCCATCACCGAGCTCGCGGAGCGGGTGGGCGTCAGCCAGCCCTCCGTGACCCGGTTCGCCTCCTCGCTCGGCTTCAGCGGCTATCCGGCCCTGCGGGACGTCCTCCAGCCCATCGCCCTGTCGGCGGTCGCGGGCACCCCGGACAGCAAGGAGCAGATCCGGCAGAACGAGCTCCAGGCCGCCGTCGACGCCGAGATCGAGAACCTGGAGAACGTGCGCCGGCTCCTCGCCGACACCAACCAGGTCCTGGAGATCGGCCGCGAGCTGGCCCGCTCCGTCCCGCTGACCGTGCTGGGCCTGCGGATCTCGGTCTCGCTGGCGGAGTACTTCGCCTACGCGGCCCGCCGCATCCACCCCGACGTCCGCCTCGTGACCCGGGGCGGCAGCGTGGCCTACGACGCCCTGCTCCAGTGCCGGGCGGCGGGCGGGAGCTGGGTGCTGGCCTTCGCCATGCCCCGGCACGCCAACGAGACCCTGGCCGCCCTGCGCGCGGCCCGCAGCACGGGCCTGAAGGTCGTCCTGATCACGGACCCGACCGTCGGGCCGCTGGTGGAGGCGGCCGACGTGGTGCTGACCGCCGGCACCGGCTCCCGGCTGGTGTTCGACTCGTACGCGGCCCCCGGGATGCTCTCCGCCGCCCTGCTCCAGGCGATGGCGGACGCGGACCCCGAGCGGACCCAGGCGCGGCTCGAACAGTACGAGCAGGTCGCCGACCAGCACGGTTTCTTCATGTAAGGCCCGATTTCACCCGTCGTACACCCCTGCGCGACCGGGAGATATTCAGAGCCTGGGCATGCATGAAATTTTTCATACCCTTGATTACTCGACGGTATATATGTTTACTGACGGCGGCGCTCCGGATCCCTCAGACGCCAAAGGCGGACGTTCCCCTCGTCCGCCTCGAACGGCCACCCAGTACGCCGAACCTCCTCACGGCGGGACCGGGTGCCGCGTCAAGGCTTGTGGATCCCCCGGAGGAGCGCCCCCGGCGGCCTCGGTCAACCCCTGGACCGAGGCCGCCCCCCTCAGTGTCTCGATCAGAGTTCGACACCACTCGGAAGTGACGAGAATGCCCCAGACGGCCACCCTCACGCGCAGCCCGGACTGGCCCCTGCAGGTCAAGGCCCCCGGCACGCACGACTGGGAACGCAGCGCCACCCGCTGGCTGCGGGACCTCCTCCCGGCCCGCTACGGCAGCTACCTCACGCTGACCCGTCACCACGCCCTGCTCGCCCGGCACGTCCAGCTCCAGCTCCAGCACGAGATGCGCGCGGTCCGCGTCGCCCTGCACACCAGCCGGGCCGAGCTGCCGACGATGGGCGTCGCCGAGTCGGTCATCGAGAACACGATCAGGATGTACGCCATCGAGCTCGAACAGCTCGGCCGCCTCTCCCGGGGCGCCCGCCTCGTCTCCGAGGCGCTGCTGCTGGCGTCCACCCCGGGTCAGCGCAGGCGCTGACCCGGAGCGGGGCGCGGCCGCCCGGCGGCCGGGCCGCCGGCCGTCAGGCCTGGCAGAGGCCGCGCGCGTAGTCGTACGTCGCGGTCGCCTGCGAGTACTTCCACTGCGGAGCCAGCAGGGAGTCCTTCAGCTGGTTCGCGGCGGCCGGGCTCTCGACGACGTAGCCGAAGTCCTGGAGCCAGGACGGGTACAGGTTCTTCGAGCCGATGTAGAAGGCGGAGTCGTCCACCGAGACCAGCTTGTGGTGCTGGGCGTACGGCTTGCCGTCCGCCCACGTCGCCCTGTCCGAGGCGCGGAAGGTCGCCAGCTGGAGGTTCTGGCACATCGCGGCCTTGGACGTGCGCTCGTCGCCGGTCAGGGCCGTCAGGCGGCCGCGCAGCGCGTCGCTCACCTCGTTCAGCGACTTGATCTGCGAGTAGCCGTCGCTGCCGACCGCGCCGCGGTTCGCCGGGTCGCTGACGACGATGCGGACCTTCACGCCGGCCGCCAGCTTCGCGGCGAGGGTGTCGTAGAGCCGGACGTCGTAGCGGGGCAGCGGCGGGCAGGTCGCGTGCACGTCCTGCTGGGAGATCTCGATGTGGCTGTTGGCGCTGGCTACGAGCGCGCGCAGCGCGCTCTCCTCCGGGTTGACCGTGTCGTAGTCCCGGTCGGCGTTGGTCCGGTCGGCCACGCCGATGCCGCACTTGGTGTCGGGGGCCGTCGGCAGGACCGGCTTGAACGCCGACGTCGGGTCGCTCTGGCGGATGCCGATGCCGAGGCCGCCGACCGCGATGGCGGGGACGTCGCCGCCGGCCGGGGCGGCCGGGCGGGGCAGGGTGGGCATGCACCCGGCGTTGTTGGAGGAGGCGAACCAGACGCTGCTCCAGCTGGTCTTGTTGCGGCAGGTCCAGTCCCACAGGGTGTCGAGGTAGCGGCCGGCCGAGCCCGCCGCGGGACCGGCCAGCGCGAGGTCGACGTCGTTCACCGGGTGCGCGGTGTCGAGGTAGTCGTCCTTCCAGCTGTTGATGCCGCCGGTGATCACCGTGCCGCCGTCCACCACCACCAGCTTGGAGTGGTTCCAGGAGAAGCCGGTCTTCGAGGTGGTCATCGAGGCCACGTTGAGCGTGACGTTCGCGGCGTCCGGGCCCAGCTTGGCCACCAGCTCGTCACGGTACGAGGACGGGATCACGTTGGCGTGGTAGATCGGCGCGGCGCCCACCAGGATGCGGACCTGGAGCTTGTTGCCCTTCTGTACGGCCTCCTTGAGGCCGGCCACGATCGCGTCCTGGAACCCGCCGTTGGGGAAGGGCGCGAGGGTGGATATGTCCACGGTCTGCCGGGCCTTGGCGATGTCCTGCCGGGTCTTCTCCAGCAGCCGGCGCGAGCCCGGACGGTCGGTGCAGGACGGGTCGCCCCAGCAGCCGGGGGTCTGGAGCAGCCAGTCGGAGCCGCCGGGGGCGGAGGCGCCGAGGGTGTTGCCGGCCGTGCGCTCCCAGACCGAGCCCTCGAGACCGGGGGAGACCTGGCGCAGGGTCTGCTCGATCGAGTCCAGGTGCGGGGTCGGCGAGTCGGCGAACGCCGGCGCGGCGGGGAGCAGGGCGAAGGAGAGGGTGAGCGAGAGGGCCGTCGTGCGGACGGTGCGTGCCAATGTGGTTCCTTGGTGCTGGGGGGTGGCTCGGGCCGGGCGGCATGGTGAAACCGGTCCCCGGCCTAGATCAACTCGCGCAAGTTACCAGCCCGTAAGCCCCCGTTCATCCGGGCATGGTCGCCTTCCGGCCACCCCTCGGGGCCCCCGGCCCCACCCATCGGGTACCGTCCGGCCATCGCGTCCGGCCGCGTGGCCGAAACCAGCTGCCGGAATGGGGCCGTCCGATGGGCGGGGCGAGGGGGAGGGCCGTCAGAGCCAGGGGATCTCGTCCGCGGCGTGCCGGTAGGCGCGGAACACCGAGTTCTGGGCGCCGCGCGAGGACTCCAGGCCCGTGCCCCGGCTGAACGAGCCGAACTCCGGGACGATGAACTCCCAGACCACGTCCCCGTCCGGGGTCACCTCGAAGAGGCGCCCGAAGGAACCCTCCGCGATGAACGTGTTCCCGTTCGGCAGGCGCTGCGCGCTGGACATGTAGGGGCTGAAGAAGTTCTGCGGCGGGTTGTCCTCGTACGACCAGACCTCCGTGCCGCTGACCGGATCCAGTTCCAGCACCCGCGAGTACGGCACCGAGGTGGTGTCCCGGTAGGTCCCGTTGTCGAAGACCAGGACGGTGCCGCCCGGCAGTTCGTGCGGGTAGTGCTGCTGGGCCAGCACGTCGGGGCCGATCCGCCAGCGGACGGAGCCGTCGGCGCGGTCCACGGCCACCGTGGTCGAGGCGCTGCGGAAGCCCACCACGATGCCGCCGTCGGCCAGTTCGTTGACCGTGTT
The DNA here is from genome assembly GCF_044747545.1 of Streptomyces sp. NPDC090077. Lineage (NCBI taxonomy): Bacteria > Bacillati > Actinomycetota > Actinomycetes > Kitasatosporales > Streptomycetaceae > Streptomyces > Streptomyces sp. NPDC090077. The sequence goes on from NZ_JBIVEG010000008.1 coordinate 238,747, forward strand.
GGCCATCGGCCAGTGCTCCCGGGCGAAGTGCGGGTTCAGCGGCACCTCCTCGGGGTCCAGGTGCTCGATGGCCGCCCAGCGCCACAGCACCTTGCCCTCCCAGGTCAGTTCGTACACCACGTCCCCGTAGATCACCCCGCCCGGGGCCTCCGAACCGGGGATCCCGCCGCGGATCCGGGCGGCGTCCGCCGCCGACAGCGGCTCCACGCCGGTGATGAGCAGGTTGCCGTTGCGCAGGATCGAGGCGTCGTGGTGGTGGAAGGGGTGCCGGGCCTCGCGCAGCACCGTGGAGTCCGGGGCCAGCTCCTGGAAGATGCCGCCGTGGTAGACGTCCCAGATCGGGAAGAGGGTCGGGCCCGAGGTGTCCTTCGCCGCGTAGAAGAGGTTGCCGTTCGGGAGGAGCCGGGCCTGGCGGCCCGGCGGGTGGGGCGAGTTCCAGGTGTGGACCGGCTTGCCCTCGATGTCGACGAGGTGGATCGTGCCCTCGCTGGTGATGGGGGTGTAGAGGGTGTAGCCGCCGTAGCTGCGCTCGGGGTCGTGCGCGCGCAGTCCGGTGCCGCGGCGGCGGAGGGTGTTCTGGTCGACGGTCATGGTGTGCGTACCTGCTTCCTGGTGGAGGTCGGTGGAGGGTGTGGAGGGTCAGGGGAGGGTGACGGCGGCCGGGTCGGCCGCCGCCAGGGGTGCGGGGCGCAGCCGTTCGCGCAGCGCCTGCGGGTCGGCGGAGCCGGGCAGGTTCTGGGCGGCCTTGGCCCAGGCGGCCTCGTCGGCCAGCTGGGCGACCAGCTCGGGGGTCAGGCTCGCGCCGTACGTGTAGCGCGGGTGGAAGGCGTCGACGTAGCCGGCCTGGAGCGCGCCCTTGGACTGGGCGACGACGGCCGCCCGCGCGGCGGCCGGGTCGGCCCCGGCGGCCCGCTGCGCCCGGAGCACCGTACGCAGGACGGCGGTGGCCGCGGCGTCGTCGGCGGAGGGGCCCGAGACGAGCAGGGTTCGGGCGGTGTAGCCGGAGAAGGGAACCTCGGCGTAGCGGTCGGCCAGGGCGGTGCGGGCGGCGTCGTAGAAGCTGGGGAAGGTGACCCCGGCGTCGACGTCGCCGCGGGCGAGTGCCGCCGCGACCTGGTTCGGGGCCAGGTTGACCACGGTCACGTCGGCCGGGGTCAGCCGCTCCGAGGCGAGCATCCGGCTCAGGGCGTACTCGACGTTGGTGCCCTGCGGGACCCCGACCTTGCGGCCCTTGAGCGCGGCGAAGCCGGTGATGCCGCGGTCGGTACGGGTGAGCAGGCGCCAGTCGGAGAACCGCGACAGGTCGGCGACGATCCGCACGTCCCGCCCGCCGAGCGCGGCCGTCACGGCGGGCAGGTCGCCCACGACCCCGAACTGCGCCTGCCCGCCGAGGACGGCGTTCAGCGCGTCCCGCCCGGTGGACAGGGTGGTCACGGTGGCGTCGAGGCCCTCCTCGGCCCAGAGCCCCCGCTCCTGCGCGAGGTACACCGGCGCGCCGCCGAGCTGGTCGCTCCCGGCCACGGTCACGGCCCGCCGGCCGCTCCCCTCGGGGGTCTGCGCGCAGCCGGTGACGCCGAGCGACAGCAGGGCGGCGAACAGCACGGCGGCCACTGCGCGGGGTCCGGTTCTGTGACGGGGCATGACTGGAGGTCCTTTCCGGGACGGGGGAGGGGAGGGGGGAGGGGGACGAGGGAGCTGCGCCGGGGCCCGGAGCCGGTCCGTGTGGGTCCGGGCCCGGAGGCGGTCCGTACGGGCCGGTCCGGGTGCCGGAATGCGGGCGGCCCGGGTCAGGGGGTGGTCAGGTGGCGGGCTATCAGGGCGCGGAGGTCCGGGTCCGGGGGGCCCGGGGGGACGGGGTGGTCGGCGAGGACCCGGCCCGGGGAGGCGCCCAGCACCACCACCCGCCCGGCCAGGGCCAGCGCTTCGTCGATGTCGTGCGTCACGAACACCACCGTGGTCCCGCTGCGCCGCCACAGCTTCCGCAGCAGGTCCTGCATCCGGCCCCGGGTCAGTGCGTCCAGCGCCCCGAACGGCTCGTCCATCAGCAGTACTTCCGGCTCCGCCGCCAGCGCCCGGGCCAGCGCCACGCGCTGCTGCATCCCGCCCGACAGCTGCGCCGGGTACTTGTCCGCGCCGTCCGACAGGCCGACCTCCGCCAGCGCGGCCAGCGCCCGTTCGCGCCGTTCCCGCCGCGGCAGCCCGAGCCGTTTCAGCGCGAACTCGACGTTGCCCCGGGCCGTGCGCCACGGGAAGAGCGCGTAGTGCTGGAAGACCACGCCCCGTTCCGGGCCCGGCCCCTCCACCGGTACGGAACCCGCCGTCACCCGGCCCGAAGCCGGGCGGACGAAGCCCGCCACCGTGTTCAGCACCGTGGACTTGCCGCAGCCGCTGGGTCCCAGCAGCGCGGTGAACGACCCCGCCGGGAACACCAGGTCCGTCCGCTCCAGGACCGGAGCCGTCGTGCCGTAGCCCACCGTCAGCCCCTCCAGCCGTACTTCGAGGCTCATGACGCGCTCCAGTGCACGAAGCGGCGTCCGACGGCGGCCAGTGCGAGATCCGCCGCCACGCCCAGCAGCCCGAGCACGAGCAGCCCGGCGAACATCCGGTCCACCCGCAGGAACTGGCCGTCCACCTGGAGCCGGTACGCCAGCCCGCTGTCCGCGCCGCCCAGTTCGGCGGCGACCAGCGCCAGCAGTGCCACCGAGGCCCCGTAGCGCAGCGCCGCCAGCAGCGCCGGTGCGGCGGCCGGCAGCAGCACCTCGGTGAACCGCCGGTGCAGCGGCGCGCCCAGCGACCGGGCCGCCCTCAGGTGTGAGACCGGCACCCGCGAGACCCCGTCGTGGACGTACAGCCAAACCGCGAGGAGCACGGCGTACGCGATCAGCAGCCGCTTCGCGCTCTCGCCGATGCCGAACCAGGCCGTCGCCAGCGGCACCAGCGCGATCGCGGGGATGGGCCGCAGGAAGGAGACCACCGGGGTGACCGCGGCCGAGAGGCGCGGCAGGTACCCGGTCGCGAAGCCGAGGGCGCCGCCCACGACCGCCCCCAGTGCGAAGCCCTGCCCCGCACGGGCCAGGCTGGCGGCGAGGTCGTCGGCCAGCACCCCGCTGCGGGCGCTGTCCGCCAGCGCGGCGAGGGTGTCGGCCGGCGTGGGCAGGAGACCCGGCGCCACCGCGCCCGACCAGGCGAGCAGGGACCAGAGCCCGAGCACGGCGGCGGCCGCGCCGAGCGGCGGGCCGAACCGGCCGAGGGCCCGGCCCGTGGGGGAGGGGGTGGGGTGCACGCGAGCACTCCTCATCTGCTGTCCGGCCGTCGCCGGCCTGCCGTTCATAAGTGAGGTCAATAATTGACGACGCTTATGAACGGTGTGTTGCAGCAGTACGAAACCTCCCGGGCCCACCCGGCCGCCCGGAGCCGATGGGGTACGTTCACCAGCGTGTCCCGCCCCGAACCCACACCCGAAGCCATCGAGGTCGGCCGCGCGATCCGCGAGTGCCGGACGGCACGCCGGGTCTCCATGGCCGTACTGGCCGCCCGCTCGGGCCTCTCGCAGCCCTTCCTCAGCCAGCTCGAACGCGGACTGGCCACGCCCAGCCTCAGTTCGATCTACCGGATCGCCGAATCCCTCGACGTGGCCCCCGGGACCTTCCTGCGGCCGCCGGGCCGGCCGGGCGTGGTCAGCCACGAGAGCGATCCGCAGGTGATCCGCGTCAGCGAGGCCGCCGGGCAGGTGGCCCGGGTGCTCATCCCGGGCGGGCGCAGCGCGCTGATGGAGGCCTACGAGCACCACTTCGAGCCCGGCCGGGGCGAGCGCGGCTGGTTCGAGCACCCCGGCGAGGACTTCCTCTACGTCCTGGAAGGGGAGGTCGTCCTCGAAGTGCGGGGAGAGGAACCCCTGTTGCTCACGGCCGGCCAGAGCGCCCACCACCGGGGCGACCTGCCGCACCGCTGCGTACTGGCGGGCGGGGGTGCGGCGCCCGCCCGCACCCTGCTGGTCATCGCGAACCCGTAACGGGCCTACACGGGCGCGGCGTAGCAGTGCACGCGGACCACCCGGCCGGGGCCCCAGGACTGCTCGACGGTCGCCAGCAGGCTCCAGCCGAGCCGCTCGTACAGTGCGGCGGCCGCCTCGTCGGAGGACACCACGTCGAGCACCGGGTGCAGCCCGAGCTCCCGCGCCCCGCGCACGGCCCGCGCCATCAGCAGGGCGCCGGTGCCGTGCCCGCGCGCGCCGGGCGCGACGAACAGCCGGCTGACCACGGCCACGCACTCCGCGGGCGTCCCCGTCCGCCGGCTCCACAGCTCCGGCGCCGAGTCGCCCGGCCCGCTCCGGCACAGGGCGACGTGGCCGGCCACGCGGCCGTCCCGCTCCGCCACCCAGCTGCCGAGCAGTGCGGGCGGCGACAGCCAGTCCCGCGGCCGCTCGGGCCAGTCCACCGGGTAGCCGTCGCCGTGGTGGACCTCGGCGAGTACGCGCTCGCACGCGCCGAGGTCGTCTGGTTCGCGTCGCCGGATGTCCATCCGGTCATGCAACCACGGCTTCTCCCGTTCTCCCGCCTCAGGACAGGCGGATGACCCGGGCCCCGAACGAGGGCTCGACCAGGTCCGTGCCCACCGCGACGGGCACGCTCTTCGCGCCTTCCCCGTCGCCCACGGTCAGCAGCCCGACCTCCGTGCCCGCCTTGGCCTCGTGCGGCAGCGGCTTGGCGCCCGCGCCCAGCGAGAGCCGCAGCTGCTGCCCCGGGACCCCGATCACGGTGAGGTCCTTCGTCGCCACGAGCGGGGTCGAGCCGCCGAGCCCGTCGGACACGTGGCCCACCAGCTGCCCCTTGCGGATCACGGTGGCCGGGGCGAGCGCCTTGCGGACGGCCTCGATGATCTTGCGGCTGTTGTTCAGCACCAGCTCCAGGCTCTTCGCGGCGTTGGGGTCCGGCCCGTCCACGCGCTGCTCCATCATCGCGCCGAGGATCAGCGGGCTCTCGCCGCCGACCTTCTTCTCCGCGGCCCACATCAGGGTGCCGCCCGCCGGGGTGCTGGACCCCGTCTTGATGCCCACGGCCTCCAGACCGCGGACCTGGAGCAGGGTGTTGTTGTTGCCGACGCCCTCGGTCCGCCCCTTGATCGGGGACGAGGCCATCTCCACGATGTCGCGGAACGCCTCCTCCCGCATCACCGCCTCCGCGAGCTTGAGCTGGTCGACGGCGGTACTGACCGTCCCGGCGTCCAGGCCGCTCGGGTCCGTGTACGCGGTGTCCCGCATCCCCAGTTCCTTCGCGGCGGCGTTCATCTTCGCGACGAAGGCCGCCTCGTCGTTCCCGCTGTCCCAACGGGCCAGCTGGCGGGCGATGTTGTTGGCCGACGGGATCATCATCATCTTGAGCATGTCCTGCTCGCTGAACTTCTGACCGAGGGTGAGGTCCTTGATCCGGGACTCGTCCTCGGACTTCCCCTCGGCGACGGCCTTGGCGTCGATCTCGATGGCGGGACCGGGCTCGTTCTTGCGCAGCGGGTGGTTCTTGAGGATCACGTACGCCGTCATCACTTTGCCCACGCTGGCCGTCGGGACCGGCTTCTGTTCGCCGAACGTGCGGATGTCCCCGGAGCCGGGCAGGCGGACCGCCGCCTGCCCCTTGGCCGGCCAGGGGATGGCGGTCGAGCCCTCGATGGTGTGCGAGGCCTGGGTGGTGACGAAGGCCGGTGCGGGGAGCGGGCGCAGCAGCTGCGCGCCCACGACGGCACCGCCGAGCAGCAGGACGATCGGCGTCCACACCTTGACGCGGCGCGTCAGGGTGCGGCGTACGGTCTCCGGCGGCGGAGCGGTGTTGGTCAGCTCGGCCAGCAGCTCCAGCGGCGGGAGCGGGGCCTCGCGGGTGGGCTCCAGGACGGCGGGCGCGGGGCGCTGCGGGGGTGCGGGGGCCGGCTTCGGCGGCGTGGGGGCGTCGGGGTCCTTGAGCGCGACGAACTCGCTGGTCCGCTCGGGGTCGTGCGGTTGCGCTGCCGCGCGCGGTTCCGGGGTCTGCTCGCCCTTCGCCCAGGACGGGCGGGGCCGTTCGGGCGCCCTGCCCGGCCGGGCCCACGAGGGGCGGTCGCCGCCCCCCTCCGGCCGTCCCGCCACGGGCTCCACCGCGGCGGACCCGGTGTCCTCCGGCTCGGAGCCGGCGGCCTTCTCCCGGGCGGGGCCGCGCCCCTTCGGGCCCGGGGCGCTCGTCTCCCGTGCCGGCTCGTCGTCGTCCGCCCCGCCATCGGCGCGGACCTCGGCCTTCCCCTCCCGGGCGCCGCCGTCCTCCGGCTCCGGCCGGGAGCCGCCGCCGACAACGGCCTTCCCCCCGGAGGGGCGGCCGCCCTCCGGGCGTGCGGAAGCCGCCGCCTGGGGCCCGCGTGCGCCGGGGACGCCGTCCTGCGGGCGCGGGGTGGCCACCTCCCGCCCGAGCCGGGGGTCGGAGGGGGCGCCGCCGTCCGGGCGGGTGCCGACGTCGGCGGATCCCGGGCCGGTTCCGTCGGCGGGGATGCCGTCCTCCGGCGCGGCCGGGGCATCGCCGGACCCGGGCGCACGGCCGGCCGGTCCGGGCGCGGCCCGGGCATCGGTCCCCGACCCGGCGCCGGTCACGGCCGCCTCCTGCCCGGCGCGGGCTTCGGGTCCGTCCGCTCCACGCCGGGCAGGGGCGTCGGCCGGCCCGCCGGCGGACGTACCCGCCTTGTTTCCGGCAGGGGCATCGGCGGACTCGGCCCTGGAGGCGCCTGCTCCACGCCCGGCCGGTTCGGTGTCGGCCGTCGACTCGGCGTCGGGTGCGCCCGCCTTGCTCCCAGCGGGGGCATGGGCGGACTCGGCCCCGGAGGTGCCTGCGTCACGCCCGGCGCGGGCGTCGGTCGGTTCGCCCTCGGGCGCGCTCGCTCCCCGCCCGGCCCCGGAGGTGCCCGCTCCGTGTCCGGCCGGGGCATCGGCGGACTTGGGCCTGGGGGTGCTTGTTTCGCGCCCGGTGCCGGTGTCGTCGGGCGCGGGGTCGGTCGCGTCCGCTCCTCGTCCGGCAGGGCGGTCGGCGGGCCCGGCTCCCGGGGTGCCCGCTCCGTGTCCGGCCGGGGCGTCGGTGGGCCCGGCTCCGGAGGTGCCTGTTTTGCGCCCGGCCGGGGCGTCGGTGGCGTCCGCTTCGCGTTCGGCTGGCCCGGCTGCGGGTGCGCTCGTCCCGTGCTCGGCAAGGGCCTCGGCGGACTCGGTGTCGGGGGACCCCGGTTCACTCCCGGCCGGGGCGCGGCCGCCCGGCTCGTCCCCGGCCGGCACACGCGCCCCGTCTTCCACCGGGCCCCGGCCGCCCCGCGTGCCGTCCGCCACCGTTTCCGCCTTCATCCACGCCCCACCTTGCTGTTCACACCCGGCTGCGCCGGTTCTCGCCGTCACGTGGGCGCGGCCGTCACCGGCCCGCCGATCACCTAGATGTCCGTCCTGGCCTCCGCGTTCCCACCCCGACCGGCTGTGACGGTTCGGTCATACTCCGCCGGTTTGACGATCCCTCACCCAGTCTGCACTATTCCACTAACGTGTTAGTGGAATGAGGTGGAGGAATGGAGTTCCGAGTAGACCGGCGCAGCGGCGTCGCCACCTATCTGCAGCTCGTCACGCAGGTCAAACAGGCCCTGCGGCTGGGCGTGCTGGAGCCGGGGGACCGGCTGCCGACGGCCCGGGAGGTGGTGGCGGCCACCGCCATCAACCCCAACACCGTCCTCAAGGCGTACCGGGAGCTCGAACGCGAAGGGCTCGTCGAACCGCGCCCGGGAGCGGGGACCTTCGTCCGCCGTTCCCTCTCGCACCCCGGCGCGGCCCCCGATTCGCCGCTGCGGCTGGCCCTGGCCGGCTGGATGGCGCAGGCCCGCGAGGCGGGACTGGACCGGGAGGACGTCACGGCGCTCATCGCGGCCGCCGTGGAAGAGAGCTTCAACCCCTCCGGGCCCGGACGGCCCGGACAGTCGAGAGAGGAAACGGCGTGAGCGATCCGACCCACCCGCCGGCACTACGGGCCACCCGGCTCGGGCGGGAGTTCGGCGGCCACCGGGCCCTGCACGCGTGCGACGTCGAGCTGCCCGCGGGCCGCGTCACGGCCCTCGTCGGCCCCAACGGCGCCGGCAAGAGCACCCTGCTCCAGCTCGCGGCCGGCCTGCTGCGCCCGACCAGCGGGGAGATACGCGTCTTCGGCGAGGCCCCCGGCACCCCCCGGGCCCGCCGGCGCACCGCCTTCCTCGCGCAGGAGAAGCCGCTGCACACGGGCTTCACCGTCGCCGAAACCCTGCGCATGGGCCGCGCCCTCAACCGCGGCCACTGGGACCAGGACGCCGCCGAGCAGCTGCTCACCGGCTCCGGCATCCACGGCGGGGCCCGGATCGGGTCGCTGTCCGGCGGCAACCGGACCCGGGTCGCGCTGGCCCTCGTACTCGGCAAGCGCGCCGACCTGCTGCTGCTGGACGAGCCCCTGGCCGACCTCGACCCGGTCGCCCGGCACGACGTGATGGCCCTGCTGATGGCCGAGGCCGCCGAGCACGGCACCGGCATCGTGATGTCCTCGCACGTCCTGGCCGAACTGGAGGACGTCTGCGACCGGGTGGTCCTCCTCAAGGACGGGTCCGCCCGGCTCAGCGGCGACGTCCAGGAGCTCTGCGCGGCGCACACCTGGATCACCGGCAGGGCCGATCCGGCGGAGCCCGACGGGCTGCCCCGCGGCATCGACCGCGCCGGCGTCGTGCACTCCGCCGTCGCCGGCCGCCAGGTCACCGCGCTCGTCCGTACGCCCCCGCCGGACGGGGACGGCCGCTGGATCGCCGAGACCCCGTCCCTGGAAACCCTGTTGCTCGCCCACCTGCGCGCCCCCCGCGCCGCCGCCGAGAAGGAGGCCGCCGCATGAAGGGCGTCCTGTGGCTGGCCTGGCGCCAGCAGCGCCTGATGATCCTGTCCGCGCTCGCCGTGCTCGTGCTCTGCGCGGCGTACGTGACGTACCGGCGCTCCGAGATGGCGGAGCTGATCGAGGCCACCGGATGGGTGCCCTGTCCGGGGTGGAACGGCGGCTGTGAGAGCCCCGCCACCTTCCAGATCATGGACGGCAACTCCACCGGGATCCGCGCCCTCGGCGCCCTCGGCATCGCGGTACCGGCCCTGATCGGCGTGTTCTGGGGCGCCCCGCTGATCGGCCGGGAACTGGAGACGGGCACGTTCAAGCTGGCCCTCACCCAGGGCGTGGGCCCGCGCCGCTGGTTCGCGGCCCGGTTCGGCCTCGCGGCCCTGGTCGCCGTGGTCGTGGCGGCCGTCATCGGCGCCCTCGTCGCCTGGTGGTGGCTGCCCATCGCCAACACCCTCGACGGCCCCTACTGGCACGACGCCGCGGTCTACAACGCGACCGGCCCGGCCCCGGTCGCCTGCGCCCTGTTCGGCCTCGCCGCCGGCACCCTCGCGGGCCTGCTGGTGCGCCGCGTGCTGCCCGCCATGGGCGCGGCCCTGGCGGCGATCGGCACCGCGATGGTGTTCGTGACGTACTTCCGCACCGCCTGGATCGCCCCCGAGACCCGGATCACCCCCGGCGACACCCCGAAGCGGCTCGTCGGCAGCGCCTGGTCCACCGGGCAGTTCGGCTACATCACGCCCGACGGGCGGGAGCACTCCATCATGAAGGTCTGCCAGACCTCGGGCGACGAGATGCGCGCCTGCATGGCCGAGCACGGTTTCACCGGCCGCTACCACAAGGTCTATCCCAGCGGCGACTTCTGGACCTTCCAGTGGATCGACACCGCCCTCTACCTCGGGGCCGCGGCCGCACTCGTGGGCCTGACCCTCCTGGTCCTGCGCCGCCGGACGGCCTGACCGCCGCGCCCGTCCGCTCCGTCCGCGCTTCCGCCCGCTCGTTCCGCTCGTCCCGCCCGTTCCGTCCGCACTCCTGGGGGACCCCTCATGGCCACCAAGAAGAACCTCACCGCGAACCGCGCCGGCCTCGGCCACAAGGTCCGCTACGCGCTCGGCAACCCGACCCGCATCGCCCCGTACGTACGCCGTGCCGCGCGCGACCGCTGGCTGCGCCTCAAGCACCCCGACCACGTGGGCTACTACCGGGCCGTCATGGCCTCCGACACCGGCCGCAACCCGGAGGCCGCCGTCGGCAGCCAGACCCACGAGCGCTGGCTGGCCCTCGGCAAGATGCAGTTCGACTACCTCGTGGCGCACGGCCTCACCCCGCGCCACCGCATGCTCGACATAGGCTGCGGCAACCTGCGCGCGGGATGGCGCTTCATCGAGCACCTGGAGACGGGCCACTACTACGGCATCGACATCTCGCCGGACATCCTCATCGCCGCCAAGGGGACGCTGGCCGGGCGGGGACTCCAGGACAAGCTCCCGCACCTGACGATCACCCAGGACCTCACCCTGGACTTCCTCCCCGAGCGCCACTTCGACGTGGTCCACGCGCACAGCGTGTTCTCCCACTCGCCGATCGGGATCATCGACGAGTGCCTCGCGCACGTGGAGCGCGTCCTCGCGCCCGGCGGCTGGTTCGACTTCACCTTCGACCGTACCGAGGGCGCCGAACACCAGGTCCTGCGCGAGGACTTCTACTACCGCACCCAGACCCTCGTGGACCTCGCGGCCGGGCACGGGCTGAAGGCCCGCTTCATGGAGGACTGGGAGCAGCTCGGCCACGGCCAGTCCAAGATCCGCGTCACCGTCGCCTGAGGGCGGCCCGGCCCGGGCGGCGAAGCCGGCGGTACGGCTTCCCGTCCGGGCCTCTTCATGCTCAAATCTGCTTGCTATCAGACGACTTCGAGCAGGTTCCTTCAAATGGGCGGCCCGAGTCCGCTATCTTGCCGGGTGCATGCCAAGGCGGTGTGTCCGCGATCCGGACCGCACGAGGAGCTGCCCCATGAGTCCGACGAGTCCCCCTCGACCGTTTTCGAGGCGCGTCCGGCACGACCCTCCACCCGAGCACCGCCGCCGGGGGCGCCCCGGCCGCCACCGGACCCGCCTCGCGGCCCTGCTCGCCGCGGCGCTCGCGACCGCCGGCCTCGCCGCGACGGGGCCCGCCACCGCCCGCGCGGCCGCCGCCCCGGCGGCCACGGCGGGGTCGGTCACCGGACTGGCCCAGTCGGGCGGCACCTTCACCGTGAGCACCACCAGCGGGGCCAAGGCCCGCGTGGTCGTCGCCCGCGCCGACGTCTTCCGCCTCTGGCTCTCCCCGGACGGGTCCTTCACCGACGACCCGGCCGGCACCGACCTCGCCACCACCACCGACTTCGGCCCGGTGAACGCGAGTTACACCGACGCGGGCACCCACTTCCGGATCACCACGGGATCGCTCTCCATCCGGGTCAACAAGTCGCCCCTGCAGTTCTCCGTCTACCGCGCCGACGACACCACGCCCGTCTGGCAGGAGACCCGGCCCACCAGCTGGGGCGGCGGCAAGACCACCCAGTACCTGGCGCGCGGCGCCGACGAGCAGTTCTACGGCACCGGCCTGCGGCTCGGTGAATGGGCGCTGCGCGGCAAGACCGTCCCCGTCGCCGTCGACAACAAGTGGCGCGAGAACGACAACGCCAGCCCCGCTCCCTTCTACATGTCCACCAACGACTACGGCGTCATGCGCAACACCTGGGCCCCGGGCTCGTACGCCTTCGACGCGCCCACCGCCCTCACCCACGACGAGACCCGCTTCGACGCCTGGTACTTCACCGGCGACTCCCTCAAGTCCGTCCTCGACGCGTACACCGACGTCAGCGGCAAGCCCTTCATGGCGCCGATGTGGGGCTTCGAACTGGGCAACGCCGACTGCTTCAACGCCTCCAACCCCGACTACCAGGGCGACCACGGCCGGCCGCGCCACCAGACCACGCCCGACGTGGCCGGCTACGCCGCCGACGCCCGCGCCGCCGACATGCCCTCGGGCTGGTTCCTGCCCAACGACGGCTACGGCTGCGGCTACACCGCGCCCCTGAAGTCCACGGTCGACGCACTGAAGGCCAAGGGGTTCCAGACCGGCCTGTGGACCTCCACCGGGCTCGGCTCCATCGCCGACGAGGTGGGCAACGCGGGCAGCCGGGGCGTCAAGACCGACGTGGCCTGGATCGGCGGCGGCTACAAGACCGCCTTCCAGGGCGTCCAGCAGGCCGTGGACGGCATCGAGAAGAACTCCGACGCCCGCCGCTACGTGTGGACCGTCGACGGCTGGGCCGGGACCCAGCGCAACGCCGTCGTCTGGACCGGCGACACCCACGGCACCTGGGACGACATGCGCTGGCACGTCCCCGCCATCGCCGGCGCGGGCCTGTCCGGCCTCAACTACGCCTCCGGCGACGTCGACGGCATCTTCGGCGGCAGCCCCAAGACGTACGTCCGCGACCTCCAGTGGAAGGCCTTCACGCCCGCCTTCATGACGATGTCCGGCTGGGGCGCGACCAACCCGTCGGCCGGCTACCAGGACAAGCAGCCCTGGCGGTTCGCCGAGCCCTACCTGTCCATCAACCGCAAGTACCTCCAGCTGAAGATGCGGCTGATGCCCTACCTGTACACCATGAGCCGCACCGCCCACGAGACCGGAGTGCCCAGCACCCGCGCGATGGTCCTGGAGTACCCCGACGACCCGGTCGCCCGGGGGAACCTCACCAGCGGCCAGTTCATGGCCGGGGACTCCTTCCTCGTCGCACCCGTCGTCTCCGACACCTCGGTCCGCGACGGGATCTACCTGCCCGCCGGGACCTGGACGGACTACTGGACCGGGAAGACGTACGCGGGCCCCGGCTGGCTGAACGGCTACCGGGCCCCCCTCGACACCCTGCCGCTGTTCGTCAAGGGCGGGGCGGTCGTGCCGATGTGGCCGCAGATGAACTACTCCGGCGAGAAGCCCGTCGACACCCTCACCTACGACATCCACCCGCGCGGCGCCTCCACCTTCAGCCTGTACGAGGACGACGGCCGCACCCGCGCCCACGCCTCCGGCGCCTACGCCCGCCAGCGCGTCGACGTCAGCGCCCCGGCGTCCGGCCCCGGCACGGTCACCGTCTCCGTCGGTGCCCCCACGGGCAGCTACGCCGGGCAGCCTGCCGCGCGCGGCTACGAGTTCACCCTCCACGTGGCCTCCGCCCCCAGCGCCCTCACGGCGGACGGCACCGCCCTGCCCCGCCTCGCCGACAAGGCCGCCTACGACGCGGCCGCCACCGGCTGGTTCTTCGACCCCGCCGACCGGGCGGGCGTGCTGTGGGTCAAGACCGGTAAGAAGACGGGGGCGTTCGGCGTCACCGCCACCGGAACCTCCGTCCCGGCCGCCGAGGCGATCCCGGTCACCTCCACGCCCGTCCCGCAGTCCGGCTGGTCCCTGGTGTCCGCCGACAGCCAGGAGACCGCCGCCGAGAACGGGGCCGCGGCCAACGCCTTCGACGGCGACCCCGCCACCTTGTGGCACACCGCCTGGTCCTCCGGCAAGCCGGCGGCCCTGCCGCACGAGATCCGGATCGACCTCGGCGCCCGCTACGCCGTCGACGGCCTCGGCTACCTGCCCCGCCAGGACGGCGGGTCCAACGGCCGGATCGGCGGCTACGAGGTCTACCTGTCCGACACCACCGCCGACTGGGGCAGTCCCGCCGCCACCGGCACCTTAGCCGACACCCCGGCCGCCAAGACGGTCCCCCTCGCCCCCCGGACCGGCCGCTACCTGAGGCTGCGGGCCCTGACCGAGGCGGGCGGGCGCGGCCCCTGGACCAGTGCCGCCGAGATCACCCTCACCGGCCGCCCGGCACCGCTCCCGGCCGACGCCACCCTCGTCAACGCGGCGTCTTCGCGCTGCCTCGACCTCCCGCACAGCGCCACCACCCCGGGCACCGCACCCACCCTCTACACCTGCCACGGCGGCCCCAACCAGCGCTGGACCCTCCGGGACGACGGCCGCCTCACCGGCCTGGACGGGGTCTGCCTCGACGCCGCCGACCCGGCGAAGGTCACCGTACGGGCCTGCGCGGCCGGCCCCGGCCAGACCTGGCAGCCCGGCCCGGACGGCAGCCTGCGCAGCGCCGGCCAGTGCCTCGCCCCGGCGGGCTCCGGCACCGCCAACGGCACCGGACTCACCCGGGCCGCCTGCACCGGCGCCGCCGCCCAGCGCTGGACCTTCACCCCCTGACCCCCCGACAGGGTCCGGCCCGGCCCCCCACGCCGGGCCGGACCCGCCTACTGGACCGGACCCGCCTACTGGACCGGACCCGCCTACTGGACCGGACCCGCCTGCCCTGCCGGACCCGCCTGCCCGGCCCGCGCCGGCTCCCGGCTCCGGCCCGGCAGCAGCCGGGCCGGAGCCAGGCCCAGGGCGGCCACGGCCGCGAGGGCCCCCAGCGGCCCGCCCGCGGTACCCGACCCCGCGGCTCCCGCCCCGGCGCCCGCGGCGACCGCGATCCCCAGGGTCGGGCCCACGTTCATCGCGGTCTGCTTGAGCCCCCCCACCACCCCGGCGTACCCTGCGGGGGCGTCGCCCACCACGGTCCCGGTGGCGGTGACCATCACCGCCGCGAACCCGGCCCCGAGCACCCCGAAGGCCACCCCGCCGCCCGTGCCCAGCCCGGCGATCCCCAGCACCACCAGCGCCGTGCCCGCCAGCGCCGTCCGCCGCGCCCCGAACCGGCGCAGCGCGGCCGCCGCGACCGGTGCCCCGGCCACCATCAGCGCGGTCAGCGGCAGCACCCGGACCCCGGTGGCGAGCGGGCTGAGGCCCCGTACGTCCTGGAGCAGGAACGTGGCCGTGAACAGCGCCCCGAACATCCCCGCCGACACCGCCAGCAGCAGCGCCACCGCCGCCGCCACCGGCCGCGACCGCGCCACCGCGGCCGGCACCAGCGGCAGCCGCGCCCGCCGCTCGCCCCGTACGAACAGCGCCCCCAGCCCGGCCGCCGCCGCGCACCCGAGCAGCGTGGGCGCCGCCGTCCAGCCGTACTCCGGTACGCCCGCCAGCGCGTGCACCGCCACCGCCAGCGCCGCCGCGAGCAGCACCGGACCGGTCGCCCCCAGCCGCCCGGTCTCCCACGACCGCGGCGCGGGGACCCGTACGGCGAGCGCGAGGCCGGCGATCAGCAGCGCGGCCGGCACGTTGAGCAGGAACACCGCCCGCCAGCCCAGCAGCGCGACCAGCGCTCCGCCCAGCAGCGGCCCCGCCGCCGCGGCCGCCCCGATCGCTCCGGTGCGCACCGCCACCGCCCGCCCCAGCCGCTCCGGCGGGTACGCCAGCCGCAGCAGGGCCAGCGTCGCGGGCTGCAGCAGCGCCCCGAACAGCCCCTGCGCGGCGCGCAGCGCGATCACCCAGCCGACCCCGGGCGCCAGGGCGATCCCCGCCGACGCGGCGGCGAAGCCGAGCACCCCCGTCAGCAGCAGCCGGGTGTGCCCGTAGCGGTCCCCGAGGCGTCCGGCGACGACCAGGAACGCGGCGACGGCGAGCAGGTAGGCGGTGCTCGTCCACTGCACCGCGGCCACCCCGGCCCCCAGGTCGCGGCGCAGGGCCGGCTGGACCACGACGAGCACCGTGCCGTCGAGCGCCACGAGCATCGCCCCGGCCGCGCTGACCGCCAGCGCGAGCCGCTCCCTCATGCGGGACCCGCCCCCAGGTGCGCGTTCACGACGGCGTCCACCAGCGCGTCCAGACCCGGGCCGGCCCCGCCGTCCGCCCCGCCCCCGAGGACCAGCGGCAGGCTGCCGTAGCCCCACAGCTGCGCCACCCCGTGCAGCCCCGCCCACAGCGCGGCCGCCGACACCTCGGGCTCCGCCGCCCCGCAGGCGCCGACCAGCCCGGTCAGCAGCGCGAACAGCGGGAGGGTCTGCTCGCGCAGCCGGGGGCCTCCCGGGGCCTCCTGGCCGGTGCTGTCGAGCAGGTCGTGCCGGAACATGAGGGCGAACATGCCCGGCTGCTCCAGCGCGTAGGCCACGTACGCCCGTCCGAGCGCCCGTACGTGGTCCCGGGGCGCGGGCCGGTCGGCGCCGGCCGCGAGGAAGCGGGCGCCGAGCTCGCCGAAGCCGCGCCGGGCGATGGCCGACAGCAGCGACTGGTGGGTGGGGAAGTAGCGCCGGGGCGCGCCGTGGGAGACCCCGGCACGGCGGGCGATCTCGCGCAGGCCGAGGGAGCCGGTCCCCTCGGACCTGACCAGTTCCACCCCGACGTCGATCAGCCGCTCGCGCAGCGGTACATCCGGTTCCATGGGCATAGACAGTGTCTACCAGAACCTTGTAGACACTGTCTACTGTGCGGTGAGACGTGCGGCACGGCCAAACCCCCTGGCGGCGGGCCCGCCCCGCACGTGATCATCTCCGGATGCCCACAGAGACGATCACCGCAGCCGCGTCCGGAACCTGGACCCTCGGCGACCTCGAGGTCCACCGCATCGGCTTCGGCGCCATGCGCCTCCCGCAGGACGGCCCGGCGCTCCGGGCCGCCGCCCGGTCCGGCGACAGGAGCCGGGCGATAGCCGTCCTGCGCCGCGCCGTGGAACTCGGCGTCAACCACATCGACACCGCCGCCTTCTACTTCTCCCCGCTCCGCTCCGCCAACGAGCTCATCAACAGCGCCCTCGGCGGCCCCTACCCCGACGACCTCGTCATCGCCACCAAGGTCGGCCCCACCCGCGACGCCGCCGGCGAATGGGCCGCCCACGCCGGCCCCGGCCAGCTGCGCGGACAGGTCGAGGAGAACCTGCGCCAGCTCGGCCGCGACCACCTCGACGTCGTCAACCTGCGCGTCCTCGGCACCGACTCCCTCGCCGAACGCTTCGGCGTCCTCGCCGGACTCCGCGAGGCCGGCCTCATCCGTCACCTCGGCGTTTCCAACGTCACCCCCGAACAGCTCGCCGAGGCACAGGCCATCGCTCCCGTCGTCTGCGTGCAGAACATGTACGGCATCGGAGTACGGCCCGAGTACGACGCCTTCGTCCGCTCCTGCGGGGAGCAGGGCATCGCCTTCGTCTCCTTCTACGCGATCGCCGCCGCGGGCCGCGAGGGCGGCGCCGCCGGCTCCGAGAGCGAGGAACTGCTCACGGTCGCCCGCGCCCACGGAGCCAGCCCCGCGCAGGTCCGCCTCGCCTGGACCCTCCGGCGCGGACCCCACGTCCTGGCCATCCCCGGCACCGGCAACCCCGACCACCTCGCCGACAACGTCGCCGCCGGCGCCCTGCACCTCACCGACGAGGACCTGGCCCTCCTGGAGCGCCTCCACCACGCCCCGGCGGCCTAGGCCGGGAACCGGCCGCGCGGGCCGGCGGGAGCGGAACCGTCCCCGCCGGCCCGCCCGCGTCCGGCACAATCGCCGGATGAGCGAACAGACCCCCGCCGCCCCCGGCGGCCCGCACGACCACGACCCCTACCTGTGGCTGGAGGACGTGGAAGGGGAGGCGGCACTCTCCTGGGTCCGTGAGCGCAACGCCGAGACCGTCGCCGCGCTGACCACGGCCCCCGCCTTCGAGGCACTGGAGCGCGAGGTGCGCGAGGTGCTCGACGACGACGGGCGCATCCCCTACGTGGTCCGCCGCGGCCGCCACCTCTACAACTTCTGGCAGGACGCCGACCGGCTCCGCGGCGTCTGGCGGCGCACCACCCTGGAGGAGTACCGCACCGAGCACCCCGCCTGGGAGACCCTCCTCGACCTCGACGCCCTCGCCGCCGCCGAGGACGAGAAGTGGGCCTGGGCCGGCAGCACCGTCCTCGGCCCCGAGTACCGCCACGCCCTGGTCATGCTCTCCCGCGACGGCGCCGACGCCTGCGTGGTGCGCGAGTTCGACCTCCACACCCTGGAGTTCACCGAGGGCGGCTTCGCCGTCGACGAGGCCAAGACCCGCGTCGACTGGATCGACGCCGACCACCTCTGGATCGGCACCGACTTCGGCCCCGGCTCCATGTCCTCCTCCGGCTACCCCCTCCAGGTCCGCCGCTGGCGCCGCGGCACCCCCCTCGCCGAAGCCGAACTCGTCTACGAGGCCGGCCCCGGGGACCTGTCCGCGAGCGGCTGGCACGACGACACCCCCGGCTTCGAGCGCGACTTCGTGTCCCGGCAGACCGACTTCTGGAACGGCGAGCTCTTCCTGCTCCCCGAGGACCCGGCCGCGGCACCCGAGAAGATCGACGTACCGGACGACGCCCGCGCCGGGATCCACCGGCAGTGGCTGATCGTCCAGCCCCGCACCCCGTGGCTGGGACACCCCGCCGGCAGCCTCCTCGCCTTCGGCTTCGAGGACTTCCGGGCGGGCGGCCGCACGGCGGAGGTCCTGTTCACCCCCGACGGGCGCACCGCCCTCGCCGGCTACAGCTGGACCCGCAACCACCTCCTGCTCGGCACCCGCGCCGACGTCTCCTCCCACCTGGAACTCCTCACCCCCGGCCCGGACGGCTGGACCCGCGCACCGCTGGACGGCGTGCCCCCGCTGTCCGCCGCCTCCGCGTGGGGCACCGACCCCGACGAGAGCGACGAGTACTTCCTCAGCGTCACCGGGTTCCTCCAGCCCTCCACCCTCGCCCGGGGCGAGGCCGGGACCGCCGGCACCGAGGTCCTCAAGCAGGCCCCCGCCCTCTTCGACACCGCCGGGCTCCAGGTGAGCCAGCACTTCGCCGCCTCCGCCGACGGCACCCGGGTCCCGTACTTCGTCGTCGGCCCCGAGGATCGGCCCGGCCCCGGCCCGACCCTGCTCTACGGCTACGGCGGCTTCGAGGTCTCCATGGTCCCGGCCTACAGCGCCGTCAACGGCCGGACCTGGCTCGCCCGCGGCGGCACGTACGTCCTCGCCGGCATCCGGGGCGGCCGCGAGTACGGGCCCGCCTGGCACCAGGCCGCCCTCGGCGCCAACCGGGTCCGGGCCTTCGAGGACTTCGCCGCCGTCGCCCGCGACCTCACCGCGCGCGGCATCACCACCCCCGCCCGGCTCGGCATCGAGGGCGGCAGCAACGGCGGCCTCCTGATGGGCGCGATGCTCACCCGCGACCCCGCCCTGTTCGGCGCCGTCGTCTCGCACGTGCCGCTGCTGGACATGCTCCGCTTCCACAAGCTCCTCGCCGGAGCCAGCTGGACCGCCGAGTACGGCAACCCCGACGACCCCGCCGACCGGCCCCACCTGGAGGACATCTCGCCGTACCACCGGATGACCGCCGACGGCCCCGCGTACCCGCCCCTGCTGCTGCTCACCTCCACCCGCGACGACCGCGTCCACCCCGGCCACGCCCGCAAGGCGGCCGCCCGGCTGCGGGAACTGGGCCACCCCGTCCTCTTCCACGAGCACATCGGCGGCGGCCACGCCGGCGCCACCGACCACCGGCAGACGGCGTTCAACGAGGCCCTCGTCGCCTCCTTCCTCTGGGAGCGGCTCACCCCCGCCAGGTGACCGCCCGGCGCGCTCCACCGGCCCCGCCGCTCCGGGGCTGGTGGAATGGACCGACCGGCGGCCCGCAGGGGGCCGCCCGCCGGTCGGAGGAGACGTTGTCGGACCGCGACGGCCGCGCACCGGACCCGGACGGGGCGCTGGAGGCGCTGGAGGCCATCGGCACGACCGACGACGAGCGCACCACCTGCCGGGAACTGGCCGGCTTCCTCTTCCGCACCCTGTGCGACGCGGCGGCCGTCGACCTGACCGCCGACGGCCGCACCGAGCGGGTGGCCGCCGCCGGGGCCACCGCCCTGCTGCGCGCCCCGGGGCCGGCCGTCCGGCCCGCCGTCGTCGCCCTCGACGGGGGCCATCCGCTGCGCAGCTGGACCCTGCGCCCCGGCGACCCCCCGGTGCACGGCCTGTCCGTCGAGCTGGCCCGGCACGGGACCTCGTACGGCACGGTCCTCGCCGTCCGCACCGGCGGGGCGTTCACCGACCGGGAGGCCGCCGCCCTGCACTTCGCCGCGCGCCTCGCCGCCCTGCACGTCCGCCACGCCAGACGGCTCGCCGCGACCGAGTCCGTCGCCCTCGACCTGCAGCGGGCCCTGGTCGCCGACCCCGGCCGGCCCCACCCGAACCTGCTGGTCGCGGGCCGCTACCTACCGGTCGGGCCGAGCGCGCTGGTCGGCGGGGACTGGTTCGAGACGGTCCGGCTGCACTTCGGGCGGACCCTGCTGGTGGTGGGCGACGTCATGGGGCACGGCCTGGACGCCGCCGTGGACATGAACGCCTACCGCTCCACCCTGCGCGAGGTCGCCTCCACCGAGCTCGCCCCGCACCGGGTCCTGCGCCAGCTCGACGCCCTGGTCGCCGAGGACGCCGCCCGGCGCGCCGCCACCTGCCTGCTGGTACGCGTCGACCCCGCGCGGGGCACCGCTCTGTACGCCAGCGCCGGCCACCTGCCGCCCGCCGTGTTCGCGGCGGACGGCACCGGCCGGCTGCTCGACGTACCGGTGGGGCCGCCGCTGGGCACGGGACTGGGCGGGTACGAGTCGGCGGCCCATCCGCTGGGCCCCGGGGACACCCTGGTCCTCTACACCGACGGGCTGGTCGAGCGGCGCGGCGAGGACATCGACCGCTCCCTCGCCCGGCTCACCGGCCTGCGGCTGCCGGTCTGCGGGACGGCCGAGGAGGCCGTGGACGCCGTGGTCGCGGGCCTCGACGCCCGCCACGCCGAGGACGACGTCGCGGTGCTCGCCGCCCGGATCCGCGCGCGGCCCGCGCCCGGGTGAGGGTGCGGCCGGGGGCTCAGCCCAGGGCGCGGGCGACGAGGAGGGCGACGTCGTCGTGCGTGTCGGGACGGCGCAGCGCCGACAGCAGCAGGTCGCAGGTCTCCTCGATGGGGCGGTGGGGGCCGGCGAGGAGGTCGGTCAGGGTCAGCAGGCGGGTGTCGATGTCCTGGTCGCGGGTCTCGACCAGCCCGTCGGTGTAGAGCACCAGCTCGTCGCCCTCGGCGAGGGTCACGGCGGTGTTGCCGAAGGGGACGCCACCGACGCCCAGCGGCACCGCCGTGGGCAGCCGCAGCAGCCGGGGCGGGCGCCCGCCGCGCAGGTGCACGGGCGGCAGGTGTCCCGCGGTGGAGATGTGGCACAGCCGGGTGTGGGGGTCGTAGACGGCGTAGACGCAGGTGGCCATGGCCTCGCCGAGGTCGCCGGTCGCGGCGTCGAGGTGGGTGAGCACCGTGGCCGGGTCGAGGCCGAGCCGGCCCAGCGCGCGGGCGGTGGCGCGCAGCTGGCCCATGGTCGCCGCGGCGTTGATGCCGCTGCCCATCACGTCGCCGACGACCAGCGCGGTCCGGTCCCCGGTGAGCGGGATGACGTCGAACCAGTCGCCGCCGGTCTCGTCGGCCGCGCCGGCGGGCTGGTACCGGTAGGCGATGTCCAGGCCGGGAGCCGCCGGGGGGTGGCGGGGCAGCAGGTGGCGCTGGAGGGCGAGGGCCGCGTGCCGCTGGCGCTGGTACCAGCGGGCGTTGTCGATGGACACGGCCGCGTGGGCGGCGAGTTCGGAGGCGAGGAGCACGTCGTCGGGGCCGAACGGCACCGGGTTGCGGGCCCGTTTGAGGTCGAGGGTGCCCAGGACCTGGCCGCGGGCGATCAGCGGCACCGCCAGGTACGAGTGCACCCCGGCCTCGGCCAGCAGCCGGGCGGCCGCCTCGTCGCGGGCGATGCGGGGCAGGTCCTCGGGCCGCACGTGGGGGACGAGTTCCGGCCGGGCGGTGCGGGCGCAGCGGGCCACCAGCCGTTCGGGGCGGTAGGACGCCACGTCGCCGACCGGGTCGGCCGCCGCCTCGGCGGGGCTGCGGTACGCCGACTTCACCGCGAGCGCGCGGAACCGCACGGCCCGCTCGTCGGCGTCCTCGCCCGGCCGGGGCCCCGTCAGCATGGTGTCGAGGACGTCCACGGCGGCGATGTCGGCGATCTCCGGGACGGCGACGTCGGCCAGTTCCCGGGCGGTGATGTCCAGGTCGAGGGTGGTGCCGATGCGCACGGAGGCGTCGGCGATCAGGGCCAGGCGGCGGCGGGCGTGGGCGGCCGACACGGCCGTGCGGTGCTGTTCGGTCACGTCGACCACCGACACCGCGACGCCGATCACCCGGGCGGCCTGGTCCTCCAGCCGGTAGATCGACACCAGCCAGGCCCGCTCGCCGGAGTCCTGGGAGATCCGGCCGGTGGTGAAGTGGTCCAGCAGGGGAGCGCCGGTCGCCATCACCTCCCGCATGCTGGCCTCGACCGCCGACGCGTCCAGGAAGGGCAGGATGTCGGCGATCCGGTGCCCGATGTGCCGCTCGGACGGCACCCCGTTGATGCGTTCCAGGGCCGGGTTGACCAGGACGTACCGCAGGTCCGTGTCGAGGACGGCCAGCCCGATGGGGGACTGGTCGACCATGCGCAGGGACAGGGCCAGATCCCGTTCGACGCGGCGCAGGGTGGCCTGCTCCGAGGCCAGGCCGAGGGCGTAGAGCCGGCCGTTGGCGGCCTGGAGGCGCATGTTGCGGAACTCCACGAGGACGCTGTGGCCGTCCCGGTGGCGTACGGGGAAGGAACCCGCCCACGCGCCCTGGCCCCACATCACCCGGGCGAACAGCTCCAGGACCTCCTCGCGGTCCCGCTCGTCCACCAGCAGGGTCGCCGCGTACTGCCCGAGGGCCTCCTCCGCCGGGTAGCCGAAGAGGGTCTGCGCCTGCGGGCTCCACAGGCTGATGCGCCCCTCGGCGTCCAGCACCACGGCGGCCACCCCGAGCACGTCGAGCAGGCCGCCCGCCGCCGGAGTTCCCGCTCCGGGGCCGCCGGACGGCGGTCCGGGCTGCGCATCGGCCATCACCGGCGCCTCCTCACCCGGGCGGACTCCCCACCATGCTGCTGCCCCGCCGCGGCCCCGGCGACCCGGTCGGGGCCATCGGGTGGTGGTGCCGTCCCGCGGCGCGGTGCCTTCCGTGGCGCGGAGCCGCACGGCACCGCCGTCCGGTGGGGACGGCGGTGCCGCCGCGGCGGGTGCGGGCCGGTCAGTGGAAGAGCATGGACGCGCCGCCGGCCGCCGTGGTCACGGACCCCGGGCACAGGAAGCTGCCCGAGGCCTTGGTGGCGGTGAAGGCGCGGTTGACGTACTTCCCGGTGGCCGCGTCGCGGTCCCACAGGATGTTGGTGGCCTTGTAACGGCAGGAGACGAAGCTCTGCTGGCCCGTGATGTCGATCAGGTCGGTACGGGCGGAGGCCCCGGCGGAGTCGAAGGTGAAGGCCGGGTTGTTGTTGAGGGTGGCGGTGATGCCCCCGTCGCAGGCGAGGTTCCCACCGGGCCGGTTGATGCTGGTGCGGTCGACGGTGAGGGCGCTGGGGGGATTGGCGCTGGTGCGGGCGTTGGTCCAGGTGCAGGTGTTGCCCGCGACGACGATGACGCCGTCGACCTTCTGGTCGGCGGCGGTGCCGAAGGCGGCGGCGCTCGTGGCGGTGCCGGCCGTGGCCGCGAGGGCCAGTGCGGCGACGGCGAGTTTCGCACGGTGCATCATGTCGCTCCTCTGTGACACGTCCTTGTGGGGGTGTGGTGCGAGGGCGGTGCGGAGTGCGCCACGGAATGTGTCACAGCGGTCTTGAAATGTCATGCACGCGTCATTCATTGGCCGGAATGAGGCCCCGGCGGGAGCCTCAGGGGACGTCGGTGTCCGCCGGCTCGGCCTCGTAGACGTGCGGGGCGTCGCCCTGCCACTCGACGAGCCCCGGCGCAACGCCGAGGACCGCCTCGCCGGGGTCCGGGACCTCCGCGCGGCGCAGGAACTCGATCACGTCCGCGTCGTTGTGCGCCGTGCCGAGGGCCGTGTCGTGGTCCCCGATGCGCAGGGTGACCCGGCGGCCGCCCGAGGGGGAGATGCGGTGGACGACGATCGGCGCGTGCTCCATGCCTCCACCCTGGAGCCGGTCCGGCGCGGGCGCATCCGGGCGCGGCGGCGACGGGTACCGGGCGGCCCGTCCGTCGCGGACGGGCCGTTCGGCCGCGCCCTCCGGGACGGTGCCGCCCGAGGCCCGCACCACCCGGGGCGGCACCGGGTCCGTAGAGTGATCACGAGACCGCCGAGCCGGGGGTGGGCCGTCACCCCCGCGGTCCGAACCGGGGGAGACCGACGATGGAACAGACCGGAGCCGTGGAGATCACCTCCGAGGCCGAACTGCGCGCACTCCTCGGCCCGGTGGGGGACGTGGCCGCCCGGAAGGGGCGGCGCTCCCTGCACGAGCACCACCGGCAGTGGATCGCCCGGTCCCCGCTCTGCCTGATCGGCACCTCCGCCGCCGACGGCAGCTGCGACGTCTCCCCGAAGGGCGATCCGCCCGGCTTCGCCAAGGTCCTCGACGACACCACCCTGGTGATCCCCGACCGCCCCGGGAACCGCCGCGCGGACAGCTACCGCAACGTCCTCGCCAACCCGCACGTCGGGCTGCTCTTCCTGGTCCCCGGCCGGGGCGACACCCTCCGGGTCAACGGCCGGGCCCGGCTGCTGCGGGACGCCCCGTTCTTCGACACGATGACCGTCCAGGGCCACCGGCCCGCGCTTGCCCTGGTCGTCGAGACCGAGGAGGTCTACTTCCACTGCTCCCGCGCCTTCCTGCGCTCCGGCCTGTGGGAGACGGACACCTGGGACCCCGGGGCCGCGCCCTCCCGGGCGAGCATCTCGAAGGCCCTGGAGAAGCCGGAGCAGTCGCTGGAGGAACTGGAGCGCTACTACGGCCCCCAGTACGGCCTGAACGACCTCTACAGCTGACACACCGGCCCCGGGGCCGCGCCCCGTGGCCGGGCCGCGTGGCAGGCTGGGTGACATGTGCGGCCGATACGTCTCCACCCGCGGTCCCGAGGACCTGTCGGGCCTGTTCCAGGTCCCGGCCCCCGCCCCCGGCCCCGTCCTGCCGCCCAGCTGGAACGTCGCCCCGACGGATCCGGTCTGGGCGGTGCTCGAACGCGCCGACCGGGAGAGCGGGGTCCTGGAGCGGCAGCTGAGGGCGCTGCGCTGGGGCCTGGTGCCGTCCTGGTCGAAGGGGCCGGGCGGCGCGGCGAAGATGATCAATGCCCGGGTCGAGACGGTGGCGGAGAAGCCCGCCTACCGCCGGGCCTTCGCCAAGCGCCGCTGCCTGCTGCCCGCCGACGGCTTCTACGAATGGGAGGCCGTCCCGGCGGCCGGGTCCGCGAAGGCCTACAAGCAGCCGTACTTCATCAGCCCCGAGGACGGCACGGTGATGGCGATGGCGGGCCTGTACGAGTTCTGGCGCGACCCGTCCGTCCCCGACGCGGACGACCCGGCCGCCTGGTGGGCGACCTGCACCGTCCTCACCACCGAGGCCACCGACGCCGCCGGCCGCGTCCACCCCCGGATGCCGCTGGCCCTCGTCCCCGCCGACTACGACGCCTGGCTCGACCCCGCGCACCAGGACCCCGAGGCCCTGCGCGCCCTGCTGGCCGCCCCCGCCGGAGGCCGGCTCGCGGCCCGCGCGGTGAGCACGGCGGTCAACAGCGTGCGCAACAACGGCCCCGAGCTCCTCGAAGACGCACGCCCCTCCTGAACCAGCGCCCCCTCCACCCCTGACGGACAGGACACCGATGACCCCCGCAACGGCGAACGCCGCGTACCAGATCCGCCCCGGCGTCCCCGACGTCGCCACCTACCGCCGGCTGCGCGGCGCGACCGGGCTCGGCGCCAAGAGCGTCGAGGGTTCCGCCATCGGACTGCCCAACTCCTGGCACTGCGTCACGGTCGGCCACGACGGCGAAACCGTCGGCATGGGCCGCATCATCGGCGACGGCGGCTGCTTCCTGCAGATCGTCGACATCTGCGTGCTCCCCGACCACCAGGGCCGGGGCCTCGGCAAACTGATCATGGCGGAGCTCACCGCCGAGCTGGAACGGCGCGCGCCGCAGGGGACGTACGTGTCCCTGATCGCCGACGGGGACGCCCGGCACCTGTACGCGCAGTACGGCTTCGCCGAGACCGCACCCGCGTCGGTGGGCATGGCCCGGCTGCTCTAGAGGGCCTCGCGCAGCGCGGACGCCGAGGTGAAGAGGTGGCCCTGGATGCCGAGGGCCCGGGCGGCGTCGACGTTCTCCTGCCGGTCGTCGACGAACAGGATCCGGCCGGGCGGCGCGTCCAGCGCGCGCAGGCACCACGCGTAGGCGCCGGGCGCGGGTTTGGCGTACCCGATGCGGCAGGACAGGCCCCGCACCTCGAAGTGCGCGAGCCAGGGGTGGTGGCGCTCGTAGTGGACGGCGAGCTCCTCCGGGACGTTCGACAGGAGCGCGATCCGCCGCCCGGACGCGGCCAGTTCCCCGATCAGGTCCACCATCTCGGCGTCCACGGCGCTCCAGCTCGCGATGTCCGCCTCCACCAGCGCGGCGATCCGCTCCGGGCCGAAGGCGGTGCCGAGCGCCCCGGCCACCAGGCGCCAGTACGCGGGACCGTCCACCGCCCCGCTGTCGTAGGCCGGCCGCAGCGCCCAGTACGCCTTCCAGAACGCCTCCCCGGGCACCCCGGCCGCCTCCACCAGGCGCGCCCTGCCCTGCGGCGACTGGTGCCGGGCGATGACGCCGAACAGGTCGAAGAGCAGGATCTCCTCCACCGCCTCACACCTTCCGTATGGTGACGCCGGCCGCGGCCAGGGCGTCGGTCTCGTCCTGCGGCGCCCCCTCGTCGGTGACCACGGCGTGCAGCGCGGAGGCGGGCAGCACGTGCGCGAGGGCGGTGTGCGAGAGCTTCGCGGACTCGGTGACGGCGATGACGCGGCGCGCCGAGGCGATCGCGGCGCGCTTGACGGCGGCGTCGGCCAGGTCGTAGGCGGTCAGGCCGTGTTCCGCGCTCAGGCCGCAGCAGCCGATGACGGCGGTGTCGAAGCGCAGGGCGGCCAGGGAGGCCTCGGTCAGCGGCCCGGTCAGGGCGAGTTCGCCCTTGCGCGGCGCCCCGCCCGGCAGCAGCAGCGTCATGCGGGGCGCGTCGGCGAGGGCGTTGGCGGCGTGCAGGGACAGCGGTACGACGGTGAGCCGGCGGCCGTGCAGGGCGCGGGCCACCTCCAGGCAGGTGGTCCCGCTGTCCAGGACCACCGATTCGCCGTCCGCCAGCAGGGCCGCGACCTCGGCGGCGATGCGCCGCTTGGTCTCCAGCCCGTCGCGGGCGCGCAGCGGGAAGGGCGTCTCCTCCCCGCGCAGCAGCAGGGTCCGCGCCCCGCCCCGGTAGCGCTCCAGCACCCCCTGGGCGGCGAGGGCCTCCAGGTCGCGGCGGACGGTCATCTCGGAGGCGCCGGTGAGCTCCGCGAGCTCCGTGACGGTGCGGCTGCCGCTCGCGCGGACGGCGTCGGTGATCTGCCTCAGGCGGTCTGCACTCATACCCGAATTGAACATTAATGATGTTCGAAAGGCAAGTTTCGAACATGACTGGTGTTTGTTATGTTCGAATGCATGCCGTCAATCGCACCCGGACCCGGACTCCCAGGGCCGCCCCCGACCGCACGCCTGCGCAAGGGGCGGCGGGCCACCTTCGCCTACTTCGCCCTCAACGGCTTCCTCATGGGCCTGTGGATCGTGCACATCCCGGTGGTGCAGCAGCGCACCGGCGCCGACCACGCCCTCCTCGGCTGGCTCCTGCTCCTTCTCGGCGCCGGCGCCTTCGCCGGCATGCGGGTCGCCGGACCGCTCACCGACCGCTTCGGCGCGCCCGTGACCGTCCCCGCCGGCGCCGCCCTCTGCGCGCTCGCCCTGGTACCGCCCGCCTGGGCGGGCGGCGCACCCGCACTGGGCGCCGCGCTGGTGCTGCTCGGCTTCGGCAACGGCTGCCTCGACGTTGCCATGAACGCGCACGCCGTCCAGGTGGAACGCGGCTACGGACGCCCCGTCATGTCGGCCTTCCACGCCGTCTTCTCCGTCGGCGGCGCCCTCGCCGCCCTGGCCGGCGCCGCCGCCCTGGGCCTCGGCCTCCCGGCCGCCGCCACCCTCGGGACCGCCGCCCTCGGCGGCCTGGTCCTCGCGCTCCTCGCCGCCCCCGGCCTCCTGGAACCCGACCCCGCACCGGACCCGGAACCGGCCGGCGAGGGGTCCGGGCGCCGCGAGCGCCGGGCCGCCCCGCGCGTGCGGATGCTCGCCGTACTCGCCTTCCTGCTGATGCTCTGCGAGGGCGTGGCCAACGACTGGAGCGCGCTCCACCTGGAGGGCTCCCTCGGCGCGCCGGCCGCCACCGCCGCCCTCGCCTACGGGGCCTTCGCCACCGCCATGACCGCCGGGCGGCTCCTCGCCGACCGCCTGGCGGCGCGTACCGGACCCGTCGCGGTCCTGCGGTACGGCGCCGCCCTCGCCGCGGCCGGCCTGGCCCTGGCCGTGGCCGCGCCCGCCGTTCCCGCCGCCCTCGCCGGCTGGACCCTCTTCGGCGCGGGCCTCTCCGGCTGCGTCCCGCAGCTCTTCAGCGCCGCCGGCCGCGCGGACCCGGCGGCGGCCGGGGTCAACGTCGCCCGGGTCGCGGGCCTCGGCTACCTCGGCATGCTCGCCGGACCCGCGGTGATCGGCCCGCTGACCCGCCTCGTACCGCTCGGCGCGGCCCTGCTGCTCCCGGTGGCCTGCTGTGCCTTCGCGGCCCTCGCCGCCGGCGCGCTGCGGCCCCGGGAGCCGGGCCGCGAGAACCCGTCGTCCGAACAGGCTTATGTCATCCAATAGTTCGACTTTTGGCTGATTGGATCGAAAGTCAGACAATCCTGTGACCTGTGTGGCAGCCTGCTGCGCACGGCAGGGGTGCGGAGGCGCCCGGCCGTGACCGGGGAGGTCACATGCGTGGATCACTGCTGCGTAAGTCCCGTGCGGTGCTGACGGGTTCGCTGCTGGCGCTCGGGGCCGTCGGCCTGAGCGCCGCTCCCGCCAGTGCCTGGACGGGAGGGAACGTCTGGGTCAACTTCGGCAGCTGGAACTGTCCGGCCGGCGGCTCCGTCGTCGGCGTGTACTGGGGGGTGGACGCCTATTCGAGCGGCCCGGCCGAAGGGGACTGGGGGGACAACGTCATCTACCCGCGCGTCCGCGTGGGTTCGGGGGCGTACAACACCCTCAGCTACCAGACGATGTGCAAGAAGTGGGGCTGGTACACGTACCGCGGTGTGGTGAGCCAGCGGACGCTGACCCCGTACAAGTCGGGCCTGAGCTACACCTACTGACCGGCCGGCGGCGTCCCCCTGGGTGCAGGGGGGCGCCGCCGTTCGATCCGGAGGGGGTCAGCGCCTGAGGATCCGGCGCGAGAGGCGGTCGCCCAGGAACTGGGCCGACTGCACCAGCACGATCAGCACGAGTACGGTCACCACCATCACGGATGTATCGAAGCGCAGGTACCCGTACGTCATGGCCAGGTTGCCCACCCCGCCGCCGCCGACCGTGCCCGCCACCGCGGAGAAGTCGATCAGCGCGACGAGCATGAAGGTCAGGCCGAGCACCAGCGGCCCGAGGGCCTCCGGCACCAGCACCGTGAGCAGGATCCGCAGCGGCCCGGCCCCCATCGAACGGGCCGCCTCGACCACGCCCGGCTCCACGGCCAGCAGGTTGGACTCCACGATCCGGGCGATCCCGAAGGTGGCCACGACCGTCATCGGGAAGATCGCGGCATCGGTGCCGATCATGGTGCCGACCACCGCCCGGGTGACGGGCGCGAGGGCCACGATCGCGATGATGAACGGGATCGGCCGGATGACGTTGATGAACGTGCCGAGCACGGCGTGCACCACCCGGTTCGGCAGGACGCCGCCCTTGCGCGTGGCGTAGAGGGCGAGCCCGACGGCCAGTCCGCCCACGCTGGACAGCGCGAGGGTGATCAGCACCATGTAGACGGTCTCGCCGGTCGCGTCGAGGACCTTCGGCCAGAAGGTGCTCCAGTCGGCCTTCACCGCACACCCGCCTTCCGGCGGCCGGACGCGGCCAGCCCCGCTTCGACGGCGTCGACCGCCGCCCGCTCGCCGCGCAGCTCGATGGTCACGCTGCCCAGCGGGCGTCCGCGGACCTCGCCCACCCCGCCGTGGACGAAGGCGAAGTCGACCCCGTGCTCGCGCAGCAGCGGGGAGAGGCCCTCCATGACCGGTACGCCGTCGACGACGGGTACCGTCACGAGCCGCCCCGGATGGCGGGCGCGCAGCCGCTCCAGGAGCGGGCCGTCCGGTTCGGCGTGCAGCGCCGAGCGGACGAAGGCGGCCGTGGTGGGGTGCTGCGGGCGCGCGAAGACCTCGTACACCTCGCCGCTCTCCACCACGCGGCCGTCCTCCATGACCGCCACCCGGTCGCAGAGGCTGCGCACGACCTCCATCTCGTGGGTGATCAGGACGATGGTGACGCCCAGTTCGCGGTTGACCCGGCGGAGCAGGGCCAGTACCTCGCCGGTGGTCTGCGGGTCGAGGGCGGACGTGGCCTCGTCGCACAGCAGTACCTTGGGGCGGGTGGCGAGGGCGCGGGCGATGCCCACCCGCTGCCGCTGCCCGCCGGAGAGCTGTTCGGGGTAGCGCCCGCCGTGCCCGGACAGCCCGACGAACTCCAGGGTCTCCTCGGCGCGCGCCCGGGCGGCGGCGCGGTCCAGGCCGGCCAGGCGCAGCGGGTAGAGGACGTTGCCGAGGACGGTGCGGGAGCGGAAGAGGTTGAACTGCTGGAAGACCATGCCGATCTCCCGGCGTACGGGCCGCAGCCCGCGCTCGCCGAGGACGGCGAGGTCCTGGCCGTCCACCAGGACGCTGCCCGAGGTGGGTTCCTCCAGGCCGTTGACCAGGCGCAGCAGGGTGGACTTGCCGGCCCCGCTGTGGCCGACGACCCCGAAGACGGTGCCCTCCTGCACGGTCAGGCTGACGTCGTCCACGGCGACGGCCCCGCCCGGGAACTCCTTGCGCACGGAGCGGAACTCGACCGCCGGGCGGCGGGCCGCCGCCGGGTGCGCGGAGGCTGCCGGGCTCACTTCGCCAGCTGCTTCGTGATGCGGGCCAGCTCGGCCCGGAGCTCCTGGGCGGGCAGGTCGATGTGGTGGGCGGTGCCGTTGCTGGTGCGGCGGACCTCGTCCTGGACGGCCTGGGAGGCGTACAGCTCCACGATCTTCGCGTAGTCCGGGTCGTCCTTGCGGTCCGCGCGGGCGGCGATGACGTTGAGGTACGGGACGGACTGAGGGCTCGCCGGGTCGTCCTTGAAGAGGGCGGTCTTGGCGTCGATGCCGGCGAGTTCGGCGACCCCGTCGTTGATGATCGCGGCGTCCGCGTCCTTGAGGGTGCGCGGGGTCTGCTGGGCGTTCACCGGGGTGATCTTGATGTGCTTGGGGTTGGCGGTGATGTCGTCGGGGGTGGCGAAGAGCCCGGCGTCCTGCTTCAGCTCGATGACCTTGGCCTGTTCCAGGACGCGCAGTCCCCGGCCCTGGTTGGCGGGGTCGTTGGGCAGGGTGACCGAGGCCCCGTCGGGGAGGTCGGCGAGCTGCTTGTGCTTGCCGGAGTAGAGGCCGAGGGGCACCACCGTGGTCGCGGCGACGGGGGAGATGTCGGTCTTGTTCTCGGTGTTGGACTGGGCGAGGAAGACCAGGTGCTGGAAGGCGTTGAGCTCGATGTCGCCGACGGCGAGCGCCTTGTTGGGCAGCGAGTAGTCGTCGAAGACCACCGTCTCGACGGTGAGGCCCTGCTTCTTGGCCTCCTTGGCGAGGACGTCCCACTCGGGGGAGTCCCCCGAGACGCCGACCCGGATGCGCTTGCCCTCCGAGCCCGCGAACCCGCAGCCGGAGACGAGCAGCGCGAGGGCGGTCGCGGTGGTGGTGAGGGCGAGGGCGGTGCGGCGGCGGCGCGGTGCGACAGCAGACATCGTGGGATCCAGAGGTAGAAGAACGCGTCAAGCGAGGTACCTCTGAACAGTAGGCACGGATCTGCCTTTTATCTTGATATGAAAGATCGTATTCACGATCCTGCAACGAATGAAAGGTTCAGGGGCTGGGTGGGTAGTGCTCGCCGAACACCGCGCCGAAGAGCGTCGACACGTCGCGGGCGCTCAGCCCCTGCTCGCGCGCCTCGCGCATCCACTCCCCGAGGCCCCGGCGCAGCGGCGACTCCGGCGCCGTCTGCGGGGTGGCCAGCGAGCGGGTGATGAACGTGCCGGACCCCTGGCGCACCTCGACCAGCCCGGAGCGCTCCAGCTCCCGGTAGGCCTTCAGCGTGGTGTTGGGATTGACCTTCGTGGTCGCGGCGACCTGTGCCGCCGTCGGCAGCTTGTCGCCCTCGGCCAGCGCCCCCATCCGCAGGGCCTGCTCCACCTGCTGCACGATCTGGAGGTAGGCGGGCAGGCCGCTGCGGCGTTCGATGCGAAACACGACCACCGTGCCCGCCTCCTTGCTGCTTCTCGGTCCTTCGGGGTTCCGGGGTTCCGGGCTCCGGGGTGACGTTCCAGCCTAGGCCGTCCGCCGGGGTGGTCCGGTTCTCCGCCGGAGCGGTCCGGTTCAGAGCGCCGAGTGCCGCGCCCAGCGCAGGAACGCACCCACCAGCAGCACGGTCGGCCCAAGGAAGATCCCGGCCGCGGTCCACTGCATGCCCGCCATCTGGTCGGGACCGAAGTACTCCCAGACCGAGTTGACGATGCCGAGCGAGGCCCGGCAGGCCTCCGGCGCGCTGTCGTGCACACAGGTGCTCCAGCCGTAGAGCTTGCCGGAGGCGGTCCCGACCCACTGGTCCACCTGCACCACGTGCTCGAGCGCGGCGGGCGGGTCGGCACTCAGCGGATAGGCCAGCGTCCGGGGCGTGGCGAGCCGCTCCCTGAGCAGCTCCGCCGCGAAGAGGGCGGCGCCCGAGGCGAAGAACGTCGCCACCATGGACGTCAGCGACCGGCCGGCCACCGCCCCGATCGTGATGCCGAGCGCGGTGCAGAACAGGGCCGAGGCCACCAGGACCGGGCCGGTGGCCCCGAACGCCGGGCCGGCCAGCCAGTTGCCGGGGGCGAGGTCGCCCACGGACTCCAGCCACCAGGAGTAGAGCAGGCTCAGGACCGCCGTCGGCACCGCCGCCAGGGTCAAGGCGAAGCACAGCTTCCACAGCAGCCAGCGGACGCGCGGGACGGACTGGGTGGCGATCAGCCGCGCCGTCCCGTGCTCCCGGTCGTCGGCCACCAGCGGGGCGCCGAGCAGGACGCCGAACAGGACGGGGAGGAGGGCGAGCATGCTGCCGGCGGACTCCAGGCCGTTCGCGGCCCGGTCGCGCACGGCCTGGTCGACGGCGCGGGGGGACGTGGCGGGCCAGCCGGCGGCGTGCAGGGCGTCCAGCATCGCGGCGCGCTCGAAGAGGATCCAGGCCGCTCCGCCGACCGTCAGGGCGGCGCAGATCAGCACGGCGGTGCGGTGCTGGCGCGTCAGCAGCCAGGCGAGCCCGCGCAGCCGGCGCGGGCGGGCGGGCGTGGTGGCGGGTCGGGACGCGCCCGCGGTCGGTGCGCTCATGCCGCGCACTCCTCTCGGTGCAGCGGGGCGGCGGTGGGCGAGAGCAGCGCGGGCGCCCCGGGGGAGCGGAGGTAGGAGAGCAGCACTTCCTCCATGCTGGGCTCCGCCTGCTGCCACGCCTCGTCCAGCGGGCCCTGGCGGCGCACCAGCGCGGTGAAGTGGCGCCCGGAGGTCCGCACCTCGACGACCGTGTGGTCGTACAGGGAGGCGGGCAGCCCGGCCTCCGTGCTCACGCCGGTGACCAGGGTGTGCATGGGGACCAGCTCGTCGGCCTCCCCGGCCATCCGGACCCGGCCGTCGGCGAGCACGAGGACGTAGTCGCACATCGGCTCGATCTCGCTCAGCAGGTGGGAGGACATCACGACGGTGGTCCCGTGCTCGGCGGCCTCGGACAGCAGCAGGGCCCCCATCTCGTCCCGCGCCACCGGATCCAGATCGGCCATCGGCTCGTCCAGCAGCAGCAGGTCGGGACGCTTGCCGAAGGCCAGCGCGAAGGCCACGCGGGTGCGCTGGCCGCCCGACAGGTCCCCCACGCGGGCGTCCGGCGGGACCATGCCCCCGCGGACGATCCGTTCGGCCACCTCCTGGTCCCAGGCCGGGTTGAGCTCCTGGCCCAGCCGCAGGGTCTGGGCCACCGTGAACCGCTTGAACAGCGGCTTGTCCTGCGCGAGATAGGCCCACAGCGGCATGCAGGCGCGGGAGCCCGCCGGGATCCCGAAGATGCTCAGGTCGCCGGCCGAGGGCTGCGCGAGACCGGCCGCCAGGCTCAACAGGGTGCTCTTGCCCGCTCCGTTGGGCCCCACCAGGGCGGTGACCCGGCCGGCGGGTATCCGGAAGGAGCAGTCCCGGAGGGCCCAGCCCCGCCGGTACCTCTTGCCCAGGCCGCGCGCCTCCAGGGCCCATCGGCCGTCAGCCGTGCCGGAAGTGGTCATGCTCCGCACCGCCTCCCCCTTTTCAGTGAATCCACTAGATGAGTAATGGAATCATGAGCTGAGGGTGCGGCCCTGTCAAACGGCGGCCGCCGCGGTCAGGAGGAAACCGGCCCCGGAGCCGCGGCCGCCGACACCTGGTGCAGGCGCAGGGCGAGTTGGAGCTCCAGGCAGCGGTCCGGGGACTGCCAGTCGGGGCCGAGGAGACGGCCCACCCGGTCCAGGCGCTGCACCACCGTGTTCACGTGGACGTGCAGGGCCTCCTTCGCCCGCACCGGGCTCATGCCCGTCGCGAACCAGACCCGCAGCGTCCCCACGAGGTCGCTCCCGCGCCGCGCGTCGTAGTCCAGCACCGGCCCGAGCACGGTCCGGACGAAGCCCGACAGGTCGGCCCGGTCGCCCAGCAGCACCCCGAGGAACCCGAGACCGGCCAGGGTGCTCCCGTCGCCGGCACGGCCCAGCGCACGCAGCGTCGACAGGCAGCGCAACGCCTCCGCGTGCGCCTCCGGAAGCCCGCCCGGACCGTCACCGGCCCCCGCCGCACCCACCGTGACCGGCGCCCCCACGCTCCGCCCGAGGGCCGCGGCCAGCCGGGCCGCGTCCTCGCCGACGGCCTCCGACGGGGCCAGCAGCACGGCGTGGTCGTGGTGGACCCCCGCCAGGCCCCGGCGCTCGCGCGCCCGGTGCGCGGCGGCCGCGAGCAGGCGCGGCCGCGGCACGGTGTCGCTGTGCAGGACGAACAGGGCGTGTGGGCGGGCCAGGTCCACGCCCAGCCGGCGGGCCCGCACGGCGAGGCTCCCCGGATCGGCGGACGGCCCCAGCAGGTCCCCGAGCAGCTCCCCCCGGACCCGGTCCTCGGTCTGCGCCACCGAACGGCCCAGGAGCAGCAGCAGGGCCGTGACCGTCGCCGCACGCTCGAACAGGCGCCGCCCCGCCTCGTCCAGTCCCGGCCGGCCGGTCAGCGTGATGCTGCCCAGGAGTTCCGGCCCCGCCAGTACGGCGCACACCCAGGTGCCGCCCTCCGCGACGGCCCGGCCCCCGGCCCGGGAGGCCGCCACGGCCCCGGCCGGCGGCGGGCAGGGAGCGGCCCCCGCACGGGCCAGCTCCGCACCGTCGGCGTCGTGCACCAGGGTGCCTCCCTCCAGCAGCGCGCCGATCGCGGCCGCCACCTCGGCGACGTCCCCGCCGCGCAGCACCAGACCCGTCAGCCGGTCGTGCGCCCGCTCGGCCCGGCGCAGCGCGTCGCTGTTCTCCTGGATGGTCCGGGACGCGGCGCCCAGTTCGGCCAGGGCCCGCCGGGTCTCCTCCAGCAGCCGGGCCCCGTCGATGGCGATCGCGGCGTGGTCGGCGAGCGAGGACAGCAGCGCCACCTCGCGCGGGCTGAACCCGCGCGGGCTGCGGTCGGCGGCGAAGAGCACCCCGATCACCTTCGGCCCCAGCCGCAGCGGGACCCCGAGGATGGCGTGCAGGTCCTCCTCGCCGACCGCGTGGTCGATGGGTCCGGTGTGCCGGAAGCGCGGATCGCCCTGGTAGTCCCCGGTGGCGTACGGGCGGGCGGTCTGGGCGACGAGCCCGCCCAGCCCCTCGCCCATCCCGAGGCGCAGCTGCTGGAACGCGGCCGACACCGACCCCTCCGTCACCCGCATGAACGTGTCGCCCGCCGCCTCGTCGATCAGCGACAGGTACGTGACGTCCGTGTGCAGCAGCTGCTTGGCGCGGTGCGTGATGGCCCGCAGCACCGCGTCCAGGTCGCGCAGCGCGGCCAGGTCACCGGCGGTGTCGAACAGCGCGGTCAGCTCCGCCTCGCGGGTGCGGTACCGGCCCAGCGTGCGGTGGACCTCCAGCGCCACCCCCGCCGCCTCGTCGAGCGCGGCCAGTTCGGCCCCGGAGAGCCCGGCGGCGCGCGCGGCCGCCGCGGGCCGCGCGAACTCCTCCGCCGGAGCCCCCCGGGCCAGCAGGCCGAGCAGCTCCCGTATGCCTTCCGTCACGGTGGTCACGCCGGTGAGCATACGGGCGCGGACCCCACCGGGCCCCGGTCAGCCCTTGACGGGGACGGGCGCCGCCGTACGGGCGGCCGGGTCCAGGCTGCGGCCGCGGGTCTCCCGGGCGACGAGCGCGGTCACCGTCGTGACGAGCGCGGCCGCGCACAGGTAGACGGAGACCGGCACGGAGGACCCGTACTCCTTGAGCAGCTCCACGGCGATGATCGGGGCCAGGGCGCCGCCGATGATGGAGGCGACCTGGGACCCCATGGAGGCCCCCGAGTAGCGGACGCGGGTGTCGAACATCTCCGAGATGAACGCCGCCTGGGGCCCGTACATCGCCCCGTGCAGCAGCAGCCCGGCGGTGACCGCGGCGGCGATCACCGGGAAGGAGCGCGAGTCCAGCAGGGCGAAGAAGGCGAACGCCCAGCCCGCCATCCCGACCGACCCCACCAGGGTCACCGCGCGCCGCCCGATCCGGTCCGACAGCGCGCCCCACAGCGGGATCGTCACGAAGTGCACCGCCGACCCGATCAGCACGGCGTTCAGCGCGTCCCCCTTCGGCAGGTGCAGGTGCACCGTCACGTACACCAGCAGAAAGGCCGTCAGCACGTAGTAGGACACGTTCTCCCCGAGGCGCACCCCGATCGCGGTGAGCACCCCGCGCCGGCCCGACCGCAGCACCTCCACCACCGGCGGCCGCTGCCGGACCCCCGCCGCCTCCTCGGCCTCGGCCCGGGCCCGCGCCTCCAGGAACGCCGGCGACTCCGACACCGAGACCCGTATCCACAGCCCGACGCCCACCAGCACCCCGGACAACAGGAACGGCACCCGCCACCCCCACGCCAGGAACGCCTCGTCGGACTGGACGGCGGCCAGCAGCGCCAGCACCCCGGTGGCCAGCAGGTTCCCGCCGGGCGCACCGGCCTGCGGCCACGAAGCCCAGAACCCCCGGCTCCGGTCGTCCCCGTGCTCGGCGACCAGCAGCACCGCCCCGCCCCACTCACCCCCGAGCGCGAACCCCTGCACCAGCCGCAGCACGGTCAACAGCACGGGCGCGGCCCCGCCGACGGCGGCGTGCGTCGGCAACAGCCCGATCGCGAAGGTGGCCCCGCCCATCAGCAGCAGACTCACCACGAGCAGCCGCTTCCGCCCGATCCGGTCCCCGTAATGCCCGAACACCACCCCGCCGAGCGGCCGCGCGGCGAAGCCGACGGCGTAGGTGAGGAACGCGAGGAGGGTCCCGACGAGGGGGTCGCTGGACGGAAAGAACAACGTGTTGAACACGAGGGCGGCGGCGGAACCGTAGAGGAAGAAGTCGTACCACTCGATGGTGGTCCCGACGAGACTGGCGGCGACGATCCTGCGTATGCCGGACGGACTCGTTCTGCTCGCTGCGGGGGAGACCATGTGCACCACTTCCAGGGTGTCTGCGGGGACGTCGGGTGTCGCCACAACGTAGAAGTCCCCAGGTCAGCGTCATATGTGGCGAACCATCACATTCACCGGCCGGCTTGTGTGCCGCAGCACCACACGACCACCGCTGGCTCATTTTCGCCCCCGGAGGGCACCCCTCCACATGGTGTCAGATTTGCAGAATTACGCACGTTTTAGAAGGGCGGTGCTGACTCCCGTGCTGGTTCGGTGCTGACCAAAACCCCACGTCATCCCACCTCGCAGCCCGTCCCGTGCTGGTTCGGTGCTGGTTACGCAGTGTCGAACTCCGGCATTCGGCGCGGATCGGGTCTGCAGTTCCGCCGCCTGACGGCGTTCGTCAGGTGCGTCGCGCGAGGCGATGTTCCGACCTTGCCGGCCTCTGCGTCCACGCTGCGCGTTGGCGGCGATGGCCGACCGGTACTGGCTCTGCTGTCCGGACCTCTCCGATCCGCGAGAGCGTCACTGGGGGAGCGGCGTCGACCCGTCGACGTTTGAAGTGCGGCGACGGGTGTCGTGCCCGGATGCGGCTCCTGCGGCCTTGGGTGGATCCGTTGTCAGACCCTCCGTTTAGCGTGGACAAGTTAGATCTGCGAACTCCGAACTGTGCTTCCCTGGCCATGGGTTGGTTGATTACCACCCAACTCTTTAACGTCGCCTCCATGCGCAGAGCGTCCATCGGTAACTAGGCCTGCGTGTGCGGTTGTTGACGACCTCAGAGAGAGGAGTAAAACCGTCATGGGTGAGATCACTCGACAGATGCCGAGGGTCCAGGTCCGTGTTCGTACGGATGCCGACCCGGACGAGACCGCGGCAGCATTCCCCGGCGGGGTGCCGGGCGGCCAGGTGACGGTGGACCTGGTGTCGCTGTTAGCCGGACTGCACCTCCTGGACGCCTACACGCCGGTCAACCCGGGTGCGGAAGCGGTGCTGCGGCGATTAGTTGCCGCGCTCGTCGCTCGGATTGGCGGCCTGGACCACGGCGGCCAAGAGGAGTGGGAGGACCGCTTCGACGTGCTCCTCGCAGCCGGCCATCTCGACCGGGGGCAGGTCGAGGCGTACTTCAGCCGGCACGTGTTCGACCTCGCGGATCCCGACAGGCCGTTCCTCCAGCACCCCGCACTCGCCGAGGAGTGCTCGAAGCAGGGCCCACCGGGCAAGCTCCACTTCGACCGGACCTCCGGCAACAACGCCGTCTGGTGGAACGACACACCTCAGGACACGCCGATGGACCTGGTCACCGCGTTCGAGGGGATCCTGCTGTGGCGCGGATACGGGCCCTGCGGGATGGGCGCGCAGCGCAAGCACGGCACGGTGAACTCGAAGTCGATGAAGGCCGGCCCCTACCGGTCGCTGGTCTCGTACTTCCCCGAGTGCTCGAACCTGTTCCTTTCGGCGCTGCTGTCGTGCCCACCCTGGTCGGTATGGCCGTCCGGTGACGGGCAGGACCTCGCGCCGTGGGAGGCAGAGGCCCCGGCCGATCCGCTCGCGCCGCCTGTCCCGGCCGGTCCGGTCAGCCTGCTCACGTCGCGGGCCGCGCACCACGTTCTGGTCCAGGTTGAGGGCGACACGGTGTCGCAGTGCTGGGTTGCCTGGGGCGCCGTGGAGGACCTGCCCGCCGCCCGGGACCCGTTCGTCCTCGACCGTGAGAAGGGCGGGCCTGTGCAGGCTTCGCACCGCCGGGGCATGCTGCGGGACTTCGACGCGCTGATCGCCGCGACCGACCCGTCCGTGAAAGCCCCACCTGGCATGCGCCGGCCGGCGTGGATCGATGTCTACGCCCAGCTTCCCCCCGAGGCGTTCACCGCGCTCGGGCCGGTCCGGGTACGGGCCGTGGGCTACGAGCAGGACAAGCGGGAGATGGGCGATTCGATCGCCTACACCGCCACCACCCCCGAAACCCTCGCGGCCTGCCTGCCCGCCCTGAATCCGCAGCGGGCCCGGATCGTGGCGGTCGGACGTCAGGACAGCGAGTACGCCGAAGCCCACATGGCCCGGCAGCTGCGCGCGGCGTGGCGCCGGCTTGACCCGGGGGCGAAGGAGTCCCCGTGGGTGGAGGCGGCACGCACCCTGTTCTGGGACCGCGCGGACCGGGTGTTCTGGACTGCCGTCGCCACGGTCACCGACCCAGCTGCCGTGCTGACCGGGATGACGCTCGCCGTCTACGACGAGGTGACCGCCGACGTGGCCGCCACGAGCGAGGGATTCCTGCCGGTCGCCGAGCACCGCAAGTGGCTGCGGATCGGTCTTGCCCTTCGCGACGGCCGCATCACCCAGCCCGAAACCCGGCCGCGTAAGACGAGCCTGCGAGGAGCGTCCCGATGACCACCACCCCCGACACCCCCACACCCGCGTCCGCCGACGGCCCGGCCGCGGACGGCCGTGGTTCCTTCATGCACGTCGTGCGCGCTGCCTGCGCCACCCCGGCGGGACGCTCCGACATGCGGCGCGGCCTGAACATCGTCCTCGCCGACCTCGAACACCCCACCGGTAACTCCGGGCAGTCCCGCTGGCCCCTCTACACGCACCTCATGGCCGCCGGCTACCGGCCGCCCGCCACCGCGGCCGCCGAGCTGCCGCACCTCCTGGTCGCTGCCCTGTACGCCGTGTACGACGCCCCCAACCCCCGCATGTCGTCGACCACGACGCTGCCGGCACCGGCCTTGTTCAAGCCCTGGCACAACCTC
Source organism: Streptomyces sp. NPDC090077 (assembly GCF_044747545.1). NCBI lineage: Bacteria > Bacillati > Actinomycetota > Actinomycetes > Kitasatosporales > Streptomycetaceae > Streptomyces > Streptomyces sp. NPDC090077. The sequence continues at coordinate 279,092 of NZ_JBIVEG010000008.1, forward strand.
GGCTGGTCCTTCGCCACCGCTGCCCACCGCGGCGTGATGAACCAGGACAACGCCACCGGGACCCTCGGCTACCTCGCCGAACTGGATCAGACCACCCTGCTGCGGGAGATCCCCGCCGTCGTGGCTCGCCTGCGCTCCGCGAGCATCCCGATCACCTGGACCCTCCTCCTTGCCGACCTGCTGCGCTGGCGCGACCAGTCCGCGCAGGTCCGCCTGGACTGGGCCCGCGCCTTCCACAACACCCGCAGCAACGAGGAGACCTCCAAGTGACCAGCATGAGCCTGCCTGCCGCCCTCTACCTGGACGTCATCCAGCTCCAGTCCACGCCGTATGCCTCCACCAACCGCGACCGCAACGGATCCCCGAAAACCGCCCTAGTCGGAGGCGTACTCCGCAGCCGGGAGTCATCCCAGCACCAGAAGTACCACCACCGCATCGCCGCCCAGGACATGCTCGGCGTCCAGGCCTACCGCACCCGTACCACCACCCTGGAAGCCGCGAAGGACCTCACCGGACGCGGCTGGGATCCCGGCGAGGCCCTGACCGCCGTGCAGATGCTGATCCTCGCCAGCGGCGTCGGCGGCCTCGGCATCACCAACAGCGGCGGCACCAACGCCCTGCTGTTCCTGCCCGCGGCCGCGATCACCGAACTCGCCGACCTCGCCCACCACCACCGCGACGCCTTCGCCCCACACATCACCGCCGCGCACACCGCCCTCGCCAAGGAAACGAAGAAGAAGCCGACGGACGACGAGGCCGAGACCGACGGCGGCGAACCCGCCGAGGACACCAGCCGCACCAAGGTCCTCACTGCCGAGGCCAAGAAGATCAGCGGCAAGGGCGGCTTCCTCACCAAGGAGCACGTGCTGCGCATCCTGCGGACCCGCAACGCGATCGTCGCCGCCTACGGCCGCATGCTCGTCAACGAGCCCGGCTCCATCATCGAGTCCGCCATCCAGACCGCGCACGCCCTGTCCACCCACGCGATCACCACCCAGATCGACTCCTTCACCGCCGTCGACGACATGATCAAGGAACTCGGCGAAGCCTCCGGCGTCGGCCACATGGGCGAACAGCGCTACAACAGCACCACCCTGTACCGCTACTCCACCCTCAACGTCACCAAACTCATCGACAACCTCGACGGCGACCACATCACCGCCCGCGACACCGTCGAAGCGTTCCTCCGCGCCGCGTGCGCCCCCCGCAACGTCGGCAAGGTCTCCGGCACAGCCCCCCACACCCTGCCCCACCTCATGTACGCAGCCGTCCGCACCGACCGGCCCGTCAACCTCGCCGGCGCCTTCGAGGAGCCCGTCCCCGCCACCGCGACCGGCGGCTACCTCACCGCCAGCATGGCCCGCCTCGACGCCCACGCCGGTGCCCACCACCGCTTCCTCGGCACCAACCGCATCGCCGGCCACGCCCACCTCACCCTCGCCGACGACCAGACCTTCACCCACCTCGGCGAACGCATCGACAGCCTCGACGAGTTCGTGGCCACCCTCCTCGCCACCATCGACAAGGCCCGCGCATGAGCGACGGCCTGATCCTCCACCTCTCCGGCCTCCAGGCCTGGGGCGGCCCCGCACAGGCAGGCGTCCGCCCCACCTACCGCCAGCCCACCCGCTCCGCCCTCACCGGACTGATCGCCTGCTGCGCCGGCCGCGAACGCGACGCCGACAACAGCGACCTCGACCAGCTCCGCTACACCATCCGCACCGACCGGCCCGGCACCCTCCTGGCCGACTTCCACACCGTCGGCGGCAACCACGACCCCGTACACGGCCTGGCCGCCGCAGACGGCGGCACCCGCGACGCACCCATCGTCTCGACCCGCTACTACCTGGCCGACGCCGCCTTCACCCTCGCCCTCACCGGCCCCACCCCCGTCATCGACACCGCCGAGCACGCCCTCACCCACCCGGTGTGGACCCCCTACCTCGGACGACGCTCCTGCCTGCCCGACACACCCATCCTCCTGGCCCGCACCGCCACCGCCGTCGACGACCTCGACCACATCCCCCTTCACCGGGCCGACGCCGCAGACCAGCAGATCCTCTTCACCTACGACACCCCACCCACCCCCGACACCCCGGCCAGCACCCAGCACAACGACCAGCCAATCCACGGCCGCCACCGGGCCTGGACCCCCCGCCGAATCTGGGAACAGCACCGCACCATCCCCGCACCCAACGGCGGCCTCGGCACCACCTGGCTCACCACGCTCGCCGACCACTACGGCCGTAGCCGCCCCCTGGAGAACGCCCGATGACCACCACCTGCCTGACCCTGGCCCGCATCCGCCTCAACCCCGCCTCACGAGACGTCCACCGCGACGTCCGCAACCCGGCCGAGATGCACCGCACCGTCATGAACCTCATCGACCGCGAGGACGGCAACCCCACCGCCCGCCGCGACGCCAGCCTCCTCCACCGCCTCGAACACGGTCCCGACGGCGCCACCCTCCTCATCCAGGCCACCACCCCCCTCCACCCCGACCGCCTCCCCACCGGATACGCCCTCGACGCCGCCCAACGCGACGCCACCCCCGTCCTCGACTGGATCACCACCGGCCGCACCGTCCGCTACCGCATCCACGCCAACCCCGTCACCACCACCCGCGACCCCCAACTTCTTCAGCAGGAAGCCGACCGCCGCGCCGAAGCCGCCATCAAGGCCGGCAAAACCTACGCCCAGGCCACCGAGATCCGCGACGCCTTCCTCGACCGCGCCGCCCGCCAGACCGCCAAACGCCGCGGCGTCCGCCTGCCCGCAACCACGGACACCATCAACGCCTGGTGGACCCGCACCGCGCAGACCAGCGGCCTCCACCTCGACCTCGTCATCGACACCCCCCTCCCCAAGATCAGCGCACGCCGCGAGGCCGGCACCATCACCCTCACCGCCACCGCGTTCGACGGAATCGCGACCATCACCGACCCCGACGCCCTCCGCACTGCCGTCACCTGCGGCATCGGCCAGGGCCAGGCTTACGGCCTCGGCCTCCTCTCCCTTGCCCCCCACCAGCAGTAAACAACCGGCAAAGCCCGCAAGATTGCGCAGGTCACGAAGGGTCCACTCCGCCCACGCGGAGCTGTACCGTGCCCGGCGGCGTATTGCTGGCTCGGGTGGAAGTCCGCTCCGCCCACGCGGAGCCGTACCGTCAGCCGCTTCATCCACGATGAAGAAGACCGGGTCCGCTCCGCCCACGCGGAGCTGTACCGGAGGCGGATCCGGTCATCCGGATCGTCGGCGAGTCCGCTCCGCCCCCGCGGAGCTGTACCGAACTCGGTGCGGCGGCTGAGGGAGACGGTGTTGCCTGCTCCGCCCACGCGGAGCTGTACCGCGTCCACAGGGCCGCCGACATCGAGGCCTCCGGTCTGCTCCGCCCACGCTGAGCTGTGCCGCCGGACCCGCTCGCGAGGTACGGGGGCATGTCGTCCGCTCCGCCTATGCGGAGCTGTCCGAAGACCACCTGGACGGGCAGGAGCTGGATGGTCCGCTACGCCCGCGCGGAGCTATACCGTTGACGACGTTCTTCTCGGGCCCCTCCTCGATGTCCGCTCCGCCCGCGCGGAGTTGTACCGACGGTTGGCTAGGGGAGGGGGTCGGCTGGCCCGCCTGCTGCGCCCATGCGGAGCTGTACCGGTGCTGGCCACCATCAGCCCTGCCCTGCCTGCGTCCGCTCCGCCCACGCAGAGCTGTAGCGCTCCTCGACCAGCTCACCGACGAGGAACTCACGTCAGCTCCGCCCACGTGGAGATGTACCGTCGTCGTATCGGAGGGCGCCGGCCGACTCGGAGTCCGCTCTGCCCACGCGGAGCTGCACCGGCGGGGAAGACCACCCCCGACATCATCGCCCCGTCCGCTCTGCCCACGCGGAGCTGTACCGTGCCCGTCCGCCAGGCCGGCCGCGAGGAGACCGTCCGCTCCGCTCACGCGGAGCTGTACCGCTCGCCCTCCCGACCACGTGGGTGCGGATCGCATCCGCTCCGCCCACGCGGAGCTGTTCCGTCGACGGCGGTGGCCCGTTACGGACTTGCTCGTCCGTTTCGCTCCTTGAGAACTCCACAGCGCTAGGTCTGCTCAGCTGTACCTGAGATGCTTCGCCGGTCCAGCTGGGGTCACTTGTGATCAACGCGCCCGCTTCGCCCGGGCGGAGCCGCATCGGCCTCCACGGACGGCCTGCGCCAGTCCATTCAGTCCGCTCCGCCCACGCGGAGCTGTACCGCGGCCGATCCCGCCGATGGTGCCCCTGAGGGGGTCCGCTCCTCCCATGCGGAGCTGTACCGGCTTCCGATGCGGGCGCCCAGCCCGCGTACAGGTTCGCTCCGCCCACGCGGAGCTGTACCGCGGCTCTACGCCCGCCACCACGACGGCCACATGTCTGCTCCGCCCACGCGGAGCTGCACCACATAATGGGGCGTCGTTCAACACGTCGGCGTCGAGTGCTCCGCCCACGTGGAGCTGTCTCGCTGACCCAGGAGGTCGAGGCGGGCGAGGAGTCCGCTTCGCCCGCGCGGAGCTGTACCGTCCCCCCGCGCCTTCTCGTCCGTGGTCGCGGCGTCCGCTCCGCCCACGCGGAGCTGCACCGTACTTCGCCGACGGTCCCGGCAGATGCTCCCAGTTTGTTCTGCCCCCACGGAGTTGTACGGGCGCTTGAGGTTGCTGGCGCCAGACCCTGCCGTCCGTTTTCGCCTGCACGGAGATGATCCGCTGTTTGGACGTGTCGGTGTAGCGTGCTTCGCGGGGTTCCCGCGGCCCACGTGGGTGAGTGCTCTGTCGATGCGGAGCTGGACCGGGTTGCGTGGTTATCAGGCTTCGGGGAATTCCGGTGCTCCGCCCACGCGGAGCTGCGCCGGTCTTTCACGTCGCGAACTACGACGACGGGTCCGCTTCGCCCAAGCGGAGCTGTATCGGCCGCCGTTTTCCGCGCCACCCTCCGCACCGTCGGGTCCGCTTCGCCCGATGCGGAGCTGTACCGCAGAACGGGGTGTCGGTGAAGAGGTCGGTGTAGTTCGCTCCGCCACGCGGAGCTGCACCAGTGTGGGCGCCGTGGTTGTCGGCTGCCTGGATCTCCGCTCCGCCGACGTGGAGCCTGTGTTGTTCTGGTTTGCGAGGTGGAGGAGTGATCGGGTGATGCGTCTGCATCCCCTGCTGTGGGGGAAGATGCGAGGTCTCGACCGGGCGTATCCGGTGGGCTGTCACGGCATTGACACGGCCGCGATTGTGGAGGTGTTGTGGGAGCGGTACCTGTCCGGCCGGCAGCGGAAGATGCTCGCGAAGGGCTGGGGTCTGTCCCAGCAGGAGACCCGGCTACTGTTGGTGTGGCTGGGCTTTTTGCATGATCTCGCGAAGATCAGCCCGGTGTTCCAGCGTCAGGTACCTGATGCGGATCTGCTGTCCGGGGCCGATCAGTTCCCGGTGACGGACGAGGAGACGCCGTATCACGACCACGGTGTGCACCTGGCGCTGCCCGAGCTGCTGCACCGCGTGCACGGTCTGCCGCTCGCGGGCCGACCTGGGCGACTGGTTGCCGAGCAGCTGGGGCAGATCCTCGGCGGCCACCACGGCCGGTTCGGTGAGCTGCTGTCCCATCAGGACGGGTCGTTGACGTGTCCCCTTGTAGCGGCACCTGGGCTCGGTGCGCAGGGTTGGGACGATCAGCGTGAGGCGATGGTGCGTTTGGCGGGTGAGCTGTTTGGGGTGCCGGTGTGGCCGACGGCGAGGGCTTCGGCGCCGGTGGCGGCGGTGACGACGGGGCTGGTGTCTCTGGCGGACTGGCTGGCGTCGCAGACGTGGTGGCTGAAGGCGCGGCAGCGTCAGCACCGCAAGTCCCGTTGGGCGGAAGGGGACTGGCAGGCGCATCTGGAGATGGCGCGGCGGGCTGCGGTCCGCGTGCCGGCCCGGGCGCAGCTGCTGCCACCGTCCTGGCGGCGCCGGAAGTCGTTCGGCGCGATGTTCCCCGGGCTGGACGATCCGTACCCGTTGCAGGCCGGCATTGAGAAGGAGCTGCCGGACTTGGCCGAGGGCGGGGGGATGCTGCTGGTGACCGCGGCCCCCGGCGACGGGAAGACCGAGATCGGCTTGTTCGCGGAGCGGGTGCTGGGCCGCGCGGCGGGGACGCAGGGGATGACGATGCTGCTGCCGACGATGGCGACGACCGATGCGATGCACCGCCGGCTCGTGCGGCACGCCGCCCACAACTGCCGGGGCCGCACCCCCGTCGCGCGTCTGCACGCACTCGCGTGGCTGGACGCCGAGTACACCCCCGAGGACCTCACCCCCAGCGTGGACAACCCCGGCCTGGTGTCGGACTGGCTGCGCGGCCCGCACCGCGGACTGCTCACCGGGATAGCCGTCGGCACCTGGGACCAGGCCGTCCGCGCCGTCCTCCCGCACAAGTACATGGCGATGCGGTGGCTGGGCCTGTCGGGGAAGACAGTGATCATCGACGAGGCGCACGCCTACGATGCGCACGGGCACGCGCTGACCGTCACCCTGCTGGAGTGGCTGGGGCAGCTGGGGGTACCGGTCGTGGTGCTGTCCGCGACACTCACCAGCCCGATCGCGACGAGCCTGCTGAACGCCTACCGAGAGGGTGCCGGGCAGCCGCCGGTGGAGACGCTCACCCCCACATACCCCGGCTGGACATACACCGACCTGGACACCGGTGAAGTGACAACCCGTGGCCCCTACCCGTCACCGCGCGCGCACCGCCTGACCGTTCGCCTCCACCCCTACCGGCCAACCCGCCCCACACCCGCTACCGCGCCGACGGTGACCGATCGCACGCACAGGATCCTCGACATCCTCCAACCCCTCCACGACAACCCCGCCACGCCGGGCGCGGCGCTGATCGTGTGCAACACCGTCGCCGACGCCCACGCCACCGAAGCAGCCCTCCTCGACGCCTACCACGCGAGCGCGACGCTGGTGCGAATCCTCCACGCCCGCATGCCCGTCCACCAGCGCACCGGCATGACCTGGCGCCTGGAACGGTGGACAGGCCCGCAACGCCCCGCCCAGCGTGCTGCGGACGGCACGTGGACGGCGGCGACCGGCCGGCGCCCCGGCCGTCCCCTGGTCGTCATCACCACCCAGGTCGCCGAACAATCCCTCGACGTGGATTTCGACCTGATCATCAGCGACCTCGCGCCGTTCGCGCTCCTCGCGCAACGCGCAGGCCGCGGCCACCGCCACCAAGGACGCACCCGACCCCCGTACGCCCAGACCCCCACCCTGCACGTCCTGACCCCCGTCAACACGGCCGGGGCGCCGACCGTGCCCCGGCACTGGGGCAAGGTGTACGACGCCAGCCTTCTGCGCCGTACCCACGACCACCTGACCACGCTGACCGGGCCGATCGCCGTCCCCGAGACACTCCAGCACCACGTCGACGCCATCTACAGCGACCTCTACACCGCAGCCGACGACCGACGCCGCTTCGCCGACGACAGCGCCAAGCAGGCCCTGGCCGACCTGGTTGCGATCCGCCAGCACCGCACCGGCACGAACCTTCACCCACTGACGAACTCCACCTTCAGCAGCGACCTGCTGGCCACCCGCCTCGGCGACCCCTCCATCCGGGTCCTGCCCGTCTGGACCGACCGTGACGGCCGGCACTGGCTCCACCCCACCCGCCGCACCCCTCGCACCCGCCTCCCGCAGCGGGTCCGGCCCGGTGACCGGCGCACGATCCGTCGCCTGATGCGCAGGACCCTGCCCGTGAACCGTCAGTGGATCGGCGTCGGCGCCCCCGGCTTCCGCGCTGACGACCCCGCCACGAGCATCCCGGCCGACTGGGCGCGGACACCGGCACTGCGGAATGTTGCTCTGCTGCCGCACAGCCCGGCGACCGGTACCTACGTCAACGGTGCCCGCAGCGCCCACCTGAGCCTCAGGAGCGGTCTCACCAGGGACTGAGTCGATTCCAGAGGTCCGCTCCGCGCGACGGCACTGCTCCCCACCGTTGACACGCCAGGATAGGCAGCGGCTCCTGCTGCGTGTGGGAGCCGGGGCCTTCGACACCTGTGGGCATGCTCGGTAATGGCCTATTGGATCGGCCACCTTCGGAAATAGCTTCGGGATCTTTTGTGTTGGGGGAGGTCGACGATGGGGGTGTCGACGCTGAGGTTGTTCAGCACGAAGGGTGGCGCGACGGAGGTTGCGCCGCGATTGGCCAGTGAAGAGGCAGAGGTACAGGCCCTCGTCGAGGGGGCGATGGAATCCATGCTCGGGGTGAGGTTCCTCGCCACCGAGTACGTCACCGGCCCGGTGCACGGCGGGCGCATCGACTCGCTTGGTCTCGACGAAAACGGAGCCCCGGTCATCGTCGAGTACAAACGGGCGACCGACCCGGGCGTGATCAACCAAGGCCTGTTCTACATGGCCTGGCTGGTGGACCACCCGACCGAGTTCGAGGTGCTCGTGCGTGAGCGTCTGGGAGTGACCGCGGCCTCGCAGGTGTTGTGGAGCGCGCCCCGGTTGATCTGCATCGCCGGCGACTTCACCCGCTACGACCTTCACGCGGTGCGCGAGCACCGCCGCTCGATCGACCTGGTCCGCTATCGCCTGTACGGCGAACACCACATCGCGCTGGAGACCGTCGCCGTTTCGGTCGCCACCCGGACCAAAGCGCCCAAGCGCCTTCGCCGGATCGGTGCTGCCGGCACCCCGCCCGCCCAGCCGTCGCCTGCGGGAATCGCGTACCTGGCGTCGGCGGTGGACGAGCTGCTGCTGGGGCTGGGGGAGGACGTCAAGAAGGTCAGGCGCCAGCAGTACGACGCCTACCAGCGGCTGCGGAACTTCGCCTGCGTGACGCCACGGCAGGACAAGCTCCTCGTGTACCTCAAAGCCGCCCCCGCAGCGGTTGACCTCGTGCCGGGCTTCACAAGAGACATGACCGGGCTGGGGCATCACGGCACCGGCGACCTGGAAGTACAGCTCCGCTCGGAGGAGGACGTCGAGCGAGCGGTGGAGCTGTTCCGGCTGTCCTACGGCGCGGCGTAGGGGCCGTCGCGCCGCCTGGCTCTTCGCTGAGCTGGTAGAAGTCTACGCGGACGGGCACCGTCTTTCGGCCTAGCCCGCGCCCTGAAACCGGTGGCCCCGGCCAGCGCGGTCCGCCGCCTCGGGTCCGACATCTCCGCCTGGAACCAGCTTCTCGACGCCGTCCTCAGGATCTACGACAAGCGGGCGGACCTGGTCGCCCGGCCAGAGAGCGTCTACCGGCGACCCGAACCGCATCGACAAGATCTCCACCTGCGTGTACGAGAACGACCACAAGGTCTCCAGCTCCCGTGGCGAAACTCCGTGGAGTGACGGGGAAGACGGTGGGCTGCGCAGGGATTCCGCGGCCTACCTCAACCCCTACGGAAAGGAGGGCGCCATATTCGACAGGATAACCCCCTTCCTGACGTACGACTGCAAAGATAGAGACGTCCAGGCCGTTGCCGGTCACATAGCAGCCGCCTTCAAGAGCCCGAATGCCACCTTCCCCCGCCCGGCGCCGGGGCGAGGGAAGTTCATTCCGGGCGATTACTTCGGAATCGGCACGAAGGTGACCCGCAACTATCCTGGATTCAATGGGGCGTCGGCACAGATCCAGAGGGACAACCGAAGCTCTAAGGACAAGGCTTGCGCTACCCTAACCAAGCCTGCGCCTTCCTACCAGTGCGACGAATTTCCATTTGCGTCCACCAAGGAGGGTGCCGGAAAGGGCGACGGGAACTTCTCGCTCCGCTATGTCCCGCAGCCTGATAACTCGAAGGCCGGCGCCGCCCTCTCAAAGTGGTATGGGCAGGATAGAATCCTCGATGGCGACGCTTACGGTGTGAGGATTATTAACGCTCCGGTCAATCCGTAGAGCTGACTCCTGAAAGCTCGATCATGTACTCCTCGAGGCCCTCAATTGGGTAGACATTCCCCACAAGTGCAGCATGCTTCTCCGTGGCCGTGTCGCCCCCCTTCCGCCAAACTCGCAGAGTGTACTCGCTCTTCGGATTCAGCGTGAAAGAGAATAGCGGGCCATCGATGTTGTAAAGGCCGATCTCGCCGCCGACGGTCCGATAATGCCACTGGCCGAGAAGCTCAAAGCCGGGGGCCGCATCCAGTTGCGGTCCCCGGCGAACCTCGATCGTCACTGTAGCGTCGTGCGATTCTACCGTGCTCATGACTCGAACTGCCGACTGGCTGACACGCACTGGCTCACCATCCATCGGAAGGTCAACCCAGTAGGGGCGATCCGGCTCCTCTGCACTGCGTTCCTCGTCCAGCCCAAAAATGGACCTGTCAATCGGAACGGCGATGGTCTCGCGAAGGAAAGCTGCTTCTGTCATGCCTTGCAGGCTAGGTTAATCCCGAAGGCCACGCAGCCTCGTCCTGATGATTGGCTGGCACCGGTCGTAGTCGCAATCTCGGCCTCCCGTTCACCGGGGCCAGACCGTCAAAAGCGCACCTAGTGCCGGATCAGGCAACGTTTGCCCTGTTGTGATGTGACGCTCCGTCCGGGTGCTGTGCCGGGCGGCGCGTGACGGCCACCCTGTCCCAGTGGCGATACGAGTGCAGGTCCGTGAGATCGATGATGACGAGGGGCGGCGGCTGCTACGGATCGTTCGCCGGGGCACCGGGTCGGTGGTGACCTGGCGGCGGGCCCAGATGGTGCTGCTGTCCGCGCAGGGCATGCCGGTGGCGAAGATCGCCGAGGTGTCCTTCACCAGCGCCGACCGGATGAGAGACGTGATCCACAACTTCAACACGGACGGCTTCGACTCGCTGTATCCGAAGTACAAGGGCGGTCGGCCCAAGACCTTCACACTGCCTGAACGCCGCGAGATCAAGAAGATCGCCAAGTCCAAGCCCACCGAGCACGACCTGCCCTTCTCAACCTGGAGTCTGACCAAACTGGCGGACTTCCTGGTCGCATTCAACGCCTGAAGACCTGGAAGACCTCCCGCGACCCCGACTACGCGGCCAAGAAGGCCCGCGTCGAGCACCTCTACCCGATCGCCGACGGCGAGGTCATACCCGAAGACGGCGAACCCGAAGTCATCTTCTGCATGGACGAGTTCGGACCCCTCAACCTAATGCCGCACCAGGGCCGGCAGTGGGCCGAACGCGGAGGCAAGCACAAGGACCCCGACCGTGATCCCCGTCGACGGCGCCGGGCGACCTACAACCGCTACGGCGGAGTACGACGCCTGTTCGCCGCACTCGACCTGGGCAAGGACAAGCTTTACGGCCACATCAAGCCGATCAAGAGACGGACACAGTTCCTTGAGTTCTGCCGCTACCTGCGCACGCTCTACCCGCGAGAGGTCCGGATCGCGATCGTCAGTGACAACTTCTCCCCGCACCTGACCACGAAAAGGTGCCAGCGGGTCGACACCTGGGCCGAGGCGAACAACGTCGAGATGGCCTACACCCCGACCAACAGCTCCTGGCTCAACCGCATCGAGGCCCAGTTCACGGCCCTGCGCTACTTCACCCTCGACGGCACGGACCACGCCGACCACAAGGAGCAGGGCAGCATGATCCGCCGCTACATCATCTGGCGGAACAAGCACGCCACCGACGAGCGTCTGCGGAGAGTTGTGCGCAGGGCGAATGTCGCCTGACGTGCAGGACCATCACGTGGTTGCAACTCGTGGCTCGGCGTTGACGAAGCCGAGCCGTCGGTTCATGCCGATGGCCGATGCGTTGTCAGGGTGGTGGAAGGTCCGCAGCCAGTGCATTCCGTGAGAACGCGCGAAGCCGATGGCCAGGAGCTTCATGGCCAGCGAGATTCCCCTTCCCCGATGGCTGGCCAGCAGCCCGGTCATCTCGCTGAGGGCGTGCCCTTCGGGTTGGAGCGACGTGGTCGCCATGCCGACCCATGACCCACCGTCCAGGGCAAGGACGACACCTTGGGGATCGTAGGTCGGAGTCTCGATGCGCTGGGCGAGGTACTCGTCGAACGTATAGAACTCCCCCCGCTCCGGGATGTCGGCCGAGCACGTCTTGTTCAGGTCGTAAAGCGCACGCCGATGCTCAACCGTGTCGCCGACAGCTGCCATGGTCGTGAACTCGATACCAGCCTGCTGGCATCGTCGGAGGTAGGGCTCGAATCGGGCATCGTCGAACGCCTCCAGGTCGAGCTTGAGCCGAACCCACTCGACGGCCATGAGGGCACCTCCAGGATCACCAACCTGAACACGTTCTCGAAGCCTATCGATCAAGGGCACGTCACATCACAGCAGGGCGAACGTTGCCTGATGCGGCACTAAGTGTGCGAACAGGACGCCCCCGTAGGCCGGGACGCAGGTTCGACGGCCGTGACGAGCACCGGCGGTGTCCCGCCTCTCTGGGCTGGGAGACCGGACACCGCCGAATAGCTCCCGTCATCCTTGCAGCAACCGCCTACGTCTGGCCTCTTCGTCCGAGTCAGGCAGGACAGACGTGCTGGTAGGCCCTGGAGGCGTCCGGTCAGAGGAAGGCCGAAGGGACACCTGGTACGCCTCAGCGGATTCGAGGACGGAACCATCTGGGTTCCGCCGACGGCCGCGGGCCTTGACTTCCAGCTCGTACCACCCTGGGCCCGAAGTTGAGAGGATCGGCAGGTCCAACTGCGGTCCGCTGACGACTGACTCGATCCGCAGGTTGCCGGTGGGGGACCAGACCAGCACTGTCGCGGCCTCCTCCCATTCCCCCGAGGCGTCTGGCGAGTCAGCTGTGTGCACCTCTACCAGCACCTGCACGTTGCCGGTGTTGATCCCGGTGCGCACCATGGCCCCTGCGGACATGGGGGCGATCAAGCTCCCGGACCAGTCCGTGCTTTCGATGGGGACCTCACTGCTGTCGAAGATCCCGAAGGTGCCTTCGTTGATGAAGACTGGGGCCTGGCGGTACGTCATCATCTCTCCTCACGTCGTACGGCGCAGCCGCTGCCAGGCAAGGCAATCACCGCCTTGGCCGCCACGCAACGGCGACGCCATCCGCCTGGGCCAGCGGCCGCACCGTCGTTACTGGACGACCACGTTGAACGGGTCGCCCTGAAGAACGCGGTCGCGCCTGAAGAACTGCGTGTTCGTGCCGCCCTGCGAGTTGTTGTCCGCCGTGGCGATCATGCACACGCTGGCGCCGACCGGTCCTGTCCCTGTTGGAACGCCGGCGAACCCGCAGCCGGGCTGGGTGCGCCGTGTCCCTCCGGCGTTCAGCCCCTGCTGCGACGTGGCGATCGGGTACTCGTCACAGGACTTGTCGGGGACGCTCGGCGCGGACCCGCAGGCCTTGGTGCGGTTGGAGTCGATGACACTCGGATCCTCGGTCCGGGTCAGCCGCGACGGCAGCCCGCTTGCCTGTGCCTTGGTCACGTGGTCGGCGAGCTCGGGCGTCGCGGTGCGGGTGTAGACGAGGTTGGAAGCCGCCAACGGGATGACGCATCCGATGCCGGGCCGGCCCGCGGTGGCGTTGTCGCAGCGCACTTCGTTCATCGAGTAGTCGACAACGGCGGAGTCATAGCCTGCGTTCTTGAAGGTGAGGTACCACGTGGTCTTGCACTGGCCCTTCGCCGCAGGCCGGTGTTCCGGCTGTTGACGGGGGCGAGGGGCTCGGCGGGGAAGGTGGCGCTGTTGCGCGTGCAGGGGCCAGACAGCGTCGCCTGCCCGTCGATCGTCGCCTTCACCGCGTCCCCCAGCCGCTGTACATCGACGTGTCGATCTGGTGTGCACAGCGGCTTAGACGTCATCTCATTTGGTGAGTCTTCGGTAGCAGATGAGGGTGCAAGCGATGCTGGTGAAGGCGAGGAAGTGGTCGGCTTTGCGTTCGTAGCGGCGGTGGAGACGGCGGCAGCCGGCGAGCCAGGCCATGGTGCGTTCGATGGTCCAGCGGTGGCGGCCCAGCCGCTGTGAGGACTCGATGCCGCGGCGGGCAATCCGGTGGGTGATGCCACGTTCGCGTAACCAACGTCGCAGGTGGGCGTAGTCGTAGGCCTTGTCCGCGTGGAGCTTCCCGGGACGACGTCGGCGGGGGCCCCGCCGGGACCGGATCGGTGGGATGCCCCGCACGAGCGGTTCGAGCCCGAGGCTGTCATGCATGTTCGCCCCGGAGATTCCGACGGACAGGGGCAGACCGGTCCGCTCGGTGATCAAGTGGATCTTCGATCCGTACTTGCCCCGATCGACAGGATTCGGACCTGTCAGATCCCCCTTTTCAAGGCCCTCATGTTCACCGAGTCGATCGCACAGCGCGACCAGTCCAGCTCGCCGCGGGCACCGAGCTCGTCGAGGACCAGGCGGTGGAGCTTGGCCCATACCCGGGCCTTCGACCACTCGGAGAAGCGCCGGTGGGCGGTCGCACCGGAGGGTCCGAACGACGCCGAAGGCAGCTGCTGCCAGGTGCAACCCGAGGTCGCGACGAACACAATCGCCGCCAGTACTTCCCGGTCACCGTGCCGACGCCGGCCGCCACCCTGAGGCCGTGACGGCGCCTCCGGCACCACCCGCTGGAACAGCTCCCACAACTCATCCGGCACCAGCCGCTCAACGATCCCCGCCATGGCCACAGCCTACCCACGAAGCCCAAATGAGATGACGTCTTAAGACCGGGACCGCTGCGGAGGGCTTCCAGAAGGCGAGCAAGGCTCTGGAGACAACGCTGCCGAACGCAGCGAAGCACGCGGGCACCCTCTCCTTCGGCGGCAGTGAGGGTACTGGGATGGGGCCCATCGCTGCCGCTTTGGCGGAGCTGATGGCTGCCCACAACGTGCGTCTGACGTTCATCGGGGCCCGGACGAACGCGTCGATGAAGGGTGCGATGGACGCGACGACGGCGTACGTCAACGGCAACCTCGAGCAGGCGGCGAATGCCCAGCGCGAGGCTTTGAAGGCGCCGCAGGTCGTCTTCTTGGAGGCGGTCAAGAAGTGAGCGGCGAGCAGCCAGTGAACCCCTGTACGGTTCCGACTTTCACGGGTGACCTGGAGGCACTGGAGCATGACTATGCTGCCATTACGGCTGCCGCGGGTACCTTCCGCGACGCGGGAGCCAACGTGGACTCAGAGTTCCAGGGTCTGTCCGCGTTCTACTCTGCGCCGGAAGCAGCCCAGCTGTTCGCGACGACGCAGCCGGTGCGCACGGACAGCGACTTCTTCGCCGACCAGATGGATGCGGCGGCGAAGGCACTGGGCGAGTACGTCAGCGAGGCGCGGCCGATCGCGGCGCGGCTGAAGGAACTCCAGGCGAGGGCAGCCGCCTTCAGCGACAAGATCAGCGGGGATGAGCACTGGAAGGACGACAAGAAGAAGACCGACGAGAACAGCCGGCTGATCAGTGAGATCAGTGCAGCTGTCGCCGCGTTCTGGGCTGCCGAGAAGACCTGCGCCGACAAGCTCCGTGCGCTGCATGGTGAACCCCCGCTCCGCTATGACGACGGATCGCACGGCAAGGACATGTACGGGTACCGGCTGGAGGACCTGAACGCCTCCAAGTCGCTGCCGTGGGGCACGCAGTTCGATCAGAGCCACCGCTGGTACGAGATCGACCACTGGGTAAAGTCCTTCGTCTGGGACGGCATCGTCGTCGACGGCATCGGCGACACCCTCAGTGGACTTGGCACTCTCGTCGGCAAGGACGGCTGGGACAAGGCCGGCCAGGCTTGGACGGGCCTTGCGAAGCTGGGTACCGGCCTGGCCCTCACCCTCCAGCCGGGCATGGGCGTCGCCTACTGGACCGCCGACGACAAGGCCATGCCTGCCTGGCTTCGTGACTCCCGTAACGCTATGAAGGAGACGGGCAAAGCCCTCGTTGCCTGGGATGAATGGGCCAAGAACCCCGCCCGCGCCGCTGGCGCCGTCACCTTCAACGTCCTCACCACCGTCTTCTCCGGCGGCGTCGGCACCGGAGCCAAAACCGGCGCCGTCGCCAAGACCATCAGCGTCGCGGGCAAAGCCGGACGCCTCATCGACCCCATGACCTACGTCGTCAAAGCCGGCTCCTTCACCTTCACCAAACTCAAGATCGGTGAGCTCTTTGCGAACCTCGGCAAGGCCGACGGGGCCTTCCCGAAGCCCGACGACGTGGTCTGGAAAGACCTCCCCCAAGCACAGACTCCGGCAGGTGCGCGCCCGCCCAATCCCGAGGCCACCACCCGCCTCCCCGACGACACCCTCGGCCGCCCGCAGTACTTGGACAAGACCACCCAGCAGATCCAGGACCACAACTTCCGACCCAAGCAGGACCTCACCGCCGTTCCCAAGGGCCCCGACCACCCTCTCGCCGAAGTCCCCAAGTATCAGGAAGTCCCGGTCGGCGTCGGCGCCCGCACGACGGACGTCACCTCCCGCACCCCCGGCGGCGCGGCCACCCACACCTCCGGCGGGGCTGCGTCCCACACCCCGGGCGGCACTGCGGACAATATGCCGCATAACAGCCACGCCGAACCCGGCGGCGGAGGCACGGGCCGCGGCGGTGCGGACGCCACCCCGACTGGCGGCCACGCCGACACGCCATCCGTGAGCGGTCACGGCGCATCGGGTGGCAACGGCAATGGTCCCCATCGGCGCAGTGGCGACTTCGCTCCTACCACTCGTTCCGGTCGCCTCACGGAATACGAGCGGGCGCGTTCGATACCCCCCGAGGAGCGGACCGCCGCGGAACGGGCCGCCATCACCAGAGAACATGTGCGACTCGTGAACGAGGATGACGCCTGGCGTCAGAAGCATTACAACGAAATCAGACGTCGGCAAAGCATTTATCGGGAGGTTGATGGCCAGATCATCCCGCAGCTAGTCAAGAATCCGGAGGGTGGATGGATGAATGCCGACGACCTCCCATTTGGCGACTCCGAGGCATTTCGACTTGAACCATTGGAGCGAGGGCGTAACACAGTCTCGGACGACGCCGGCCTCCAGCATCTCGACGACGTATCCGACAGGCGCTGGGCCGGTATGGAACTAACAGACGCGCAAGCGAAGTTCCAGGCAGATCCTTCCATGGAGAAGCTGGAGGCCCTCCGCCTGGCAAAGGAGTCCTTCAACGACAGGGTAGGAAGTGGGGTAGCAAACAATACCAAGCTCGGCGAAGCTCTCGGCGAGGAGGCCGCGAGACGCCACATGCTGCTACTGAAGGAGTTCGAAGGAGCCAAGGAGATCACAGATCTTCCTCAAACACCCAACGGATCACGCCGCTTCGACCAGCTTTGGCGGACAAAGAACGGCAATCTGCTCATTGTCGAGGCCAAGGGTCCCAACGGGATGCTCAAATGGCGCCAAGGGAATGGGACACTGGATGCGCTAACCCAAGTGAAGCAAGGGGCGCTCGGATATGTTCGCACCGTAGTGAGCGATATGGAGGATCGCGTGATGGCGTCACCGAAGGACGGCGAATACGCGGGCGAACTCCGCATCGCCATCAAGAACAAGACCCTGCAATACGTGCTCGTCACTGCCGCCGAGAACAGCGGAAGGTGTGCTGGAGCCGAGCTGAAGTACTTCAAGATATTCGAGGAGTCATAAGGTGACTGTGACCGTTTCTCGGCACTGGTTCCCTACGGAACATGCCGCCGAGGGTCTTGCGGTACTGACCAGAAGTGCGCGTCGGCTGATCGGTGACCTGGAGGAGCCCCCCAGCGATCTAGGTGACGCCCTGCGGCTGACGCTCACCCTGGCGAAGTCGCGCTGCCTGTTGGACCCCGAGGCCGGCGAGCTCGCCACCTGGGAGGCCTGGGTCACCGCCATGCAGACCGGCTCCGCGCTGTTCGCCGCGGCAACCGCGGGCGAAGAGTCCGTAACCTGCCGCATCGCGGACAAGGACCGGGTCCTGACTGTGATGGGCGCTCATCGTCAAGCTGACGCGGGAGCCTGGTTGGCGGCCTTCTACCTTGCAGTCGTCTGCCGAGAGAAAGCGCGGCTGACCGCCCTGTGCCAGATCCCTATCTCTCTCCTCCGCGAGGCTGAGGCCCCGTACGACGAGTACGTCTACGCATGGGTGGACACTCTTCAGACATACTGGCTCGGCAACTCCGAGCTGGTCAGCAAGCTGGTCGCCGCAGTCGACGGCACCGACCCGTCGGTCGTCACCATCGCCGACCACGAGGTGACGGCGAAGATCCTCTATCCGCCAATGGAGCTGTTCCACCGCTTGGTGCGCGAGGACCACGACAACTTCAACCGGGCACTGAACGAAACGCTTCGCTGGCACAAGGACTACTGGAGCGACGAGGACCGGGCCCTGCAAGCGAGCGGTCTCGTCGCGCTCGCCCCGCTGGCCATGGCCTGCTTCGCCTACGACGCGGGTTTCCCCGTCGAAGTCCGCTCGGACTACCTGCCGAAGTACCTGCTGGAACGCGCATGGGCCGGAGAGTTCCCGACCTGACAGCGGCCCTTGGGTCCCTCACCAAGACAGCCGGAACCGCCCCCGACGCGTCCGGGGTGATCGGGGTCGGGTCGGTGTCCTCAGCAGAAGTGCAGGGAGCCGATCGGGCGGTCCGCCGAGGTGGCGAGGTGCGGGGTCAGGGCAGCGAGGAAGGCCTCCACGTCCGGGAGGCACTCGGGGTGGGTCTCCTGGCGGGCCGTGAGGGCCCAGAACCTTGGAGTGCGAGTGAGGTCGGCGGAGCAGTCGCCGCACACGCGGTACACCGGACCGCGCTCCGCCAGCACTTTGAAGGGCGGGTGTACGTACTCTTCCTCCCCGTCCGCGTCCTCGTACTCGCCCTCCTCGGGGTACGGCTCCGTGTGGTCGCGGATGAGGACGAGCACCGGCTCCGGGGGGGGGGGGGGGGGGGGCCGGGGGGGGGGGGGGGGGGGCGGGCGGCCCCCCCGCGGGCTGTGGGGAGGGCGACGCTCGCGGC
>NZ_JBIVEG010000008.1:297924-304705 GCF_044747545.1 Streptomyces sp. NPDC090077
TTCCCCCCGCGCCCCCCGCCTGGGCCCCCCTCCCCCGCGCGCCCCGGCGCGGGGGGGGCCGGGGGGGGCGGGGGGGCCCCCCCCCGCGCCCCCGGGGCCCCCCCCCCCCCCCCGAGAGAGAGAGAGGCGTCGAGGGCGAGTACGAGTACGAGTGCGTAGATATCGGCCATGAGGCCCTGACCTCGACGGGTACCGGGCTGGCCTGGACCGGCTGCAGGAGGTATACGACCGGCCGTTGTCTCCCGCCGCCGCACTTGCCCAGCTCGGAGTGCATCCTGGAGATCCGGTGGCCGGGCCGGCCGAGGTGTGTGAGACGGTCGAGACGGACGAGCTGTGGAGGCTACGGGAAGTAGCGCAGCAGTGAGGCGCTCGTCCAGGTCCGAGATCCGCCGACCGGTATGGAACCTGTCGCCGTGCGCGGTGACATCAGCTGAAGGAGGATGTGTGCTCACGCGCGTTCCGCGTCACGCGTTCATCTCTGACAACGTGGCCGAGGCCATGGCGCCGATCATCAAGAGTGCCGAGGAGGCACTCGCGGGCCTCGGGACGTCCGAGGACGACCGTCACGACGCCCTGATGCTCACACTGGTCACAGCCAAGTGGCACTGCCTCGCGGACCCCATTGCGACCCGGTTCACCACTTGGGAGGCCTGGATCCTCGCCATGCAGACCGGCTCCGCGCTGTTCACGGCCGGCCAGGCCACCGAGGGGCCCGTCAGGTGCCGCATCGGCGTCAATGACGAGGAGAGGGACCTGCCGACGACGGGGTCCCAGGAGTACCTGCACGCCGCCAACTGGCTCACCTCCTACTGCCTGGCGGCGATCTGCCGGGAGGGTGAGCGCATGAACCGGCTCGCGCAGGTTCCCCTGCCTTTCCTGCGTGCGTCCGGTGCGGAGTTCGACGAGTACATCTACTCGTGGGTGGAGACCCTCCAGAACCACCGTTTCGGGCGGCAGGGGACGTGGGACACCCTGGTCCGTGCAGCAGAGGGCACTGACCCCGCGCAGGTTCAGATCGCCAGCCCGGAGCTGATGCTGAAGATCCTCTACCCGCCGATCGACCTCTTCCACCGGTACGCGACCCGGGATGAGGAGCGGTTCAACGAGGTCTTGGCCGAGGCGCTCACGTGGCACAAGGAGTACTGGACCGCGAACGAGGCCCGTGCGAGGAGCGGCGAAGGCCTCGTCGCACTGGGCCCGCTCGCGATCGCCTGCATGGCTCGTGACGCAGGCATGACGATCAAGGTCGAATCTGAGTATCTTCCCAAAGCCCTCCTGGAGTTCGCTTGGGTCGGGGAAGTGGACGCCTGACAGTCGGATCCGGCGCCCGCGCCGGAGCCGCCGACTCTGTCAAGCGCGCCCTCGGCGCCGGCATGCCCCGTGCCCGTCAGGTGGAGCCGGCCACGGAGCCAACCGCAGCCAAGTAGTCGTCAACCAGTGATTCCGTACCCACCAGGCCGCACGGGAGGCCGCGACGATGCCCGTGCGCACCTGGCGACGCGCTGCGAGGCGGGTCCTGGGGCTGTGCCTCAGGGTTTTGCGCCGTGGTGTACGCCTCCGCCGTACACCACCAGGGCCGTGAACTCGGGACATCCGACCGTCTCGTTGGGTGCTGTAGCGTGAAACGCGTCCACTAATCAAAGCTGGCTGCTGTGCTTAGAAGTCGTCGGTCACTCCGTAACGGACCGTCAACGATGAGTACTTACGGCGGGCGCTCCGGCTCGTACAGCCAGCGCGGCAGCAGCTGTTGAACCACCGGCAGTGCCATCGCCTGAGTGACGGCGCCGGCCGCAGCGGGCGCCACCTGAAGCACTGATCTTGCTGGCTTGTCAGGGCGCGCCGAAGACGTTCAGCAACGCTGGTCGAAGTCGTGCCAAACGTTCCAGCCGCCGCCCGGCATTTCCCATTTGTGCTGAGGGGCGGACTCGTTGGTTCCGGCGGTGAAGATCTCCAGGCGTCCGTCGACGTTGTTCGCGACAGTGGGTTTGCTCGCGGAGCTGCCCGCGAAAGGCAGCCACTGATCGTTCCAGCTACCGGGAAGGATCTGGTAGCGGTGCACAACGCTGTGCTGCAAGCTTGGGCCTGCGGGGCCTCCTGGGACGTAAATCAGCTCGGCTGATTCGGCGAAGAGTTCCAGGCGACCGCCCGCTCCGCGACCGACTCCGATGGCGCTGGCCAGTCTGCCTCCCAGGCTGTACCAGCCGGACCACGCTCCGTCATGGGGGTTCTGCCAGTTGTGCCAGGGCTCGCCGTTCCGATCCACGACGAACACCTCCAGGCGGCCGTCGGCGTTGGTGGCGACTTCGGGCATGCGTTCCGGATCGCCGTTGGCAAACCCGTCCAGTGGGTACCAGCTCCCGATCCAGGTGTCGTTGGGTCGGACTTGCCACGTGTGGTAAATGCGGCGGTCCTCACCCAGCCCGAACAGTTCGATGCGCCCGTCGGCATTGCGGCCGACTGCGATGTCGGATTGATCGAGCCTGTTGCTGACGAGCCTCGTGCCGCCCAACTGTTCCCAGGCCGCGTTCCAAGTGCCTGAAGGTGAAACCTGCCAGCGGTGCCATACGTATTTGTCCGTGCCCAGGACAAAGAGCTCCAGGTGTCCATCCGCGTTCGCGGCCACGCTGGGGGTTCCGAACGTCTGACCTCCCAGGCTTGTCCAGGCACTCCATCCTCCGCCGGGGAGCTGCCAGCGGTGGTAGAGCGAGTTGTCATTCTTGACGGCAAAGACCTCGAGGCGACCATCGGAGTTCTGTCCGACCACGGGAGCCCGCTCTATGGCAAAGTCATCGCCGAATTCCTCCCAGCACGACCACGACCCATTGGGTGCGGTCTGCCACCTGTGCCACAGCTTGAAGTCCCGCAAGGACCTTCTGGACTTGGCGAAGACCTCCAGCCGCCCATCGGGCAAACGGCCGACAGCAGGCCGATAGACAGTGAACGGTTCGGCAGCTGAAGTCAGCGAGGGGCTCTGCGCTGCGGCCACCGCCTCACCGCCGGACGCCTCCAGAGAGCTACCGACGGCAGCGAAGGACACCACGCCAAGCCCGCGAGTCATGAAGTCTCGTCGATTCATGGCGGCAGCCTGGCACTAACGATGATGTTCGGACCTGCTGCGCGACAGGGGGTCCACCTTGGTCCTACCCGTCCTCCACTCCGAGGCGGGCTGCAGTTTCCCCGGAACGGCCTCGGCCGTCTGCCCGGGAACAGCGGCGACCCGGGCCTCTTGTCGCCCCGCAACGTCGCGAGCTTGATCGACGGCTTCGGGGAGCGCGTGCTTCCGCATCTGCCTTACGCAACGCCGGAGTCCCGCAACAGAGCACGCGACAGGGACTCCGCCGTGCTTGCCCATGGCCTCCCCACCGCCCGAAACCATCTGGTTGGAGAGTCCCTGAACGTAGTGGGCAACATCGTGGATGTGCACCGCGCCCACATCTTGGACGGGCGCCAGTTGGCCGCCGCCTTCCATGCCTTGGGGCCTCGTGACCTTCGAGAAGGGCCACCATGCCTCGTGACCCTGGCCGTGGTGGACCCCGCCGACTTGGCGGAGAAGTGCGTCATGCTCAACATTGCAGGATCTTGACAGCCCTTGCGACTGCCTTCACGTCACGCCTTGGCCATCGCCCGCGGGTTCCGGCCCCGCTCGTGGCCGCAGGCGAGAACGATCTCGCGGATGTCCTCGGGCACGTAGGCCAGGAGGGAATGGCCGGAGGCTCCGGTTCGGCGAGCAGCGGGGGTGGCAGCGTGAAGGCCCGCGCTGGAGCTCGCCCGGCTCGGCTGGGACCGGGGGGTGGCGCTGTCGGTGCGACGAGAGGTCGGCGAACCCGCCCTTGAGCTGGGCTGTGGCCGTGTCCAAGGCGCCCACCGGGCCTTCCGTCACGGCCATGCCGTGCGGAGCGGAGGTGTTCGGCCAACGGAACAACATGGCCAAACGCTCAAGGCCGCGAAGTTCAGCGGGAGCGGGGTGTGTCAAGCGTGTTGGCGGGACTGGCGGTTGTCCCGGTGAGAGCAGCGGGACCTCTGGTAGGAGGCGTGATCCGTCAAGATCAGTCCGACTCTCCGAGGCCGCGTTGCGTTGTCAGTCTGTCACCAGCACTCCCGTAAGGGCTTCAACCGCAGCCAATGGTGTCTTCGCCCCAGGTCACCTGGGTGAGCTGACCAAGTACCTGCCCGTCGAGCTCGTCGACGCCGTGCTCGACGAGCTCGGAGCGGTCGAGCGTCGGTTACGGACCCTGCCGACGCGCGTGGGGAGGTACTTCCTCGTCGCGCTCGGTCTGTTCCGGCAGCTGGGCTATGCCAAAGTCTGGGGCAAGCTCATAGCCGGGCTGGCCGGCCTCTCTGTCCCGGATCCGTCCGAGAAGGCCCTGCGTGACCTGCGCCGACGCCTCGGGGTTGCTCCGCTGAAGGCGCTCTTCGCGGTGGTAGCCGGCCCGCTGGCCCAGCCCCGGACCCCAGGCGTGCGCTACCGGCACTGGCGCACGGTCGCATTCGACGGCTGCAACTCGATCAAGACCCCTGATACCGAACGCAACCGCGGCTGGCTGGGCAAACCCCGCAACCGCCACGGCTTCACCAGTTACCCGATCCTGCGCCTGATGACACTGGTTGAGACCGGCACCCGCAGACTGCTCGGCGCGTCCTTCGGCCCCAGCTACCGCGGCGAGAACCACTACGCACGGCGCCTGCTCCACCTCCTCGGCCCGGACCAGCTCGTCCTGGCCGACCGCTACTTCGACGACGCCAGACTCCCGGCGCAGATCGCCGGTTCTGGCGCCCAGTTCCTGGTCCGGCTCGCCTCCCACCGGCGCCTGCCCACCCACAACCGGCTGCCGGACGGCTCCTGCCTGGTGCACCTGCGCGGCGTCCCGGTCCGTGTCATCGAGGCCGACGTCACCGTCACCCTGGCTGACGGCAGCACACTCCACGAGGGCTACCGGCTCATACCACCTTGCTCGACCCCGATCTCGATCCCGCCAAGGCCCTGATCCGCCTCTACCACGAACGCTGGGAAATCGAATCCGCCTACTACGCACTCCGGCACACCCTCATGCAAAGACGCGTCCTTCGCTCCGGCGACCCGTGCGGCCTCGAGCAGGAAATGTGGGCCCTGCTCCTCCTCTACCAGTTGCTGCGGACCGCCATGGTGGATGCTGTCGAGACCAAGCCCGGAACCGACCCGGACCGGGCCGGCTTCACCGTCGCGCTCGAAGCCGCCCGCGACCAGCTCGTCCGTGCTCACACCGGCACCGGCGATGCACTGGTCGGCGCGATCGGCCGAGTCGTCCTGACCCGCCTGCTCCCCGCCCGGCGAGCCCGCATCAGCGCCCGTCGGGTCAAGTGGCCGTTGTCACGGTATGCCTACGCCTCACCCGGCGAGGCCAGGCGCATGACCAGCACCAGAGTGCAGTCGATCGACGTCACCATCCACCTCGACCATCCGACCACACCCGCCTTCGTCTCCCGCCGGCACCCACTGCCCAAGCCCCGGCCCGAGCCGACACCCAAGGAGAGTCTGATCAACCGCGCCTATGCCGTCCTACGCTCTCACCCAGGCCGCCACTGGGGACGCAAAGAACTCGCCCACGCCGGCGGCGCGGAGAACGTGAACAGCTTCTGCGTGCTTCTGGCCAGGTGGGCCCGCGCAGGACTGCTCGCCAAACGCGAACGCGGTGTCTACATGCTCCTCGACGACCCGGCCGGTCCCCTGCCACCGCCGCCAATACCGCCGCTTCCGGACCTTGCACCCGGCCTGTCCCGCTTCGATGCCGCCCTCGCCGTCATGCAATCCGCCCCCGACCGCTCCTGGACAGCCCGCGAGATCGCACCGGCCCTCGGCATCTCGAACATCCCCAGCTTCCGCGTTCAGATGGCCACGTGGGCCAGAACCGGACGAATCACCAAGGTCAAGCACGGCGCCTACACCCTGCTACCCGAGTCGCCATGCCAGCAGAAACCAAGCCATTGATACACCCCGCTTGCGCTTAACTTCGCGGCCTTGCGAGTTCGCCCACGGACACGGCATCCGCTACTGCCGCTACCGAGGCCAGGGCAAGGTCCACCTCCAGCACGTCCTGACCGCCATGGCCATCAATATCGAGCGCCTCAGCGGTCTTTCACCACCGACTGAGGAAGCACGCCCTCCCCGCTGGCCGACCGCCTTCCAGACCTACCTCGACCAGCGCGAGATCCCCTGGCCGAAGTCCTGGCGGACCTTGGGCACCTGACCTCGGCAACTCCAAGATCCCCGACTGTGAGGATGGGGCGGCACCGCTCGAGGGTCTGACCCGATCCCCGATTGACGCTTCGGCTGTCCTCACTCTGAATCGTCGACCTTCCGGGCGGTGCCACCCTCGTGTACCGGTCAGCGATCGTGACCTCATAGAAGCGTGACCCACGTGGTCCCATCACAGTCGTGTCCGCCCGCCGGCCGGTGCGCGCGAGCCAACTTGCCGAGCACGGAAGGAACCCGGCCACCATGTCACAGCCCATCGAGGTGATCGGCGGGATCGACACCCACACCGATGTCCACCAGGCCGCCGTCATCGACACCATCGGCCGGCACCTTGCCACCGAGGCATTCCCCACAACGCCTGCGGGATACCGGGACCTGCTGGATTGGCTGCGTTCCCATGGCCGGGTGCTGGTTGTGGGCATGGAGGGCACCGGCTCCTTCGGCGCCGAACTCAGCCGCTACCTCCGAGCCAACCAGGTCACCGTGATCGAGGTGGACCGACCCGACCGTCGGGCTCGTCGGGCGGCAGGGAAGTCAGACTCCATCGAT
>NZ_JBIVEG010000009.1:0-24429 GCF_044747545.1 Streptomyces sp. NPDC090077
TTGCTTTCCAGGTCCTTCGCTTTCGCGCTTTCCCTTTCCGGCGGTTCCGACTCTATCAGATCCTTTCGGGCCTGACCCCCAGTCAGCGGGGTTTGTCCTCCGGGCTGTTGGGCCCTTCCGACACCTGAACTCTAGCGGATTTCCCCGGCAACCGATAATCGGGCCTTCGGAAATGAATTCGGACATGCCGAATTCGTTCCCTGTGGGAGTTCGTGCTGAGTAGGTTGCCGCTACGAGGCGGCGGGATTCGTTGACTCCGGAACCTTCCGGCTCCGGGGCAACTCGGAGAACCTTACGGATCTGCGAGGGGCGTGTCAACCCGGGAGGTCAGGGCCCGTCAGGCGCGGGACTGGAGCTCCTCGACGCGGTCCAGGAGGCGGGTGAGCATGTCCCCCAGTACTCCGCGCTCCGCCGTGGAGAGGTCCTGGAGGAGGTCCTCCTCGAAAACCGTGGCCGCGCGCATCGCGTCCAGCCACTTGCTGCGGCCCTCGTCCGTCAGCTCCACGATCACGCGGACCCGGTTGGACTCGTCGCGTTCGCGGGTGACCAGGCCCTCCGCCGTCATGCGGTCGATCCGGTGGGTCATCGCGGCCGGCGTCAGGCCCAGCTGCTTCGCGAGCTCGCTCGGGCCCATCCGGTAGGGCGCCCCGGAGATGACGAGGGCCTTGAGGACCTCCCACTCCGCGTTGCTGATGCCCAGGGCCGCGGTCTGGCGGCCGTACGCGACGTTCATGCGGCGGTTCAGCCGGCTCAGCGCCGAGACCACCTTCTCGACCTGGGGGTCGAGGTCCTGGAACTCGCGCTGGTAGACGGCGATCTGCTCGTCGAGGCTCGGCTCTTGGACGGGCGCCGCGCCGTCGGGGGTGTCAGCCATGGTCCGAAGTATCGCACGAACCCGTTGGCATCTAACTCCTTCGATGTGTAGAGTTAAGCATCGAAGTTTAGGTATGAAGTTCTGAAGTCTTCAGTCTTCGGCTCTCAAGGCAGGTGAGAAGTGACCAAGGTGATGGGCGCTGCGATGCGGCGGATCCAGGCCGGGAACGCGCTGACCGCGTTCGGCATCGGTTTCACGGTTCCGTTCCTCTACATCTATGTGGCGCAGGTGCGGGGTCTGGGTTCCATGGCGGCCACGAGTGCGTTCGTGGCGTTCGCCCTGGGTGCTCTCGTCGCGCTGCCCTTCACCGGCCGGGTCATCGACCGGCGGGGGCCCGTCCCCGTGGTCATGGGTGCGGCCGTCGCCGCCTCGGTGGGCGCGCTCGCGCTCGGGCTCTCCACCGGCGTCGTGCCGATCCTGCTGTCCGCGCTGGCGCTGGGCGCCGGTCAGGCCGTGATGCAGCCGGCGCTGGCCACGATGATCGTGTGGTGCTCGACGCCGTCGAC
Source organism: Streptomyces sp. NPDC090077 (assembly GCF_044747545.1). Classification (NCBI taxonomy): domain Bacteria; kingdom Bacillati; phylum Actinomycetota; class Actinomycetes; order Kitasatosporales; family Streptomycetaceae; genus Streptomyces; species Streptomyces sp. NPDC090077. Next base: position 1,381 of record NZ_JBIVEG010000009.1, read on the forward strand.
CCGGACGCGGGCCTTCGCCCTGCAGTTCTTCATGCAGAACCTGGGTCTGGGCATCGGCGGGCTCGTCGGCGGCCAGATCGTCGACGAGAGCCGTCCGGGCAGCTTCACCCTGCTGTTCGGCATCGAGGCCGTGATGTTCCTGGTGCTGGCGGTCGTGATCGCCACCGTGCGGATGCCGCACGTGCAGAACATCAGCGACGCGATGGCCAAGGACGCGGCTCCGGCGGGCGGTGGCTGGAAGCGGCTGCTGCGGCACAAGGCGATGGTGCAGCTGTGCGTGCTGGGGTTCGTCCTGTTCTTCGCCTGCTACGGGCAGTTCGAGTCGGGTCTGGCGGCCTTCGGCACCGAGGCCGCGGGGATCTCCCCGTCCACGCTCGGGTTCGCGCTCGCCGCCAACACGGGTGCGATCGTCGTGGCGCAGTTCGTCGTGCTGAAGCTGGTCGAGAAGCGCCGCCGGTCGCGGGTCATCGCGCTGGTCGGGCTGATCTGGACCGTGGCGTGGCTGATCGCCGGGTTCTCGGGGCTGGGGCACGGCAGCGCGATGATGGCCGCCGCCGCGTTCATCACCACGTACGCGCTGTTCGGCATCGGCGAGGCGATGCTGTCGCCGACGCTGGCCCCGCTGGTGGCCGATCTGGCCCCCGAGGGTTCGGTCGGGCAGTACAACTCGGCGTTCGCCCTGGTGAAGCAGATGGCGCTGGCGCTCGGGCCGCTGGGCGTGCCGCTGGGTGCGGGGATTCCGATGCTCTACATCGGGGTGTTCGTGCTCGTGTCGCTCGGGATCTCGGTGCTGGCGCTGCGGCTGGGCCGGCAGCTGTCCGCGGGGCAGGACCGGCCGTCGCTGAGCCGGGTCGTGGCGCAGGGAGCCGGGTCCGGTGCGGAGGCGAAGGGGGTCACCGAGCCGGTGTCGGCGTAGGTGGCGCGTGCGTGAGTGCGTGAGGTGAGGGCCCGGTCCGTGGACCGGGCCCTCTCGTGCGTGCGGCTACTTGTCGGGCAGGGCGAATTCGCACCAGACGGCCTTGCCGCCGCCGGGGGTACGGCGGGAGCCCCAGGCGGAGGCGATGGTGGCGATGATCGAGATGCCGCGGCCGGTCTCGTCGGCGGGCTCGGCGCGGCGGCGGCGCGGGAGGTGGTCGTCCCCGTCGGTGACCTCGACGATCAGGCGGCGGTCGGTGCGGCGCAGGCGGAGCCGCATGGGCGGGGTGCCGTGCTGGAGGGAGTTCGCGACGAGCTCGCTCGCGGCCAGGACGCCGAGGTCGCACAGCTCCACGGGGAAGCGCCAGGAGCTGAGGACGCCCTGGGCGAAGGCGCGGGCGCGGGGGGCCGCCTCGACGCCGCCGAGGAGTTCGAGGGCGGCGTTGTGGAAGAGCTCGGCGTCCACTCCGGTGCGGGCGGGCTGCTGGAGGACCATCACGGCGACGTCGTCGTCGTGGTCGGCGTCCACGCCGAGGGCACGCATCAGGCGGTCGCAGATGATCGCGGGGGTGCCCTGGGCGCCGGCGAGGGCGCGTTCGAGGGCGGCGACGCCTTCGTCGATGTCCTCGCCGCGGCGTTCGACCAGGCCGTCGGTGTAGAGGACGGCGGTGGAGCCGGGGCCGAGGGCGATGGTGCCGGAGCTGTGGAGCCAGCCGCCGGTGCCGAGCGGCGGGCCGGTGGGGTCGGCTGCGCGGCGTACGGTGCCGTCCTCGTCGCGGACGAGGATGGGGAGGTGTCCGGCGGAGGCGTAGGCCAGGAGTCCTTCGTTGGGGTCGTGAACGGCGTAGACACAGGTGGCGATCTGGCTGGCGTCGATCTCCGCAGCGAGGCCGTCGAGGAGCTGGAGCACCTCGTGCGGGGGCAGGTCGAGGCGGGCGTAGGCGCGGACGGCGGTGCGGAGCTGGCCCATGACGGCGGCGGCGCGGACTCCGCGGCCCATGACGTCGCCGATGACGAGGGCGGTGCGGCCGGCGCCGAGGGTGATGACGTCGTACCAGTCGCCGCCCACGGCCGCTTCGGTGCCGCCGGGCTGGTAGGTGGCGGCGACGCGGAGGTCGTCGGGCTGTTCCAGTTCCTGGGGCAGGAGGGAGCGCTGGAGGGTGACGGCGGCCTCGCGCTGGCGGCGTTCGCTGGCGCGGAGGCGGTCGACGGCTTCGGCGTGGTCGGTGACGTCGGCGAGGTGGACCAGGATGCCGGTGTGTTCGGGGTCCGTTTCGCCGTCGGCGGCGGCCTTGGGGAACTCGACGGGGGTGCAGGTGACGGTGTACGAGCTGCCGCCGCCGGGGGCGGTGCGGTTCTTGGCGGTGCGGGGCTTGCCGCTGCGCTGGACCTGGTCGAGGAGTTCGAGGAGGCCGAGCTCGCCGAGTTCGGGGAGGGCTTCGCGGGCGGGGGCGCCCGTGGTGCGGGGGCCGAAGCCGGCGGTGTAGGCGTCGTTGACGTAGGCGACGCGGTGGTCGGGGCCGTGGACGAGGGCGACGAGGGCCGGGAGCAGGCCGAGGACTTCCCGTACGGGGAGCTCGTCGAGGGCGGGCGCGGCGGGGATCGGCGCCGTGCCGGTGCCGCGGACGGTGGCGTCGGCGGGGCTTCCTTCGGGGGGCGCGGCAGGGTGGGCGGCGCCGCGGGCTGCCGGGACGGAGCCCTCACCGCGTTTGGCCTGGGCCGCGGCGTGCTCGTTCCGGGCGGCGGCGCGGCGCGTGCCGGGGAAGCGGGCGCTCCAGCGCGTGAAGTTCACTGCGTTCAAGCCTCGTGGTGTCGCAAGTGGTCGCGGTGTTTCCTCCCGGCGGTGCCGGGAGGTGCCCCTGGGGTCGGGCGCTGGACGGTGTCGCTGGGTGAGTGGTGTCCGGTCAGTGCCGATCGGTGCCGATCGGTGTTTTCACTCGGTGGATGTCACTGTGTGCAGGCGTGAGCCCACCTATGGTCACACGTCCAGTGTGGCCGACGGCACTGACAACGTCAGCCCTGATCGTCCTTCGGGGGTTCGGGGGCGGGCCTGGGCGGGTGGTGCCGGTGGCCGCCGCCCGCGGCGAGTTCGAATTCTGCCCTGGGGTGTTCGAGGGATCCGAGGGAGACGATCTCGCGTTTGAAGAGTCCCGCGAGGGTCCATTCGGCGAGTACCCGCATTTTGCGGTTGAAGGTGGGGACGCGGCTGAGGTGGTAGGCGCGGTGCATGAACCAGGCGGGGTAGCCCTTGAGCTTGCGGCCGTAGAGCAGGGCGACGCCCTTGTGGAGGCCGAGGGAGGCGACGGAGCCGGCGTACTTGTGGGCGTACTCGGTGAGGACTTCGCCGCGCAGGGCGGCGACGAGGTTGTCGGACAGCTGCTTGGCCTGGCGGACGGCGTGCTGGGCGTTGGGGGCGCATTCGCGGCCCGGTTCGCCGGCGGTGATGTCGGGGACGGCGGCGGCGTCGCCGGCGGCCCAGGCGTGTTCGACCCCTTCGACGGTGAGGAAGGAGGTGCAGCTGAGGCGTCCGCGTTCGTTCTTGGGGAGGTCGGTGGCGGCGAGGACGGGGTGGGGTTTGACGCCGGCGGTCCAGACGATGGTGCGGGTGGGGAAGCGGGAGCCGTCGCTGAGGACGGCGACGCGGTTCTCGCAGGATTCGAGGCGGGTGTCGAGGCGGACGTCGATATTGCGGCTGCGCAGTTCGCGGACGGTGTAGACGCCCATTTCGGGGCCGACCTCGGGGAGGATCCGGTCGCTGGCCTCGACCAGCACCCATTTCATGTCCTCGGGCTTGACGTTGTGGTAGTAGCGGGCGGCGTACCGGGCCATGTCCTCCAGTTCGCCGAGCGCCTCCACGCCGGCGAAACCGCCGCCGACGAAGACGAAGGTGAGGGCGGCGTCGCGGATTGCGGGGTCGCGGGTGGAGGAGGCGATGTCCATCTGTTCGATGACGTGGTTGCGCAGGCCGATGGCCTCTTCCACGGTCTTGAATCCGATGCCGTAGTCGGCGAGCCCGGGGACCGGGAGGGTGCGGGAGACGGAGCCGGGGGCGAGGACGAGTTCGTCGTATTCGATCTCGATGCCGCCGGTGCCCTCCTCGGTGGTGGCGAGGGTGGTGACGGTGGCGGTCCGTTTGGCGTGGTCGATGCTCCGGGCCTCGCCGATGACGATGCGGCAGCGGTCGAGGACGCGGCGCAGGGGGATCACGACGTGCCGGGGCGAGATGGCGCCGGCGGCTGCTTCCGGGAGGAAGGGCTGGTACGTCATGTAGGGCTCGGGGGTCACCACGGTGACCTCGGCTTCTCCGGATCTCAGCTTCCGCTGGAGGCCCAGGGCGGTGTACATGCCGACGTAGCCGCCGCCGACGACGAGGATGCGCGTGCGGGGCGGGGTACCGGGGTCGTCGCCCCGCGAGTTAGCAGCCTTCACCATCCCATGACGCAACGTGGCCGGGAGTTTGTCCACAGCCCCGGCAAATTGTGTGACAGGTGGGGGTGGCGTGACCAGCCCGTCAGGAGATCCGGGTCACGTTAAAAGTGCGCAGGTCAGGGCTCCGGAAGGGGTGATTCCGGGGAGTTGCGGCGGAAAAGTGGCGGTGAATGCTCCGATCGGGCGGTGCTCGGTCGGGGGCTGCCTCTTCTGAATTGACTCTGGCTCAACTATGTTCGTATCTCGTCGAGGATGTAGGACCAGGGCCCTCATGACCGTGGCCCCCCTCGACACGAAGGCGGGGAGTGTCTCCGGGGGGAGACAAGTGATTACCGGGGGATACATATGAACATTTCCGATTTCCATGGCTCTGTCACCGCTCTGTCCGCGGAGACCGGCGGTCGCGTGATGGCGGGTTCGACCACCCACGGCGTGGGCCGTTCCACGCCGCTGCGCGTCGACGCCCAGCGCAACCTGGAGCACGTCCTGCGGGCGGCCCGGGAGGTCTTCGGCGAGCTGGGCTACGGGGCTCCGATGGAGGACGTGGCACGGCGCGCGCGGGTCGGCGTCGGCACCGTCTACCGGCGGTTCCCGAGCAAGGACGTACTGGTCCGGCGGATAGCCGAGGAGGAGACCGCCCGGCTGACCGAGCAGGCCCAGTCCGCCCTCGGCCAGGAGGAGGAGCCGTGGCAGGCGCTGTCGCGCTTCCTGCGGACCTCCGTGGCCTCCGGCGCGGGCCGGCTGCTGCCGCCGCAGGTACTGCGGGTCGGCGCGGCCGCCGAGGAGGCGGACGAGGCCGCGGCCCGGGTGCCGCACCAGCGCCAGGCCGCCGCGGGCGGTACGGCCGAGCTGCGCGTCGTGGGCGCGCGGACCCCGGCCGAGGACGAGCCGTCCGAGGACGCCGGAGCGGGTGCGCTGCTGGAGGTCGTCGGCCGGCTGGTCGACCGGGCGCGGGAGGCGGGTGAGCTGCGGACCGACGTCACGGTGGCCGATGTGCTGCTGGTGATAGCGACCGCCGCGCCCGCGCTGCCCGACCCGGCCCAGCAGGCCGCGGCTTCGGCCCGGCTGCTGGACATCCTGCTCGAAGGTCTGCGCTCCCGGTAGGCGCGGGGCGGCGCCCCGGCTCGTCCGGGGCGCCGTGCCGAACCGTCGGCGGGCCGGTCCCCGCAGGGGTGGGGACCGGTTCGTCAACGGGTGTCCACGAACGGCAGGTCGCCCGAAGGGGTGAGGATCGGTCCGGCGGTTCGCCGGGCCGTCCCCAGACGGGTGGATGGCGCGGAGAGGGCCCCGGGGGGCCACCGCCGTGTGACAGGCTGGATCGGTGTACCGGTTCGAGTGTGTCGTGCGGAGGCTTCCGCGATGAGCGGTGACGGGCGGGACGAGTCCCTCGGTGGCGTCGGCGGCACCGGCGGCGAGGCCGGAGCGGGCAGCCTGCCCGCCCGGCAGGTCCCGGCCCAGCGCGAACCTGGCGGCCGGCACGCCGCATCCGGTACACCGGGTGGCGAACTCCCCGTGTCCGACGCCGATTTGGTCGCCCGGATGCGGGGTGGCGACGACGGGGCGTACGAGGAGCTGTTCCGCCGGCACGCCGACGCGGTACGGCGCTACGCGCGGACCTGCTGCCGGGACGGGCACACCGCCGACGACCTGACCGCCGAGGTGTTCGCGCGGACGCTGCAGGCGGTGCGGGGCGGGGCCGGGCCGGACCATTCGGTGCGGGCCTATCTCCTGACCACCGTGCGGCGGGTCGCCGCGGCCTGGGCGAAGACCGCCCGGCGGGAGCATCTGGTCGAGGACTTCGCGGTGTTCGCGGAGCAGGCGGCCGTGGGTGCGGAGAGCGCCGGCGCGCTGTCCGGGGACGACACCCTCGAACTGGGCGCCGATGTGCGGGCGATGCACGAGGCCGAGCGGTCGCTCGCGATGCAGGCCTTCCGGAGCCTGCCCGAGCGGTGGCAGGCCGTGCTGTGGCACACCACCGTCGAGGAGTCCTCCCCGAGTGCGATCGCCCCGCTGTTCGGGCTGAGCGCCAACGCGACGGCGGTACTCGCCTCCCGGGCCCGGGAGGGCCTCAAACAGGCCTACCTCCAGGCCCACGTGAGTTCCGCGCTCAGTTCGGGCGGCGACTGCGCCCGGTACGCGGACCGGCTGGGCGCGTACGCCCGGGGCGGGCTGCGGATGCGGGCGGAGCGGGGGCTGCGCAAGCACCTGGAGGAGTGCGCCAAGTGCCGGCTGGCCGCCGGGGAGCTGAAGGACGTCAACGCGGGCATTCCCGCGCTGCTGCCGGTGGCGGTCATCGGCTGGTTCGCCGCCGGGTACGCCGCCAAGGCGGCCGGGGTGGTGGCCGGCGGGGCCGTCGCCGCCGGGGGTGCGGGGGCTGCCGCTGCGGCGGTGGGCGGGTCGTCGGCCGGAGCCGGGGCGGGGGCCGCCGGGACGGGCGCCGGTGCCGCCGGGGCAGGTGCGGGGGCCGCCGGGGCCGGGACGGGTGCCGCCGGGGCGGGGGCGGGTGCCGGGTCCGGTGGGGCCGGGGCCGGGGGTGCGGTCGTTTCCGAGGGGCTGGGGTTGCCGGCCAAGGCCGCCATCGCCGCCGGGCTGGCGGTCGCCGCTGCCGCCGGGGTGGTGTTCGCGCTGACCGGGGACGAGCCCGAGCCGCAGGCCGGGCCCGCGCCCGGAGTGGTGGCCCCGGTGGCGCCCGAGGTGCCCGCGCCGCCCGTGTCCGCCGCACCGGAGCCGGTGCCGCCGGGGGCTCCGTCGCCGGCCGCGCGGGGGTCGGTGCCGCCCCGGCGCAGCGCGGCGCCGTCGGCTCCCGCGTCCTCGGCGCCGGCTCCGACGGCCGCGCCGCCGTCCGCTCCGGCGAGCCCGCGGCCGAAGCCCTCCCCGACGCCGTCGCCCACGCGGCCCCGGCCGACGACACCGCCGCCGGTGCCCGTGCCGCAGCCGGCGCAGGGGTTCCCGCTCGCCGGGCTCGGGCACTCCGCGGTCGGCGGGCACACCGGTCCCGAGCTGGAGACCTGGCGCAGCAGCTGGGTGTGGCAGCGGTGGGGGCTGGTGGTGGGCGGGCAGCGGTTCGGGCAGGGGATCACCGTGCACTCCCGCTCCTCGGTGGAGATCACCCTCAACCGGCAGTGCACGGGCTTCTCGGCGCGGGCCGGGGTGGACGGGCTGTCGCTGCCGACCGACGGGAAGCTGCGGTTCTCCGTCTACGGCGACGGGCAGCGGCTGTGGCGTTCGGGCGCCCTCGGGTACGACGACGCCCCGGTGCCGGTCGAGGTGTCGCTGGCCGGGCGTTCGAAGCTGCGGCTGGTGGTGGAGCAGGCCGGGCCGGGGCAGTTGCCGACGCTGGGCAGCTGGGCCGACGCGGTGATCAGCTGCCGCTGACGCCGAGCAGGACGACGACCTCCGCCGGGGTCAGGGTCCGGCCCTCGGCCTCCGCCCGGGCCCGGCCGGCCGCGCCGAGGGCGGCGAGGGTGCGCTCCGGGAGCCCCTCCAGGGCGGCCTCCTCCGGGACCGAGCGGGGATGGCCCGCGCGCCAGGCGGTGGCCGCCGCGAGGATGCGTACGCTCTCCGCGTGACGGCCGGCGTCGGCGAGGAACAGTGACGCCGTCTCGGCGATGCCCGCCAGGACGCGCTCCGCGCAGTGCGTGGCCACGGCCCCGGCGAAGGTCGGGCCGATCCCGGCCAGGCCCGCTGCCGTGCCCTTCTCGCGGGCGTCCAGCACGTTGTCGATGAGGTCCAGCCCGGCGGTGAACTGGGCGGGCACGTTGATCCGTTCGGCGGCGGTGCGGGCGGCCGCGGATTCGGTGCGGGCACGGTGGAGGTCGCCCCGCCGGAGGGCGAGCGTGGCGGACAGGAACCGGCTGTAGGTGTTCACGTCGTACACCCCGCCCTGCTCGTCGGCCTCGCGGTCGGCCTCCGCGAGGAGCTTCTCGGCGGCGTCGTAGTGCCCCGCGCAGTACTCGGTCTCGGCGATGCGGGCGATCGCGAAGGGCGCTTCGATGCGGGCGCCGACCTCCCGTGCCAGGCGCAGGCACTCCTCGTAGGCGGCGCGGGCGCCGGCGTACTGGCTGCGGGAGAGGGCCGCCTCGCCCGCGGCGCTGGCCACCTGGGCGCGGATCCAGCGGTCGCCGATGCGCCGGGCGATCGCGTCGAGCTCGGCGAGGTCCGCGTCCACGGTGGACATGCCGCCGGTCATGTCGATGGCGAAGTGGGTGCGCATCAGCAGGGGGACGGCCAGTTCCCAGTCCCCGGCGTGGCGGCGGCAGTTGGCGATGGACTCGTCGATGCTCCGGTGGAAGTTCTCGACGTCGCCGGTGAGGAAGCAGATCGCGGGCCAGAGCATGCCGGGGAAGCGGGTGGTCTCCGGGGAGCCGTGACGGAAGACCTCCTTGAGGCGGCCGGCCTCCACCCGGTGCTCGGGCGTACGGAACTGCTCGGCGCCGCTGCTCTCGGCGAGCAGCAAGATGTGGAGCATCCGCAGCCGCATGTAGGGCCAGTAGCCCGGGGATCCCTCGGGCGGTCCGACGGGCATCCGGGCGAGGATCCGGGCGGTCCAGTCGGCTCCCTCGGTCCGGTAGTCGCGCAGCCACCAGAACCAGCCGAGGCCCGCCAGCATGCGCTGGGCGGTCTCGGTGTCGGCGGCTTCCGGTTCGCCCTCGATGACGGTGTGGAGGGCGGAGCGGAGGTTGTCGAGCTCGGTCTCGACCCGGCGGATCCACGGGAGCTGGGCGGCGGAGCGCAGCAGCGGTTCGGCCCGTTCGGTGAGGGCGAGGTAGTGCGCGGCGTGCCGGCGGGCGGTGGCGCGGGCGTCGGCGGGGTCCTCGGCGAGGCGTTCGGCGGCGTACTCGTGGATGGTCTCCAGGAGGCGGTAGCGCATGCCGTCGGGGTCGGGGTCGGCGCCGACGAGGGACTTGTCGACGAGGGCCGCCATGATGTCGGCGACATCGGTGCCATCGGTGGCGTCCCCGGTGGCGGGGTCCGCGCAGACGGCCTCGGCGGCGTCCAGGTCGCAGCCGCCGGCGAAGACGGACAGCCGGGCGAGGACGGTGCGCTCGGCGGTGTCGAGGAGGTCCCAGGACCAGTCGACGACGGCGCGCAGGGTCTGCTGGCGGGGCAGGAGGGTGCGGGCGCCGCCGGTCAGGAGCCGGAAGCGGTCGTCGAGCCGGTCGGCGATCTGGCGGGGGGTGAGCAGCCGCAGCCGGGCGGCGGCGAGCTCGATGGCGAGCGGCAGGCCGTCCAGGCGGGCGCAGATCTCGGCGACGGCGTCCGGGTCGTCGCCGGGGCCGAAGCCGGGGCGGGCCGCCGCGGCACGGTCGGCGAAGAGGCGGTGCGCGGGGCCGGGCGGCAGCGGTTCGAGGGGGCGCAGGAACTCCCCCGGCACGCCGAGGGGCTCGCGGCTGGTGGCGAGGATCCGGACGCCGGGGCAGTGGGTGAGGAGCCGTTCGGCGAGTTCGGCGGCGGCACCGATGACGTGCTCGCAGTTGTCCAGGACGAGGAGCAGCCGGCGGTGCGCGCAGTGCTCGACGAGGGCGGTGGCGGGGTCGACGTCGGCGGTGGTCTTCTCGCGGGCGACGAGGCTGTTCTCGCGCAGGCCGAGGGCGCTGAGGACGGCGCCGGGGACGGCGGCGGGGCTGTCGAGGCGGGCGAGTTCGACGATCCAGCCGGAGTCGGGCCGGGCGGCGGCCGCGTGCTCGGCGAGGCGGGTCTTGCCGGAGCCGCCGGGGCCGGTGAGGGTGACGAGGCGTACGCGGTCCAGGTCGGCGGCGAGGGCGGCGAGTTCGGGCTCGCGGCCGACGAAGGAGGTCAGCCGGGGGCGGATGTTGCCGCGGGGCTGCGGTGGCGCGGACGGAGGCGGGGGCGGGGTCCGGAGCAGCTCCGCGTGCAGGGCGCGCAGCTCGGGGCCGGGGTCGGTGCCGAGGCCGTCGGCGAGTTCGCGGCGGGTGCGCCCGTAGGCGGCGAGGGCGTCGGCGGGGCGGCCCGCGGCGCGCAGGGCGCGGAGCTGCTGGGCGCGCAGTGGTTCCTCGTACGGGTGCTCGTGGATCAGCGCCTCGATCTCCGGCAGGAGTGCGGCGGGGGCGGTGGCGCCGCTGCGCAGGTCGGCCTCGATGCGGTCCCGCTCGGCGCGGGCGCGGCGGGCCTCGGAGGCGGCGGCGTACGCGGTGCGGGCGGGCTCGGGCAGGTCGGCGAGGGCGGGTCCGCGCCACAGGGCGAGGGCCTCGCGGAGGGTGCCGGCGGCGGTGGCGGGGTCGGTGGCGAGCTGCTCGGCGCCGAGGGCCGCGAGGCGGGTGAAGCGGTGCAGGTCGACGTCGTCGCGGGCGGCGGTGAGGCGGTAGCCGCCGGCGGGGTCGGTGGTGAGCCTGCCCGGGCCGAGGGTGCGGCGCAGGCGGGCCACGAGGGCCTGGAGGGCGGCGGGGGCGTCCCGGGGCGGGTCGTCGCCCCAGACCTCGTCGACGAGGTCCGTGACGGAGGCGGCGGCCGGGGCGCCGGCGCGGAGGGCGAGGGCGGTGAGGAGCGCGCGGAGGCGGGGGCCGCCGGGGGCGAGGGGGGCGCCGGTGTCGTCGTGGGCCTGGGTGGGGCCGAGGATCTGGTAGCGCACCGGGCAATTCTGCCTTGCCCCTGGCCGGGGTGGATGGGGGTTTTCGGGGGCGGGGCCCTGTGGCGGGGTCCTTGTGGCGGGGCCTGGGCGGGCGGGCCGGGGCGGCTGCGCGGGCGGCGGCTGCGCGGGCGGGGGCTGCGGGGTGCCGCTGCGCGGGGCTGGTCCCCTACCCGCCCTTCCACCGTTCCCTGGGGCTCCGCCCCAGACCCCGCGCCTCAAACGCCGGCGGGGCTGGAGGGTGCGGCGAGGCTGGAGGCTGCCGGGGCTGGAGGGTGCGGCGGGGCTGGAGTTCCCGGGGCTGGATGTGGCGGGTCAGCGGCCTGCCGGGAGGGCTCTGGGGGGCAGGCGGGGGAGGGGGGTGTCCAGGGGCGGGACCGCGCGGCGGCGGGGGGTGGAGGTGCCGGTCCAGCAGGTGCCGCGGCGGGCCAGGAGGCGGCGGAGCCACAGTTCCATCGAGACGAGTTCCGCGAGCCCGTCGAGCGGCACCGGCCGCCCCTCCGCCGCGTCGATCAGCGCCTGCTGCACCACCCGGGCGTCGACGAGGCCCGCGTCCGCGAGCAGCGGTGTCGTGAAGAGGGCCAGCAGGGAGGTGAGGGCGGCCCGCAGCCCCAGTCGGGTGGCGGTCTCGTTCGGGGTGTGGGCGGTGGCGCCCCAGCCGGGCGGGAGTTCGCGCACCCCGGCGGAGGCCAGGACGCTGCGCAGGATCTCGGCGCGGGCCCCGGGCTGTACGCGCAGGGACTCCGGCAGGGCGCGCGCGGCCCGTACGACCTGGTTGTCGAGGAACGGGGCGTGCAGGCGCTGGCTGCGGACCTCGACGGCCTGCTCGAAGACCCGGTGGTCGGCGGCGTGCCGGGCCAGCAGGGCGCGGGCGCGGGCCTCGCCGGGGCGCAGCGAGAGCGGGGGGCGACCGGCGGCGGCCCGGAGCCGGATCGATACTTCCGCGAGGGCTTCGCCGGTGAGCCAGCCCGCGGCGGGGCCGGGCCGGGACCAGGTGAGGGCGGCGAGCGAGGCGTCGACCGGCCCGGAGGCTGCGGCGACGGCCGCGCCGCCCTCGCGGAGCCGGGCCGCGGCGGCCTCCATGCCCGCGCGGTACGGCGTACGGGCGAGGCGGCGGGCGGCCGAGTATACGGAGAAGGGGACCAGCAGCGGGTCGGCGGGCGCGGAGCGGGCGAGGGCGGCGACGGGGCGCAGCAGGTGGCGGCGCCTGCGGTCGAGGAGGAGGTCGGCCATGCGGGCGGGGTGCGCGTCGAGGACGCGGCGGGCTCCGTGTCCGGTGAAGTGGTCGGCGGAGCCGGCGGCGAGGCGGCGGCGCTCGCGGGCGGCGGAGACGAGGGAGGGGCCGGGTTCGTCGGTGAGCGGGCCGTCGAGTTCCGCGTACGGGAGGGCTTCGCCGGCGGCGGCCACGACGACGTGGTGGAGGCGGGGGTCGGCGGCGAGGGCGTGGGCGCGTTCGAGTTCGCCCTCGCGGCCCTGGGGAGTGGCGAGGTCGTTGAAGGTGACGGCGAGGAGCCGTGAGCCGGAGCCCTGGAGGGTGCCGGGGGCGCCGGGGAGGCCTGCGGCGAGGAGGGCGAGCGTCGCGGAGGCGGTGCCGCCGGAGAGGTCGGCCCCGACGCCCGGCGCGGGGGCGCCGCGGGCCGCGCGCCGGTCGGCGGGGCCCATTCCGGGCACGGGTCCGGGGTCGGGGAGCAGGGTCTCGGGAGCATGCCGCGGTGCCGTGAGCCGGGCGCGCACCGCGGCGGTCAACGCTTCCCGTACGCCCTCCACCGCCCGTTCGGGGTCGGCTTCGGGGGCGGCGACGGCGAGGGAGGCCACCGGCTCGTAGCCGGTGATCTCCCGGGAGCCCTCGCGGAGGATCAGCGTGTGGCCGGGCGGGATGCGCCGGACCCCCTCGTACGGTGTGCCGTCGCCCAGCGCCTCGGGGCTGTCGGGGCAGGCGAGGAGGGCGGCGAGGTGGCCGACGTCGAGCTGCGCCTCGATGAGGTCGGCGAGCGGGAGCGCGGCGGTGGCGTAGGCGGTGCCGCCGGCCCAGGGGGTGTAGAAGACGGGCCGGGCGCCCGCGAGGTCGCCGAGGACGGTGATGCGGCGGCCGGCCTGGACGACGGCGGTGTAGCTGCCGGGCCATTCGGTGAGGTGGCGCAGGGCGCCGCCGCGGGCGGCGTAGAGGGCGCGGCGCAGTTCGGCGTCGGTGGCGCCGCAGCAGCCGAGGACGGCGAGGCGGGTGAAGGGGTCCGCGGGGTCGGCGGTGACGGTGCGGATCTCGTCGGGGCGCCAGTCGCCGACGGCCCAGAGGGGGTCGGGGTCGCCCCACAGGAGCTGGGCGCCGACGGGGTGGACGGTGCGTTCGGCGTCCTGGGCGGCGGGGTCGTCGGCGTACGCGGCGTCGGCGATGCCGCCGTGCTGCGGCGGTTCGGGGTGGGGCCCGCGGCCGTACGGGGAGCCGGGGCCGTCGTGGCCGGTGCCGGGGCCGGACGGGACCCGTCCTGCCGTGCCGAAGCTCGCGGCGATACTGCTCCACCCGACCAACCAGCGCACCGCCGCCTCCCCCAGCCCGTGGGCACATGACCGGGGCAACGGACGGCCGGGACGGCACGGACAACGTGCGTCGGCGTGCGTCGGCGCTTGGAGGGCGCGGCCGGCGGGACCCCGGGTGGCTCGGGGTCCATGCTGCCACGAGAAGGGCGTGCGAGAGTGGCTTCGGGGGGCGCACATGTAAACGAACACGCCCCGGCCACGCGGTATTTGGCGTTCCGTTCCCACCGCCCCATAGGTCGGTTTCGGCCATTCTTCGGCCGTACTGAGGGCCGGTACGGGCCCTCGCGCGGGGTGCCCGGGAAGGCCGCGGGGCGCGGTCCGGGAGGCGTCTCCCACCTCCCGGACCGTTCCGCCACCCGCGGGGATTGAGGCAGCGGCATCCCCCGGCCCACCGGATCCACGCGGCGGGCCGACCCACGCACCGCACATCGAATCGCCGGGCCCCGGGACCGGCCAGAGCGCACGGCCGGGCGCACGGCCACACGGCCGGAGCACGAGCTGACACGTGCGCCCGGGGCACGACCCCCGGGCGCACTGTGCGCACGGACAACAATCCCGCCATACGGAAGTCGGGGCCTTAACGCTTGGGAGGCGGGGAACTACGCTGGGTTTACGAAATGCCGGGTGCCTATGCCCCGGCGGCGTCTGCGTTCCGCGTGTGACGAGGGGTGGCGCATGTCCAGGGAGCTCCGCGAGCCCAATGAGAAGCTCGGCGCCGTCCTCGCCCTCGCGGGCATCAGCAACGCCGGGCTGGCCCGGCGGGTCAACGACCTCGGCGCGCAGCGCGGTCTGACGCTCCGGTACGACAAGACGTCGGTGGCGCGGTGGGTGTCCAAGGGGATGGTGCCCCAGGGCGCGGCCCCGCACCTGATCGCCGCCGCCATCGGGGCGAAGCTGGGCCGGCCGGTCCCGCTGCACGAGATCGGGCTGGCGGACGCCGATCCGGCGCCGGAGGTCGGGCTGGCCTTCCCCCGCGACATCGGGGCGGCGGTGCGCTCGGCGACCGACCTGTACCGGCTGGACCTGGCGGGGCGGCGCGGCGGTGGCGGGATCTGGCAGTCCCTCGCGGGTTCGTTCTCGGTGTCGGCGTACGCGACGCCGGCCTCGCGCTGGCTGATATCTCCGGCCGACAGCTCGGTGGCCCGCGAACCGGGCCCCGCGGGCGCCCCGGACCCCGCCCCCGAGACGACCGGCACGGCGTCCGGCACGGCCGCCGCCGCCCCGCCGCGGCGGGCGCCGGAAACCCCCGCGCTGGGCGTTGTGCCCGCCCAGCCCGGACCCGAAACCGCCCCGCCGGCCGCCCCCGCCCCGTCGGCCGCCTCCCCGCAGCGCGTGGGCCACAGCGACGTGGCGAAGCTGCGCGAGGCCGCCGAGGACGCCCGCCGCTGGGACTCCAAGTACGGCGGCGGGGACTGGCGTTCGTCGATGGTGCCCGAGTGCCTCCGGGTGGACGCGGCGCCCCTGCTGCTCGGCTCCTACACCGACGAGGTGGGGCGCGCCCTCTTCGGGGCGACCGCCGAACTGACCCGGCTGGCCGGCTGGATGGCCTTCGACACCGGCCAGCAGGAGGCCGCCCAGCGCTACTACATCCAGGCGCTGCGCCTCGCCCGGGCAGCCGCCGACGTCCCGCTCGGCGGGTACGTCCTGGCCTCGATGTCCCTCCAGGCGACCTACCGGGACTTCCCCGACGAGGGCGTGGACCTCGCGCAGGCCGCCGTCGAACGCAACCGCGGCCTCGCCACCGCCCGCACGATGAGCTTCTTCCGCCTGGTCGAGGCACGGGCCCACGCGAAGGCGGGCGACTCGGCGGCCGCCGGGACGGCGCTGCGGGCCTCCGAGGGCTGGCTGGAGCGCTCGCGGGAGGGCGACCCCGACCCGACCTGGCTGGGTTTCTACTCGTACGACCGTTTCGCGGCGGATGCGGCGGAGTGCTACCGGGACCTGAAACTCCCGCGCCAGGTACGCCGTTTCACGGAGCAGGCACTGTCCCGCCCGACGGAGGAGTACGTTCGCTCGCACGGGCTGCGGCTGGTGGTGAGCGCGGTCGCGGAGCTGGAGTCGGGCAACCTCGACGCGGCGTGCGCGGCCGGGACCCGGGCCGTGGAGGTCGCGGGCCGGATCTCCTCGGCGCGGACGACCGAGTACGTACGCGACCTGCTGCACAGGCTCGAACCGTACGGGGACGAACCGCGGGTCGTGGAGCTGCGGGAACGGGCACGGCCGCTTCTGGTGGCCCCCGCGTAGCCCGGTTGTCGGTGGTGGGGTGCAGTATGCAGGGGTGGGAGGTGTCAGCGTGGAGTGCGACGTGCTGGTGATCGGTGGCGGGATCGTCGGCTTGTCGACAGCCCATGCCCTGTCACGGCTGGCCCCGGGTACCCGGGTGACCGTGCTGGAGAAGGAGGCCGCTCCGGCCCGGCACCAGACGGGCCGCAACAGCGGGGTGATCCACAGCGGCATCTACTACCGCCCGGGATCGCTCAAGGCGCGCTTCGCGGTGGCCGGGGCCGCCGAGATGGTCAAGTTCTGCGCCGAGCACGGCATCCCGCACGAGGTGACGGGCAAGCTGATCGTCGCCACCGAGCGGTCGGAGCTGCCGCGGCTGCACTCCCTCGTCCAGCGCGGCCGGGAGAACGGCATCCCGGTGCGCGAGCTGGGACCGGCCCAGATCACGGAGTACGAGCCGCACGTCCAGGGCCTCGCCGCGATCCACGTCGGCACCACCGGGATCGTGGACTACGGGCAGGTCGCGGCGCGGCTCGCCAAGGAGTCCGGGGCCGAGATCGTCTACGGCGCGGAGGTGGACCTGATCTCCCGCCGGTCCTCCGCGGTGGCGGTCCGCACCACCTCGGGCCGGGTGTTCCGCTCCCGCGTCCTGATCAACTGCGCGGGGCTCCACTGCGACCGGATCGCCCGCCTGGCCGGTGACGACCCGGGCATGCGGATCATCCCCTTCCGCGGCGAGTACCACGACCTGACCCGCCCGGACCTGGTCCGGGGCCTGGTCTACCCGGTGCCCGACCCGGCGTTCCCCTTCCTCGGCGTCCACCTGACCCGGGGCATCGGCGGCGGGGTCCACGTCGGCCCGAACGCCGTCCCCGCGCTGGCCCGCGAGGGCTACGGCTGGGGCACGGTCCGGCCGGGGGACATCGCCACGGAGCTGGCCTGGCCGGGATCCTGGCGGATGGCCGGACGGCACTGGCGGTACGGGGCGGGCGAGATCCACCGCTCCCTGTCGAAGCGGGCCTTCACGGAGGCCGTACGCCGCCTGCTGCCGGCCGTCACGGAGGCGGACCTCACCCCCGCGACGGCGGGCGTCCGCGCGCAGGCGGTGCTGCGGGACGGCACCCTCGTCGACGACTTCCTCATCCGCGAGGCGCCGCGCACGGTCCACGTCCTGAACGCGCCGTCGCCGGCGGCCACTGCTTCGCTGCCGATCGGGCGGGAGATCGCGGGGCGCGCCCTGGCGCACCTTTCCTGAACGCGCCGCCGCCTTTTTGACGCGCCGCTCGCGCGGCTCGGCCCTGGCGGGCCTCCCCGGCTTCGCGCCGCTGCGACAGCCTCCGGCCGTCGGACCGGGGGCGGGGCCGGGTTGGGTGGCCGGTGGTCGGGTGCGGGTCGGTGGGCCGCTGCGCGGAGCGGGTCCCCTACCCACCCTTCCACCGTTCCCAGGGGCTCCGCCCCTGACCCCGTTCGCCTCAAACGCCGGCGAGGCTGATTTCAGCCCCGCCGGCGTTTGAGGCGCGGGGGTCTGGGGGCGGAGCCCCCAGGAGGGGTCCGGGCGCAGCCCGGGGAACGGGCGAAGGGCGGGTAGGGGACCCAAGCCCCGCGCAGCGGCAGCGCCACCCGCACGCGACGTAGAATCGCCGCATTGTGTCTGAGCCCCTGAACCCCCAGCCGAGCCTCCCCGACTCCCCGCCGGAGGCGTACACGCCGCCCAAGTGGCGCACCGAGCCGCGGTTCCCCGACGGTCCCGCGCCCGACCCCGCCGGCTCGCACCACGAGCGCCGGATCCGCAGCTTCCAGCCGCGCCGCAGCCGGGTCACCACCGGCCAGGGCGAGGCGCTGAAGCGGCTGTGGGGCACCTGGGGCCTGGACATCGACGGGCACGGGGTGATCGACCTCGACAAGCTGTTCGACGGACTCCCGGTCGTCCTGGAGATCGGCTTCGGCATGGGCGAGGCCACCGCCCAGATGGCCGCGGCCGACCCCGCCACCGGCATCCTCGCCGCCGACGTGCACACCCCCGGGCAGGGCAACCTCCTCGCCCTCGCGGAGCGCGGCGGCCTCACCAACGTCCGCGTGGCGAACGGCGACGCGATCATCCTGCTCCGCGAGATGCTCCCGCCCGCCTCCCTCGCCGGGATGCGCGTGTACTTCCCGGACCCGTGGCCCAAGGCCCGCCACCACAAGCGGCGCCTGATCCAGCCCGAGTTCCTCGACCTGGCCGCCACCCGCCTGGCGCCCGGGGCCGTGCTGCACTGCGCGACCGACTGGGAGGACTACGCCGAGCAGATGCTCGAAGTCCTCAGCGCCCACCCGGAGTTCGTGAACACCCAGGCCGACGGCGGCTACGCGCCGCGGCCCGAGTTCCGGCCGTTCACCCGGTTCGAGGGCCAGGGCCTGGACAAGGGCCACGTGGTCCACGACCTCCTCTTCGCCCGCCGGGGCGCCGACCAGGTCGAACCGGCAGTCGAACCTGACTCCAAGAACTGACAAACGTCACTCGGAGTGTCCGACCCGCTCGGTAGGGTCATCATGTGTACCGAGCGCTCTCCCGTGTGCTCGCACGCCCGTCGGGCACGGCCCGTACGTGCGTGCTCGGCACGCTGCTCACCGCCACCGGGGTCACCATCCTGGAACTCGTGCGGGAGCAGACCGGCACGGCCGGGTTCTTCGTGGGCCTCGGCCTGGCCCTGCTGCCGGTGCCGCTGCTGATGGCGGCGTTCCGGTGGGTCGGCCGGGCCGCGCCGGGCCCCTGGCGGCAGTCGCTGTTCTGCTTCGGCTGGGGGGCCTGCACCGCGGCGCTGATCGCGATACTGGCCAACAGCTACGCCACGGAGTGGATGGCCGCGGCCTCCACCGACCCCCTGGCCGCCGACCGCCTCGGCTCCGTCGCGATCGCCCCGGTGGTGGAGGAGAGCGCGAAGGCCGCCGCCCTGCTCCTGGTGTTCGTCTTCCGAAGACGGCGGTTCACCGGCGCCGCCGACGGGATCGTGCTCGCCGGGTTCACCGCCACCGGCTTCGCCTTCACCGAGAACATCCTCTACCTGGGCAACGCCTTCGAGGAGGACCTGGCCAACGGCACCCGTGCGCTGGATTCCGTGACGGCGGCGACGTTCTTCGTGCGGGTCGTGCTCTCCCCGTTCGCGCACCCCCTCTTCACGGTGCTCACGGGCCTCGGCTTCGGCGCCGCCGCGCTCACCGCCCGCCGTGCGCACAGGACCGGGCTGCCCCTGCTGGGCCTGGCCCTCGCCATGGGCGCCCACGCGCTGTGGAACGGCTCCTCGCACTTCGGTGAGTACGGTTTCTACGTGGTCTACGGCTGCGTGATGGTCCCGGCGTTCGCGCTGCTGCTGTGGCTGGCCGTGCGGGTCCGGCGCGGTCGGCTGCGGGCCGTCGCCGCCGAGCTGTCGGTGTACGCCGCCGCGGGCTGGCTCGGTCCGGCGGAGGTGCCGGCCCTGGCTTCGCTGCCGGCCCGCTCCCTGGCGCGGGCCCTGGCCCGCCGCACCGGAGGCCGCCCCGCCGCCCGCGCCGTGTCCCGCTACACGGCGGACGCCGCCGCCCTCGCCCTGCTGCGCCGGCACGCCCGGCAGTCCGGCCCGGACGGCGGGGACCCTGAATTCGCCGAGCGGGAGCGCGAGTTGCTCCACCGGCTCTGGAGCCGCCGGGCGACGGCCGCGCCCGCGCTGGCCCGGGCGGCCGTGCTGGAGGAGCTGCTGCCCCCGCCGCGCCGGACCCCGCAGGGCGCCGCCCCGGCGCCCGCACGGGTCTTCGTACCGGCCGCCAGGGCCCCGGAGCTGTCGCCCTCCCCGACCTAGGCCGTCCGTGCGTCCGTCAGACGTCGAGGCCCTTGGAGCCCAGCCACGCCAGCGGGTCGACCGTCGAGCCGCCCTTGCGGACTTCGAGGTGGAGGTGAGCGCCGGTGACGTTGCCGGTCGCGCCGACCCGGCCGATGGTCTCGCCGGCGCCCACGGAGCCGGAGGTCACGGACATCGAGGAGAGGTGGCAGTACCAGATCTCGGTGCCGTCGTCGAGCTTGAGCACGATCCGGTAGCCGTAGGCCCCGGACCAGCCGGCCGAGATGACCTTGCCGCTGCCCACGGCCTTGACGGGGGTGCCCGTGGGGGCGGCGAAGTCGAGGCCGGTGTGGTAGCCGGAGGACCACATGGAGCCGGCGACCCCGTAGTGGGAGGTGAGGGTGTAGGAGGAGGTCGGCAGGAACCAGCCGCCCGCCGACTGCGAGCCGGAACCGGAACCACCGCCCGCCGCGGCCTTGGTGGCGGTCTGCTCGGCGGCGGCCTTCTCCGCGGCTTCCTTCTCCGCGGCGGCTGCCTGCTCGGCGGCGGCCCGGGCCGTCTCGGCCTCCTTGTCGGCCGCTTCCTTCTGGGTCCTGGCCTCCTGGGCGGCGGCCTCGCGCGCGGTCCGCTCGGCGTCCGCGCGGGCCTGGGCCTGGTCGGTGTCCTGCTGCGATTCGGCCTGGAGGAGGATCCGGTTGAGCAGCGCCTCGCCCGCGTCGCCGCCCTGCTGCGGCACCGCGGCGGTCTCAGCGACCGCGGTGCCGGAGCCGGCCGCGGAGGCGGTCCGCACGGCGTCGCCGGCGGAGTCGGAGTGGCCGCCACCGCCGAGCAGGTCGGGCATGGATATGGAGACCTGGGGGCGGTCCTGCGCGGTGGCGATGCCACCCGCGCCGACCGCTGCGATCACGCCGACGCCGAGCACGGTGGAGCTGCGGGCGAGTCCGCCGCGCGCCTTGAGGACGCGGTGCTTGCCCCGGAGGGGGCGTGCGGAGTCCTCCGTGGGATTCCACTCGGCCCAGGCTCCGGCGGTGGGCGTCTCCTGGACGTCTGTGCCGTCATGGGCAGGCGAGTTGGAGGCCACGGGGGCACACTCCTCATGAGCGAGAACGCACACGGGTGCCGTCGTTGCGACGGCTGGGACGACCGCGCTGCGTTATCGAACGGTAATCTACGCAGGGGAATGATTCCAAGCCGAAGCGACTGATCGTTAACACCAATCGGCCACGCCCCGAACGGCTTTGGCCTCCGCATTCACCTCACCGGGGAGCAACTTCGGGCAATCCGCCCGCTCCACCCCCATCACTTCAGCCACACCGGCCGGATGACGCATCGTCAGACACCTTGCCCAGCGCACCCTTTCGGCCACGCAGGGTCACAGCGCCGTTCAGGCGTCGTCGCGGCGCACCACCGGGACGGTCCTCCTGCGCTCCGGCTGCCCCTCCCCCGCCCGCCCGACGGCGAGCAGCGCCATGTCGTCGGTCGCGCCCCCGCCGGTGTGCCGCCGCACATCGCTGCTGAGCGCCCCGAGCAGTTCGTCCGGACCCGGGAAGACCCGCCCCCGCAGCCGGGCCGCCGGATCGTAGAAGGTGCCCGAACCGTCCCGCGCCTCGGTCAGCCCGTCGGTGTAGAGGAGCAGCGTGCTGCCCGACGGGAAGGGCCACTCCTGCGGCCGGGACGCCCCGTCGGGCGCCAGCTCGCCCAGGCCCAGCGGCAGCTCCGGTTCGGCCGGGGCCAGTACCGCCAGGCCGCCGTCCGCGTACAGCAGCAGCGGCTCGGGGTGGCCCCGGTTCAGCAGCCGCAGCCGTTCGGCGCCGGGCGGGATCTCGCCGAGCACGCACGTGGTGAACCCCTCCACCGCGTCCAGGCCGGCCCGCCGCGTCCCCTCCCGGGCCAGGGCCCGCTCCAGGCGCCCTGCGAGCCCCTCCAGGGTCGGCTCGGTCTCCGCCGCCTCCCGGAAGGCCCCCAGCACCACCGCGACGGCCTCCACGGCTCCCAGCCCCTTGCCGCGCACATCGCCCACCGCGAACCGCACGCCGTACGGGGTGTCCTGGACGGCGTAGAGGTCCCCGCCGATGAAGGCGTCGGCCTGCGCGGCCTCGTACCGGGCGCAGACGTGCAGCCCCGCGATCCGTTCGGCCGGGGTCGGCAGCACGGCCCGCTGCACGGCCTCGGCGATCCCGCGCGCGGAGGCGAGGCGCTCGCCGCTGCGCCGTACGACCCGGTTGATCAGCAGGGCCAGCACGGAGACGGTCAGCACCGTCGCGAGCTCGGTCAGCGCCTCCACCTTCCAGGTCGTGCCGTTGTGGATGTGCAGGCCAACGACCACGAGCGAGGCGGCGATCCCGGTCAGCGCGGTCGCCCGGAGGGTGAACAGGGGTGCGGCGATCAGCGGGGCAGCGGTGAAGAAGGGGGATCCGGTGAAGCTGGGCGGCGTGGCGAGGTCGAAGAGCGTCCCCAGCACGATCAGCAGCACCGGCAGGATCCGCACCACCCGCCGGGCGGCGCCGTCCGCGCCGCCGTCCTTGCCCTGCCGGCCCAGCCCCACCACGCTGTCTCCTGCCGCCCGGTCGCGCCCCGCCCCTCCAGGCTGGCGGCAGGCGGCCGCGTACGGCGAGCGGGCCGGTGCGAAGGGGTGACGGCGTCCCGCACACGGCCCCGCACACGACGAAGGCCCGGTTCCAAGAGGAACCGGGCCTTCGTTCTGAGTAGCGGGGACAGGATTTGAACCTGCGACCTCTGGGTTATGAGCCCAGCGAGCTACCGAGCTGCTCCACCCCGCGTCGGTGAACCCAACTCTACGTCATCCGGGGGACGACTCCCGCCAATTAACCCGCCCAGAGCCCCAACAATCGACATATCCGCAGGTCAGAGCCTATGGAACTGATATGACCCCGGCGCCCTGAACGGCGGATCGGGTCCCAGCTCCCGGGCTTCGGGACGGGAACCGGCCACGGAACGGCCCCGGAACGGCCCCGGAACGGCCCCGGAACGGCCGAGCGCCCCGTCCGAAGAAGTCGGACGGGGCGCTCGGCACGGGCCCGGGGGAAGCTCCCCCCGGCCCGCGAGCGGTAGGCCATGTCGGACTCGAACCGACAACCAACGGATTAAAAGTCCGCTGCTCTGCCAATTGAGCTAATGGCCCTCCAGGTGCTCACCCCAGAGCATAGCCGGAGAGGGGCTGCGGACCGATCGGGTATCGCCGGGTGTGGCTCCGGCGGTTTCCCGCCATCCGGCTCGGGAGGGGCGAAACGGCCGGAAATGGGCTCGGCCCCCACCGCACCGGAGTGCTGTGAGGGCCGAGCCTTCGTCAGACGGCGCTCAGGCGTCAGCCGTTGCGCTTCCAGCGGGGCTTGTCGTCGCGGCGGAAGCCGCCACGCTCACCACCGCGGTCGTCACGGTTGAAACCACCGGACGGACGGTCGTCGCGACGGAAGCCGCCGGAGGGGCGGTCGTCACGGCGGAAGCCACCGCGGTCGCCACCACGGTCGTCACGGTTGAAACCACCGGACGGACGGTCGTCGCGACGGAAGCCGCCACCACGGTTGTCGTCACGACGGTCATCGCGAC
>NZ_JBIVEG010000009.1:24524-291440 GCF_044747545.1 Streptomyces sp. NPDC090077
CACCACGGTTGTCGTCACGACGGTCATCGCGACGGAAACCACCCGACGGACGGTCGTCACGGCGGAAGCCGCCACGGTCGCCACCACGGTCGTCACGACGGTTGTCGCGGCGCTCGTAGTTGCCCCGGTCGTCACGGCGCTCGAAGGTGCGCTCCTGGGCGACCGGCTCGGCGGCGGACGCCACGGCGGCGGCGACCTCGGCCTCGGCGGCCTCGGCGACCTCGGCGACGGCGGCCTCCGGGTCCTCACCGCGCTCGCGGGCGGAGCGGGCGACGAGGCGGTCGGCCTCCTCGCGCAGCTCGGCGGCGCGACGGGTCGCGCGCTCCAGCTGCTTGGTCAGGTCGGCGACCTCGCGCTCGGCCTGCTTGGCGGCGTTGTTCGCGGAGTCGGCCTGGACCTCGGTGAGCGAGCGCGCACCGGTGATCTCGGCGACCTCCGGGTCGAAGGCGCCGGCGCCCTGGACGATGTGGCGCGAGGCGTCGACGCCCGCGTCCTCCATCAGGCGGAAGATCTGGCGGCGCTGGTGCGGCAGGGCCAGGGAGACGACGACACCGGACTTGCCGGCGCGGGCGGTGCGGCCCGAGCGGTGCAGGTAGTCCTTGTGGTCGCCGGCCGGGTCCACGTTGAGGACCAGGTCGATGCCGTCGACGTGGATGCCGCGGGCGGCGACGTCGGTGGCGACGAGCGCGTTGACGTAGCCGTCCTTGAAGTCGGCGAGGACGCGGGTACGGGCGCCCTGCGTCATGCCGCCGTGCAGCGCGTCGGCCTTCACGCCGGCCTCGATGAGCTGCTCGGCGATGCGGTCGGCGCCCAGCTGGGTGCGGACGAAGATGATGGTGCGGCCCTTGCGGGCGGCGATGGCGGCGGTGACCGGCGCCTTGTCCTTCGGCTTCACGACGAGGACGTGGTGGGTCATGGTCGTGACGTTGCCCTGGGCGCTGTCGACCTCGTGGCTGACCGGGTTGGTCAGGTAGCGCTTGACCAGGGTGCCGATCTCGTTCTCCATGGTGGCGGAGAAGAGCATGCGCTGGCCGCCGGCCGGGACCTGGTCGAGCAGCTCGGTGACCTCGGGCAGGAAGCCCAGGTCGGCCATCTGGTCGGCCTCGTCGAGGACCGCGACCTCGACGTTCTCCAGGGAGCAGGCGCCGCGGTTGATGATGTCGCGCAGACGGCCGGGGGTGGCGACGAGGATGTCGACACCGCGCTCCAGGGCGTAGATCTGGTTGCCCATGGAGGTACCGCCGCAGACGACCTTCATCTTCAGGCCGAGGACGTCGCCGTAGGGCTGGAGGGCGTCCGCGACCTGCATCGCGAGCTCGCGCGTCGGGGTGAGGATGACGGCGCGGGGCTTCTTCTTCTCGGTGTAGCCGTCGGCCAGGCGGGCCAGGGTCGGCAGACCGAAGGAGAGGGTCTTGCCGGAGCCGGTGCGGCCGCGGCCGAGGATGTCCTTGCCGGCCAGGGCGTCCGGGATGGTCGCGGCCTGGATCGGGAACGGGGTGGTGACACCGTTCTGGCCGAGCTTGCGCACGACGCCCTCGGGCAGACCGAGGTCCGCGAAGGTGATGGTGGGCTCGGCGTCGTCGGCGTCGGCCGCGTCCGCCTCGGCGGTCACGTCGGCGACGTCCGCCTCGAGGGCCTCGATGATCTCGTCGCGCTCGATGGCGTCCATGGCCTCGGTGACCGCGAGGGTCTCGGCGTCGACGATCTCGGTGGAGTCGTTCTCGGGCATGACGGAACGGTCAGAACTGGAAATGGACATGCGAAATGCGAAACCTTCCGGAGTCTCGGCACGCGCCCAAACTCCGTGAATCGCAAATCGACCGCCTCAATGCGGTCAGCCACGGCTAGGGAGAGTACGCGCCACACGGCGCTCTTCGGATTCGGCGCCGGGCAATGGGATCAAACGATCTATAACCATACGCACCCTCCCGGGGGTCTGGCAAATCTCCCCCCGGACATCGCCCCTGACCTGCAGCGATGCCCCGGGGACGAGTCACGCGAACCCCGGACGGGCCACCCGGACCACCACGGACCGGGGCAGAACGCCCTAGGCGAGGGCCGGCCCCGGACCCGGATCGGACGAGCCGCTCGGTGTGGGTTCCGTCACAGAGGGAGTGGGGGTCGGCTCGGTCGCCCCGCCCGAACCGCCGGAACCGGAGCCGCCGGAACCGGATCCCGAACCCGATCCGCCCGACCCCGAACCCGAACCGGACCCGGACCCCGAACCGGATCCCGAACCCCCGGCGGCCGACCCGGAGCCGCCGGACCCCGAGCCCGACCCGGACCCGCCCGCCGCGGACCCCGTGCCGCCGGCTCCCGTACCGCCCCCGGAGGGCACCTGCCCCTGGCCGCCCGCGCCGCCGCCCGGACCGGCCGACGGAGAGGGCTGCCCGGGCTTCGCGGGGGCACCCGGGCCGGGCGAGGCCCCCGTGGCGCCGGAGGCCTTCCCGGGCTCGCCGGGCCGGCCCGCCTGGTTCCCCGTACCGTCCTTCACGCCGTGGCCGTTGCCGTGCACCCCGGAGCCGCGGCCGCCGCCGGCCGTCCCGGCGGGCCCGCCCGTGTCCTTGCCGCCGACCGAGGCCGAGGGCCCCGGCTTCGCGGCGTCCTCGCCGACGCTCATGCAGCCGGCCGTCGCCGCCACCGCGAGCGCGGAGACGGCCAGTCTGAGGGACGCGGACAGGGAAGCGGTCAAAGGGCGCACGGGGGCACCTCCGGAGCACTGCGGCGGGGTCCGCGATGAGCGGGTCAATGAACCCAACTCCCTTTACCCCGTAAGAGACACGCCCCTTACGCGAACAGCTGTCGAGCCACCTGCGAGCCGAGCGTCACCGCGCCGAGCCCCGCCAGGACCGACGCCGCGACGTTCGCCGCGGCCAGGAACCGCCGGCCGCGCTCGGCCAGCCGCAGGGTCTCGTACGAGAAGGTCGAGTACGTGCTGAGCGCCCCGCACAGGCCCGTCCCCAGCAGCAGGTCCACCCGCGAGGAGCCCGCCCCGGCCAGCGCCGCCCCCGCCAGCACCCCGAGCAGCAGACAGGCGGCGATGTTGACCACGAAGGTCCCCCACGGGAAGACGGAGTCGTGCCGGGCCTGCACCGCCCGGTCGGTCAGGTACCGCAGCGGCGCCCCGACGACGGCACCCGCCACCACCAGCAGCCAGTTCACCGGCGCCCCCGCGCACCGAGCACCAGCCGGGCCGCCGAGGCCGCCGCCCACACCGCGCCCAGCGCCGCCGCCACCGTCAGCCCGGCGTACGCGAGCGCGGTCCCGGCCTCGCCCTCGTCCAGCAGCCGGGAGAAGTCCACGGCGTAGGTGGAGAAGGTGGTGAACCCGCCGAGCACCCCCACCCCCGCGAACGGCCGCAGCAGCGGGTGCGGCGCGCTGCGCCCGCCCTCGCTGATCAGCACCATGAGCACGCCGATCAGCGCGCAGCCCACGGCGTTGGTCCAGAAGGTCGCCCACGGGAAGGCACCGGGCGCGGCCGGCCACAGCAGGGCCACCCCGTACCGGGCCGAGGCGCCGACGGCCCCGCCCGCGGCGACGGCGGCGAGCACCCGGCCCTGCGGCTCGGTGCGCTGGGCGGGTACGTGGAGGTCGACGTCGGGGTCGATCGCCTCCGCGCCGGGGACCGGCTCGGTCACCCGTAGCCCAGGGCGTGCAGCCGCTCGTCGTCGATCCCGAAGTGGTGGGCGATCTCGTGCACCACCGTCACCTCCGTCTCGGCGACCACGCTCTCCCGGTCCTCGCACATCCGCAGCGTGGGGTTCCGGTAGATGGTGATGCGGTCGGGGAGCACACCGGCGTACCACTCGCCGCGCTCGGTGAGCGGGGTCCCCTCGTACAGGCCGAGCAGCTCGGGGTCGTCGGCCGGCGGCTCGTCCTCGACGAACACCGCGACGTTGTCCATCAGCCGCGTCAGCTCCGGCGGAATCCGGTCCAGGGCCTCTGCGACGAGCTCCTCGAACTCCTCGCGCGTCATCTCCAGCACCCGGCCATTGTCGCCCCGGCGGACGCGCCCGCAGCTCGTGGGGGGAAACCGTTTTGGCGATAGCTCCTCCGATCCCATATGCTTCTCACGTCCCCGACGCGCTGCAAAGTGCCCGGCGGGCCTTTAGCCCTCATCGTCTAGTGGCCCAGGACGCCGCCCTTTCAAGGCGGTAGCACGGGTTCGAATCCCGTTGGGGGTACGCAACACCATGTGCGAGACTTGCTCTTGCACACACCAGGTCCTGTGGAGCAGTTGGTTAGCTCGCCACCCTGTCAAGGTGGAGGTCGCGGGTTCAAGTCCCGTCAGGATCGCTGAGGCTGGAAACAGTCTCGTGGCTGGGTAGCTCAGTTGGTACGAGCGATCGCCTGAAAAGCGATAGGTCGCCGGTTCGACCCCGGCCCCAGCCACAAAAGGAAGGCCCCGTCCATCGGACGGGGCCTTCCGCGTTCTACCCCTCCCGCTGCCCCGCCCGGGCCTCGCGCCGCCAGCGCGCCAGGCCGACTGCGAGGGCGCCCGCGCCGAGCAGGCCGAGCAGCGCCCAGTCCGGCACGGCGTCCGCGAGGGAGCCGACCCACCGCTCGACGGCGTACGAGTCGTCCACGTCCAGCAGCCCGGGCAGGGCGCTCGCCCCGTCGTAGGCCAGGAACAGCGCGCCCAGGGTGATGAAGAACAGCCCGGACAGCAGGGAGGTCGTGTGCAGCTCGAAGCGGCCCGCCCGGAAGGCCCGGCCGCGCAGCCAGCGCCGCCGGCCGAGATCGAAGCGCTCCCAGAGCAGGGCCAGCACGAACAGGGGTACGGCCATGCCCAGCGCGTACACCGCCAGCAGCAGGCCGCCGTAGACCGGGCTGCCGCTGACGGCCGCCACCGTCAGCACGCTGCCGAGGATCGGGCCCGCGCAGAAGCCGGCCAGCCCGTAGACCGCGCCGAGGGCGTACACGGACAGGGCGGTGGTGGGCCGGATCCGGCCGGACAGCTCGGAGATCCGGCGCGGGGCGAAGCCGAGGCCCAGGATCTGGGCGAGGCCGAGCGCGATGATCAGCCAGCCTCCGGCGAGGACGAGCACGTCCCGGTTGCCGTGGAAGAAGCGGCCCGCGTAGGAGCCCGCCGCGCCCATCGGCACGAGGGTGCTCGCGAGGCCCGCGTAGAAGATCCCGGTGCGGGCCAGGAGCCGTGAGCGGGAGTCGATGGAGTACGCGAAGAAGGCGGGCAGCAGCAGGGCGCTGCACGGGCTGAGCAGGGCGAGGAGGCCGCCCAGCAGGGCGGCCAGGTATCCGATGTGGGTCACTGCTCCGCCGCCGCCTTGGCCTTGGCGACGGCGGCTTCGAAGGCGGCCAGGGGCTGGGCGCCGGCGATGGGCTGTCCGTTGACGAGGAAGGAGGGGGTGGACTGGACGCCGATGCGGTAGCCCTCCTCCTGGTCGCGGCGCAGGGCGGCCGAGGCCCGTTCGCCGCCCAGGTCGGCCTTGAAGCGGTCGAGGTCGGGGACGCCGGCCTCGCGGGCCAGCTCGACGAGCCGGTCCTCGCCGAAGCCCTTGGCCTTGGCGCCCTCGGCGTAGGCGGCCGCGTGGAAGGCGGCGAAGCGGTCCTGCTGTCCGGCGGCCCAGGCGGCCTTGGCGGCGGCCTCGGACTCGGCGCCGAAGATCGGGAAGTTGCGCCACTCGATGCGGAGGGTGCCGTCCTCGACGTACCGCTTCACCAGTTCGGGTTCGGTGTCGCGGGCGAACTTGGCGCAGTAGCCGCACTTGAAGTCGGAGTACTCGATGAGGACGACGGGTGCGTCGGCGCGGCCGACGGCGAGCTTGTCGCCGGCTTCGCGGCGGGCGAGCGCCTTCAGTTCGGCGGCCGGGTCGGTGCGGGGCGCGGCGGTGCCGGCGGTGTCGCGGCGCGGCTTGTCCTCGGGGGCGGTGGCCTGCCAGGACACCAGGCCGAGGGTGACGGCGGCGAGGGCGACCCCGGCGGAGATCAGCAGGGGCTTGCGGGACGAGCGGGACATGGGTGTGCTCCAGGACTGCGTGGCTGCGTGGGGTGGAAGGGGGGTGGCGGTCCCCCCTACACCCGCATCACGGACAGCTCCACCGGCTTCGGCGCCGGCAGGTCGGGGCCGCGTACGGGCGTCCCCGCGCGGTACGCGGCGTACGGGCACGCCCGCTCGGGCGCCTGCCGCACCGCCGCCGCGAGCTGCGCGTGCTCCTGCGCCCCGCCCCGGGGCAGCACCCCGGCCCCCCGGCCGGGCCCCGGCCCGCCGGGATCGCACGAAGGCCCCCGCGCCGGCCCGGCCGCGGCGGCCGCACCCCGGGCCGGCCCGCCCGGGTCCACGGCGGGGCCCCGCACAGAACCGGCCACGGCCCCCGGGCCGGAACCCCGGTCCGGGGTCCCCGGCACCGGCCCGACCGCGACGGAGGCCGCCTCCGGGGCCGCCCCGCCCGCATCCGCGCCGGGGCCCGTGTCCCGGTCCGGGGTGCCCGCCCGGGCAGGGGCCGCCTCCGGGGCCGGACCCCGGTCCGCGGTCGCCCGTACCGGCCCGGCCGGGGCGGCGGCCGCCCGCAGGTGCGGGGCCCGGTCCGGGGTCGCCGGTACCCGTCCGGCCAGGACGAGGGTGAGGCCCAGGAGCAGCACCAGCCCGGCGGCAGCCCGCAGGCGCCGCACGCGGGGACGGAAGGACAAGGGTGGGCGGCCTCTCACTGGCACAACTGGGGGACTCGTCCCGAAATGGTACGGGGAGGGGCACAAATGCGTTCGCCACCCGCCCGGCCCAGGTGAGATCCTCGATCAGGTATGTCTACTTCCTTCGCCGCCCTGCAGACGCTTCTCGGTGAGATCTCCCTCCGTGACGCGCACCGCCTCGGCCGCCGCCTCGAGGGCGCCCGCCGCATCCGCAAGCCCGAGGCCAGGCAGGCCGTGCTCGACGAGATCGCCGCGGAGGCCGAGAAGGCCGCCGCGCGACTGGCCGGCCGCGCCTCGCGCATGCCGGAGGTCACGTATCCCGAGAACCTGCCCGTCAGCCAGAAGAAGGACGAGATCGCCGAGGCGATACGCGACCACCAGGTCGTGATCGTCGCGGGCGAGACCGGCTCCGGCAAGACCACGCAGATCCCCAAGATCTGCATGGAGCTGGGGCGCGGCGTCCGGGGCATGATCGGGCACACCCAGCCCCGGCGGATCGCCGCCCGCACGGTCGCGGAGCGCATCGCGGAGGAGCTGAAGTCGGAGATCGGCCAGACGGTCGGCTGGAAGGTCCGCTTCACCGACCAGGTGGACCAGGACGCGACCTTCGTGAAGCTGATGACGGACGGCATCCTGCTCGCCGAGATCCAGACGGACCGCGAGCTGCGCGCCTACGACACGATCATCATCGACGAGGCGCACGAGCGGTCGCTGAACATCGACTTCCTGCTCGGCTACCTGGCCACCCTGCTGCCCAAGCGCCCCGACCTCAAGGTGGTCATCACCTCGGCGACCATCGACCCGGAGCGGTTCTCCCGGCACTTCGGGGACGCGCCGATCGTCGAGGTCAGCGGGCGGACGTACCCGGTGGAGGTGCGCTACCGGCCGCTCCTGGAGGAGGACTCCGAGGAGAGCGACCGGGACCAGATCACCGCGATCTGCGACGCCGTCGACGAGCTCCAGGGCGAGGGTGCCGGCGACATCCTGGTCTTCCTCTCCGGTGAGCGGGAGATCCGGGACACGGCGGACGCGCTGGAGAAGCGCAAGCTGCGCTTCACCGAGGTGCTCCCCCTGTACGCGCGGCTCTCGCACGCCGAGCAGCACCGGGTGTTCCAGCAGCACACGGGCCGGCGGATCGTGCTGGCGACGAACGTCGCCGAGACCTCCCTGACCGTCCCGGGCATCAAGTACGTGATCGACCCGGGCACGGCCCGCATCTCCCGCTACAGCCACCGCACGAAGGTGCAGCGGCTGCCGATCGAGCGGATCAGCCAGGCCAGCGCCAACCAGCGCAAGGGCCGCTGCGGCCGTACGAGTGACGGCATCTGCATCCGGCTGTACTCCGAGGACGACTTCAACGCGCGGCCGGAGTTCACGGACGCGGAGATCCTGCGGACGAACCTGGCGTCCGTCATCCTCCAGATGACCGCCGCGGGGCTGGGGGAGATCGAGAAGTTCCCGTTCATCGACCCGCCGGACCACCGCAACATCCGCGACGGCGTGCAGCTGCTCCAGGAGCTGGGCGCGCTGGACCCGTCCGAGAAGGACCACCGCAAGCGGCTCACGCCGATGGGACGGCAGCTGTCCCAGCTGCCGGTGGACCCGCGGCTGGCCCGCATGGTGGTGGAGGCGGACAAGAACAACTGCGTCCGCGAGGTCATGGTCATCGCGGCGGCGCTGTCCATCCAGGACCCCCGCGAGCGGCCCTCGGACAAGCAGACGCAGGCGGACCAGAACCACGCCCGCTTCAAGGACGAGACCAGCGACTTCCTCTCGTACCTGAACATGTGGCGCTACGTCCGCGAGCAGCAGAAGGAGCGCGGCTCGTCCTCCTTCCGCCGGATGTGCAAGCAGGAGTACCTGAACTTCCTGCGGATCCGCGAGTGGCAGGACATCTACTCGCAGTTGCGCACGGTCGCCAAGACCATGGGCATCCACGTCAACGAGGCCGACGGCGCCGAGCAGAACGTCCACATCTCGCTGCTGGCCGGTCTGCTGTCGCACATCGGTCTGAAGGACACCGACAAGAACGAGTACCTCGGTGCCCGGTCGGCGAAGTTCGCGGTCTTCCCGGGTTCCTCGCTGTTCAAGAAGCAGCCGAAGTTCCTGATGTCGGCCGAGCTGGTGGAGACCTCGCGGCTGTGGGCGCGGGTGAACGCCAAGGTGGAGCCCGAGTGGGTGGAGCCGCTCGCCCAGCACCTGATCAAGCGCACGTACAGCGAGCCGCACTGGGAGAAGGACCAGGCGGCCGTGATGGCGTACGAGAAGGTCACGCTGTACGGCGTGCCGATCGTGGCGCAGCGGAAGATCAACTACGGCCGGATCGACCCGGAGGTGTCGCGGGAGCTGTTCATCCGCAACGCCCTGGTGGAGGGCGACTGGCGGACGCACCACAAGTTCTACGCCGACAACCGCAAGCTGCTGACCGAGGTCGAGGAGCTGGAGAACCGGGCGCGGCGCCGCGACATCGTCGTGGACGACGAGACCCTGTTCGACTTCTACGACCAGCGGATCCCGGAGCACGTGGTCTCGGGGGCGCACTTCGACTCCTGGTGGAAGCACAAGAAGCGCGAGGAGCCCGAACTCCTCGACTTCGAGCGCGAGATGCTGCTGACGGAGAAGGCGGCCGGGGTCACCAAGGCCGACTATCCGGATTCCTGGCGGCAGGGGCAGCTGAAGTTCCGGGTGACGTACCAGTTCGAGCCGGGTGCGGACGCGGACGGTGTGACCGTGCACGTTCCGCTCCAGGTGCTGAACCAGGTCACGGACGAGGGCTTCGACTGGCAGATCCCGGGTCTGCGGGAGGAGGTCGTCACGGAGCTGATCCGTTCGCTGCCGAAGCCGATCCGCAGGCACTACGTGCCGGCGCCGAACTACGCGACGCGCTTCCTGCAGACGGCGCACCCGATGCAGGAGCCGCTGCCGGTGACGCTGGCGCGCGAGCTGCACCGGATGGTGGGCGTACCGGTGGCGGCGGAGGACTTCGACCTCGGCCGGATCCCGGACCACCTGAAGATCACTTTCCGGATCGTCGACGAGCGGCGCCGCAACCTCGCCGAGGACAAGGACCTGGAGTCGCTCCGGCTGAAGCTGAAGCCGAAGGCCCGCCAGGCCCTCTCCAAGGCCGCGGCCGCCACGGCCGAGCGGGCGGGCGGGGAGTCCCTGGAGCGGACCGGTCTGACGGACTGGACGATCGGCACGCTGGAGCGGGTCTTCGAGACCCGCCGGGCCGGCCAGCCGGTGAAGGCGTACCCGGCCCTGGTGGACGACGGGGCGAGCGTCTCGGTGCGCCTCTTCGACACGGAGGCCGAGCAGCAGCGGGCGATGTGGCTCGGCACGCGGCGGCTGATCCTGCTGAACATCCCGGTGAACCCGGCGAAGTTCGCCTCCGACAAGCTGTCGAACCAGCAGAAGCTGGCGCTGTCGCGCAATCCGCACGGCTCGATCCAGGCGCTGTTCGACGACTGCGCGACGGCGGCCGCCGACAAGCTGATCGCCGACCACGGCGGTCCCGCCTGGGACGAGGCCGGCTTCCGGCGGCTCTACGACCGGGTCCGGGCCGACCTGGTGGACACGACGGTGCGGACCGTCGGGCAGGTGCAGCAGGTCCTGGCGGCCTGGCAGGCCTGTGAGCGGCGGCTGAAGGCCACCAACAGCCTGGCCCTGATGGCGAACGTCGCGGACGTGAAGGCGCAGCTGGCGGCCCTGGTGCCGGCCGGGTTCGTGACCCTGACCGGGCTGCGGCGGCTGCCGGACCTGATGCGCTATCTGGTGGCGGCCGACCGGCGGCTGCAGCAGATGCCGACGGGTGCCCAGCGCGACACCACGCGCATGCAGAAGGTCCACGAGATGCGGGACGAGTACCTGTGGCTGCTGGAGCAGTTGCCGAAGGGGCGGCCGGTCCCGGAGGCGGTCACGGAGATCCGCTGGATGATCGAGGAACTGCGGGTCAGCTACTTCGCGCACGCCCTCGGGACGGCGTACCCGATCTCCGACAAGCGCATCGTGAAGGCGGTGGACGCACTCGCCCCGTGATCGGGTTCGACCGCACCCCCTGACCTGCTGTACAGTCTGATTCGCAGCCGAGAGATCGGCAGCGCATCGAGGACCTGTGGAGCAGTTGGTTAGCTCGCCACCCTGTCAAGGTGGAGGTCGCGGGTTCAAGTCCCGTCAGGTTCGCAGAAACGTCAGGGCCCGTATCCCGCAAGGGATGCGGGCCCTGACGCGTTTCCGGGTACCGGCCGCCCGTACGGGCCGACGGGACGGACCCGCCCCCCTCTTCCCCGTCACCGGCCGAGCCCTCGGCGCCCCTGTGAGCCCTTCTGCGGGCCCCGGCGCCCCCTCGCCGCTTCCCCGGGCGCCGACGCGGCCCGGGGCCTTCCAGGGGGCCTTCAGCGGGCCCGGGGGAACACATCGCCCAGAGGGGAGAAATCCCCCGTACGCGTGAGGCGCTCTGTGCCGGACCTCCCTTTACGGGGGGCATTGCCGGATGTACAAGAGTTATCAGCTGTGACGGGAGTCACCACATGAGTTTTTGAGACCCGCACGTTTATCGGACTCATACGCACGCTCGATTTAATATGTGCAATGGCACCTACCCCGCCGGCATCCCGGGGCGAGAGGGTCCCGGACCCCTCCCCGGCCCGCCCCGGGGGCGCTCCGGACATAAAAAGATCGCGCTGGACCCGGCGGAGTCCAGCGCGATCGAACGGCAGTGAGCCTGTTGGGGCAGGCCCAGCCGATGAAGCCATGTGGGTTTCATCGGATTGGGGGATCCGACACGTACCCGTTAATGCGGTGTTGCTGCGGGACCTCAGGCCTCGCTGCGCTGCTGCGGAATTCCCGCCAGCAGTGCGCGAACCTCGGCCTCGCGGTAACGGCGGTGTCCACCCAGGGTGCGGATGGACGTGAGCTTGCCAGCCTTGGCCCAGCGGGTGACCGTCTTCGGGTCCACGCGGAACATCGTGGCGACCTCAGCCGGGGTCAGCAGCGGCTCGGCATCAGGGGTGCGAGCGGTCATGAGCGGCCTCCTCGGGAGAACCGAACCATCTCGGTTCTTTCCTCTAAATTCTGCACCTTGGCCCGCGTTGCCCGAAATGGACATACGCAGGCCGAGTCGGTTATAGGACGAACGGCTTGTCCTCGGCACTACAACTACACCATCCGTCCAGCCTCGACGGCCAAACCGATGGAATTGCCCTCCGAGGTGTTCATCAGCGGCGGAAGCCGATGGACCGTCCCATAACGGACAGTCACCCCACTGTGACGATCAGTCACAGAGCGATCAGGAGTCGTCAGACCCCCCATAGAGTGCAATACCGAGCATTCCGCCCAAAGTTGGGTGGAAGGAACCCTCCCCGGACTCCTTGTCCTATTTTGGCACGAGGGTAGGGGAAGGGCGCAAGGGTGTGGATAGTGCGTTCCGTCACGCTTGGGCCAATGGCCCGTATCGGGACGTAGGTCCTGGAACTAAGACCCTAATGCGGTGATCGAACCCTTGATCTGCGTATTGTGGCCGATCGGCCGATGACAACCGATACGGGCGATACGCGAGGGGTCCGAACGGGTACCGAACGGGATTCGTACATGATCCCCACCGACCCCGGGTTGCGAAAGGGCCAAAGCCCCCCTAGTTCGCGAAGAGCCTCTCCCGGACCGCCCGCCACCGCAGCGAGAGCTCCCCGTACACCTGCGAGGCGCCCTCGGCGTCGCCGGCCCGCAGGGCCGCGAGTCCCTCCGCCAGGTCACGCGCCGACCGGTCCCCCGCCAGGCCGTCAGCCGGCAGGGCGTGCAGCAGCCCCCCGTAGTCCAGTTCGACCATCGACCGCGGGTGGAACTCCTCCAGCCAGCTCCCGACCTCCACCAGCCCGTCCGCCAGCACCCCGTAGCCCCGGCCCTCCTCCGCCCGCAGGGTCCGCAGCGCCCGCGCGAGCCGCCGCCGGGCCTGCACCATCGGCGTCCGGTAGCGCAGCCGTTCGCCCGGCAGGTACTCCCGCTCCTCGTCCGCCACCAGCACGAACCAGCGCAGCGGGACCTGCCACACCCCGGTGCGGATCCACGGGCGCGCGTCCGGGTTCCGCTCGCGCCAGGCCTCGTACGCCTCGGCGGCCCGGCGCCGCTGGAGCGGCGGCAGTGCCGCGTCCAGCACCGGGCGCGGGAACTCGGCCACCAGCTCCTGCAGCGCCAGCCAGCCGCGCAGCCGGGTCCGCCAGGGGCACACCAGCAGCACCCCGTCCCGTTCCGCGGTGAAGGCGTCCCCGCTCTCGTGCGCCGGGACCCCGACCACGGGGACCCGTACCAAATCGGAGAGCGAGCGCCGCAGTTCGTCCTGGGCCGTCGGGGAGGTCCCTCGCCGGGCGTACGCGGCCCAGTGCGTGCGCTCGGGTTCCGCGAAGGCGGTCAGGGGCTCGTACACGCGCAGGTAGGAGGCGTACGGGACGGCCGGCCCGGGCCGTGGGGATTCGCTCACGCACCGGTCCTCCCCTTTTCGGCGCTCCGGCTCACCTCCGGGACCCGGGTAACCCGGGAGTGTTCCGATCCCCGGACAGGGGCTACCCCCGCGCGCCGCAGGTCTTACTCTGCTCCCAGTGCGCCCTCCCCCACCCGCAGGGCGGGCGTCTTTCCGCCGCATCTCTTCCATGGGAGTCACCACCGTGACCGAAATGACCGACGGCGTCCTGCACACCCTGTTCCGTTCGGAGCAGGGCGGCCACGAGCAAGTCGTGCTGTGCCAGGACCGTGCCACGGGCCTCAAGGCCGTCATCGCCATCCACTCCACCGCCCTGGGCCCCGCCCTCGGCGGCACGCGCTTCCACGCGTACGCCTCGGACGAGGAAGCCGTCCGCGACGCGCTGAACCTCTCGCGCGGCATGTCCTACAAGAACGCCCTCGCCGGTCTCGACCTCGGCGGCGGCAAGGCCGTGATCATCGGCGACCCGTCCGTCCTCAAGAGCGAGGAACTCCTGCTGGCCTACGGCCGGTTCGTGGAGTCGCTCGGCGGCCGCTACGTCACCGCCTGCGACGTCGGCACCTACGTCGCGGACATGGACGTCGTCGCCCGCGAGACCCGCTGGGCCACCGGCCGCTCCCCCGAGAACGGCGGCGCCGGCGACTCCTCGGTCCTCACCGCCTACGGCGTCTTCCAGGGCATGCGCGCCAGCGCCCAGCACCTGTGGGGCGACCCGACGCTGCGCGGCCGCAAGGTCGGCGTCGCCGGCGTCGGCAAGGTCGGCAAGCACCTGGTGCGGCACCTCCTGGAGGACGGCGCCGAGGTCGTGATCACGGACGTCCGCGAGGAGTCCGTCCGCGAGCTCCTCGACCTGCACCCGGACGCGAAGCTCAGCGCCGTCGCCGACACCGAGGCCCTGATCCGCGTGGAGGGCCTGGACATCTACGCCCCCTGCGCGCTCGGCGGCGCCCTGAACGACCACTCCGTCCCGGTCCTGACCGCCACGGTCGTCTGTGGTGCGGCGAACAACCAGCTCGCCCACCCGGGCGTGGAGAAGGACCTCGCGGACCGCGGGATCCTCTACGCCCCGGACTACGTGGTCAACGCGGGCGGGGTCATCCAGGTCGCCGACGAGCTGCACGGCTTCGACTTCGACCGGTGCAAGGCGAAGGCCTCGAAGATCTTCGACACCACGCTCGCCATATTCGCACGTGCGAAGGCGGACGGCATTCCGCCGGCCGCGGCAGCCGACCGGATCGCCGAGCAGCGGATGTCCGACGCCCTCGCGGAGCGCGCCGCGGCACGCAAGGCGTAGCCCTTCGGGGACCCGCCGGAGCGCGGCGAGACAGAACTCACTGCGCTTCGGCGGGTCGGCGGCCAGGAAAGCGTTAAAATCGCAGCTGACCAGCGAGTACGGGGTGCCTCACTGGTTCTGTGGAGAGGCGCGTCATGCGGGCGGCGTACCGTATGGCCGCGGAAGCAGGTACCGTTAAACCCCTACGGACGGTCTCTCCACGGAGAGCCCGCTCCGAACCATGAACGCGTGTCAGACTCTGGGGCCGTCGAGCCCCGTCACCGAGGGGGTCGAGCCATGGGGCGCGGCCGGGCCAAGGCCAAGCAGACAAAGGTCGCCCGCCAGCTGAAGTACAACAGCGGCGGGACTGACCTCTCGCGTCTGGCCAATGAGCTGGGCGCATCGCCGACAGAGCCGCTGCCTATCAGCGCGCCGGTCGAAGTCGATGACGATCTGGACGACGACGACCCGTACGCCAAGTACGCGGATCTGTACAACGATGACGACGAGGACGAGGACGAGCAGTCCGGTCCCTCGGCGCACCGTCGCGGGGCTTGACGCACGATCCTCTGTTCACGGCGTGCGTACCCGCAGGCTGACTGAACTCGTTCCACATGTGCCGAAACCCGGTCCAGGGCATTGCCCCGGACCGGGTTTCAGTGCTGCTCAGACCGCGTAGCTCCCGGTCAGGGTCGCGCCCTCGGCGTGGTCGCCCCGGTCGAGGATCTCGCCGGCGACCCAGGCCTCGACGCCCCGGTCGGCGAGGGTGGTCAGGGCCACGTCCACCGACTCCTGCGGGACCACGGCCATCATGCCGACGCCCATGTTCAGGGTCTTCTCCAGCTCCAGCTGCTCGACGCTGCCGGCCTTGCCGACCAGGTCGAAGATCGCGCCGGGCGCCCAGGTGGAGCGGTCGACGGTCGCGTGCAGGTGGTCCGGGATGACCCGGGCGAGGTTCGCCGCGAGGCCGCCGCCCGTGATGTGGGAGTAGGCGTGGACCTCGGCCGTCCGGGTGAGGGCCAGGCAGTCCAGCGAGTAGATCTTGGTCGGCTCCAGCAGTTCCTCGCCGAGGGTGCGGCCGAGCTCGTCGACGTGCCGGTCCAGGGACATCCCGGCCCGGTCGAAGAGGACGTGCCGGACGAGCGAGTACCCGTTCGAGTGAAGGCCGGACGAAGCCATCGCGATGACGGCGTCCCCCGTACGGATGCGATCGGCTCCGAGGAGGTTGTCGTACTCGACCACACCGGTGCCCGCGCCCGCGACGTCGAAGTCGTCCGGGCCGAGCAGGCCCGGGTGCTCGGCGGTCTCGCCGCCGACGAGGGCGCAGCCGGCGAGGACGCAGCCCTCGGCGATGCCCTTGACGATGGCGGCGACGCGCTCGGGGTGGACCTTGCCGACGCAGATGTAGTCCGTCATGAAGAGCGGCTCGGCGCCGCAGACGACGATGTCGTCCATGACCATGGCGACCAGGTCGTGGCCGATGGTGTCGTACACGCCCAGCTGGCGGGCGATGTCCACCTTGGTGCCCACGCCGTCGGTGGCCGAGGCCAGCAGGGGGCGCTCGTAGCGCTTGAGGGCGGAGGCGTCGAAGAGGCCGGCGAAGCCGCCGAGGCCGCCGAGGACCTCGGGGCGCTGCGTCTTCTTCACCCACTCCTTCATCAGCTCGACGGCGCGGTCGCCCGCTTCGATGTCGACGCCGGCGGCTGCGTAGCTGGCACCGGTGGTCTTCTCTGTCATGACAGGCGAGAGCTTTCGTGTCGTTGCTGCGTGTGGTGCCGGGCCCCGGGAGAAGCCTCAAAGACAGGGCTCGGCGCAGGTGGAGCCGGGCCGGCCCGGGGAGGGCCGGCCCAAGGGCCTACGGGCGGCGGAGCGCGTCGGCGGCGTCGGTGCCGCCCGCGAGCTCGTTCTCCAGGAGCTGCTTGCCCAGGAGCTGCGGGTCGGGCAGCTCCATGGGGTACTCGCCGTCGAAGCAGGCACGGCAGAGGTTGGGCTTCTGGATGGTGGTCGCCTCGATCATCGAGTCGAGCGAGATGTACGAGAGCGAGTCCGCGCCCAGCGACGTGGCGATCTCGTCGACCGTCATGCCGTTGGCGATCAGCTCGGCCCGGGTGGCGAAGTCGATGCCGAAGAAGCACGGCCACTTCACCGGCGGGGAGGAGATCCGGATGTGGACCTCGGCCGCACCGGCCTCGCGGAGCATCTTCACGAGGGCGCGCTGGGTGTTGCCGCGGACGATCGAGTCGTCGACGACGACGAGGCGCTTGCCCCGGATGACTTCCTTGAGCGGGTTGAGCTTGAGGCGGATGCCGAGCTGGCGGATCGTCTGCGAGGGCTGGATGAAGGTCCGGCCGACGTAGGCGTTCTTGACCAGGCCGGAGCCGTACGGGATACCGCTGGCTTCGGCGTATCCGACCGCGGCGGGCGTGCCGGACTCCGGCGTCGCTATCACCAGGTCGGCGTCGACCGGGGCCTCCTTGGCGAGGCGCCGGCCCATCTCGACACGCGAGAGGTAGACGTTCCGGCCGGCGATGTCGGTGTCCGGGCGCGCCAGGTAGACGTACTCGAACACGCAGCCCTTGGGCTTCGCTTCTGCGAAGCGCGAGGTGCGCAGGCCGTTCTCGTCGATCGCGATGAGCTCGCCCGGCTCGACCTCGCGGACGAAGCTGGCTCCGCAGATGTCGAGGGCGGCGGTCTCGCTCGCGACCACCCAGCCGCGCTCCAGGCGGCCGAGGACCAGCGGGCGGATGCCCTGCGGGTCACGGGCGGTGTAGAGGGTCCCCTCGTCCATGAAGACGAGCGAGAAGGCGCCCTTGACCTGCGGGAGGACCTTGGCGGCCGACTCCTCGATGGTCAGGGGCTTGCCGTCCTCGTCGGTCTGTCCGGCGAGGAGGGCGGTCACGAGGTCGGTGTCATTGGTGGCGGCCACCTGGGTGGCGCGGCCGTCCTGACGGGGGAGGTCGGCAACCATCTCGGCGAGCTCGGCGGTGTTCACCAGGTTGCCGTTGTGACCCAGGGCGATCGAGCCGTGGGCGGTCGCCCTGAAGGTGGGCTGAGCGTTCTCCCAGACGGAGGCTCCGGTGGTCGAGTAGCGGGCGTGACCGACCGCGATATGACCTTGGAGGGATCCGAGGGAGGTTTCGTCGAAGACCTGGGAAACGAGGCCCATGTCCTTGAAGACGAGGATCTGGGAACCGTTGCTCACAGCGATTCCCGCGGACTCTTGTCCACGGTGCTGCAGTGCATACAGTCCGAAGTAGGTGAGCTTGGCGACCTCTTCACCCGGAGCCCAGACACCGAAGACGCCGCAAGCGTCCTGGGGGCCCTTCTCGCCGGGGAGCAGGTCGTGGTTGAGTCGTCCATCACCACGAGGCACGCCACCGAGTGTAGGCGAGATCGACCACTGGTCCGAATTGGGGACGGCCGGGAAATCTCACAGCACAGAGGGTGACGGGACGGCGCCGTCTCGTATTCCGATCACTTTGTTGACAGCTACGAGGCAATTCGTACAGGCTCTCGCTCCATGCAGCCTCTCGGTGACCGTGCCGTCACCCTCGTCGAGCGCCGCCACGTAGACCTGGTCCGTGTCGCGAGCGCCATCTGTCGCTGTTCTGCGTAGTCACAACTCTTTCTCCTTCTTCCTGATTTCGCTCGTCCAGCCCCGCCCTGCCGTGCCGCGCGCCGTCCCGCGCCCGCCCGGGGCAGGGGCGGCCGGGCCGCGCCTTGGAGTTCCCGTGTCTTCGTACAACAGCAAGCTGTCCCGCCGTGCCTTCGGAGGCGCCGTCGGAGTGACCGCGGCCACCGCCGCCGTGGGGCTGGGCGCCGGTCCGGCGCAGGCCGCCGACGGCCGTGACGCGGCCCCGGAGGAGCGTGAGTTCCGGGCCGCGCGGGACCGGCGCTCGCGCCGCCCGAACATCCTGTTCATCCTCGGGGACGACCTCGGCTGGGCCGACCTCTCCTCGTACGGCTCCCCGCACATCAAGACCCCGAACCTGGACCGCCTGGCCCGCCAGGGGGTCCGCTTCACCGACGCGTACTCGGGCTCCGCGACCTGCTCCCCGACCCGCTTCAGCCTGTACACCGGGCGCTACCCGGCCCGTACCAAGGGCGGTCTGGCCGAGCCGATCGCCGACAAGTCGGCCGGCCTGGACCCGACGCACCCGACGCTGGCGTCGCTGCTGAAGGAGGCCGGCTACGCGACCGCGCTGATCGGCAAGTGGCACGCCGGCTACCTGCCCGACTACAGCCCCACCAAGTCCGGCTGGGACACGTTCTTCGGGAACTTCGGCGGGGCGCTGGAGTACTACTCCAAGCTGGGCCTGGGCGGCGAGTACGACCTCTACGAGGGCGACGCCACCTACAAGGACCTGCGCTACTACACGCGGATCATCACGGAGCGGGCGAGCGAGTACGTCTCGCGCGACCACGGCGGCAGGCCCTGGCTGCTGAACCTGAACTTCACCACCCCGCACTGGCCGTGGATCGCCGACGGGGACACCGCCGAGAGCGCCGAGATCGTCCGTCGGATCAAGGCGGGCGACGGCCGGGCGCTGTGGCACCAGGACGGCGGCTCGGTCGAGAAGTACAAGCAGATGGTCGAGGACCTCGACCGGTCGGTCGGCGAGGTGCTGAAGGCGCTGAAGCGCTCCGGCCAGGAGGACAACACCCTGGTGGTCTTCTCCAGCGACAACGGCGGCGAGCGGTTCTCCTACAACTGGCCGCTGTCCGGCAACAAGGCCTCGCTCCAGGAGGGCGGGATCCGGGTGCCGAACATCCTGCGCTGGCCCGACCGGCTGGACGGCGGCCAGGTCAGCCGGGTGCCCGTGTTCAGCCCGGACTGGACCGCGACCCTGCTGGAGGTGGCCGGGACCCGGCCACACCCGGCGTACCCGCTGGACGGGGTGAGCCTGGCCGGGTACCTGCTGCGCGGCGAGAAGGTCGCCGAGCGGAACCTGTTCTGGCGGGTGCGCGGGGAGCGCGCGCTGCGCCGGGGCGACTGGAAGTACTACCGCGGCAAGTCGGGGCGCGACCAGCTGTTCAACCTGGCCGGGGACGTGCGGGAGCAGGCCGACAAGGCGGCCGTCGAGCCGGCCAGGCTGGCGGAGCTGCGCAGGGCCTGGGAGGCCGTCGACGCCGGGCTGCTGCCCTACCCGGCCTGACCCCCGGGCCGCGTCCGGGTCACTCCGCGGCCGAGGCGGCCTCGGCGGTGACGGCGGTGCCGTCGGGGGCCGTGAGGGTGAGGGTGGAGCCCTGGACCTTCCAGGTCAGGGGTCCGCTGCCGAGGAGGGCGGTCAGGGCCCGCTCCTGCTCTCCCGCCGCTCCCTCGCACGCCATCCGGGTGCTGGTCAGCGGGCCGAAGGAGACGGTGGTGCCGGCGACGGTGACCGGGGCGCTGAAGCGGTTGCAGCCCAGGGTGCCGCTCGCCTGCCCCTCGGCGGTGAGGGTGAAGCGTGCCTCCCGGTCGCCGGGGGCGGTGGTCCCGGCGACGGAGCGCACGGTCCAGGCGGTCGCGGTGAGCGGCGCGTCCGGGACGGGCGGCGTGGTGGAGGTCTGCACGGTCAGGGCGGCGTCGCCGCGGTCCTGGCCGTCCGAGGTGCAGCCGGTCAGCGCCAGTACGAGGGCCAGGGCGCCGGTCGTGAGGAGCCTGAGGGTACGCATGCCCCTGGGACGGAGCCGGCGCCCGGCCGGTTCCGTCCCGCTCAGCCCATCAGGGGCAGGAGCCCGGACAGGTCGGCCCGCTCCCCGCTGGCGCTGACCCGTGCCGCGTCCCGTTCCGCGGCCCAGGCGGTGCGGCCGGTCGCGAGCCGGATCCAGGTCAGCGGGTCGGTCTCCACCACGTTCGGCGGGGTGCCGCGGGTGTGGCGGGGGCCCTCCACGCACTGGACCACGGCGAAGGGGGGCACCCGTACCTCGACGGAACCGCCGGGGGCCTTGAGCGCGAGGGCGTCGACGAGGAGCCGCGTACAGGCGGCGAGGGCCTGCCGTTCGAGGGGGATCGCGAGGCCGGTGGCGCGGTTCAGGTCGTCGGTGTGGACGACCAGCTCGACGGTGCGGGTGACCAGGAAGTCGGCCAGGGTCATGTCCCCGATCCACAGGTCCAGCACCCGGCTGCCGGGGTTGGCCTCCAGCGCCCCGGCGAGGCGGGCGCCGGCCCGCTCGTACAGCTCGGGGAGCGGGGCGCCGGTCAGGGTCTCCCGGGCGGCCTCGGAGATCTTCCCGGCGAGGGAGGCGGTGGCGAAGGGCCATTCGACGGCGGTCAGCTCGGCGACGGCGGCGGGCGGCCGGGCGAGGCCGACGGCCAGGGAGTCGGCGATCCATGCGACGTGCGCGGCGAGCTCGGCCACGCTCCACTCGCCGAGCCCGCTGGGCCGCGCGAGTTGCTCGGGGGTCAACTCCCCGACGCCGCGGGCCACGTGGCCGAACTGCGCGGTGACGGCCGCGCGGATCTTCGCCTGGTCGTAGGTGCGCGGCTTCTTCTTGGCGGGCGGCATGTCCCGACCCTACTCGGGGGCGGGCGCGGCGGGTGCGGCTCCGGTCAGACCCCGGTCCGGGTGTCGAAGGCCTCGCCGGCGGCGGGGATCCCGATGCCGCGCCAGGTGAAGGGCAGGCCGTGGGCCACGTCGGGGTCCGGGGCGTCCATGAGCTGGAAGTGGACGTGCGGTTCGGTGGAGTTGCCGGAGTTGCCGCACTCGGCGAGCGGCTGTCCGGCCGTGACGCGGTCGCCGGGGCGGACGGTGAGGGAGCCGCGGCGCAGGTGGGCGTAGAGGGCGTGGACCCCGTCGCCGAGGTCCAGGACCACGTGGTTGCCGAGCACGAAGCGGGTGCCGCCGAGGTCCCGGACCCCGCCCGCGAGCAGCATCTGCCACAGGGCGGCGGGCCAGGAGTTGCGGCTGCGGTGGTCGCGCTGGCGGTCGTCCGCCCGGACCACGGTCGCGTCCGCCACCGCGAGGACCGGGGCGCCGTAGGCCGGGAAGTCGGAGTGGGGGCGGGTCAGCGGCCACAGGGCGGCGAAGCCGGGGCGCTGCCGGCCCGATCCGGGCTCCGGCTCGGCCACGAGGTCGATGGCGCAGGCCTGTCCGTAGCGGTGGGTGCCGTGGCTGGGGACCCGGTCGGCCGGGCTGTTGAGCGCGGACCAGCGGCCGCCGACCGGGGGGTCGATCGTGCGGGCGGTCTCC
Organism: Streptomyces sp. NPDC090077; assembly: GCF_044747545.1. NCBI lineage: Bacteria > Bacillati > Actinomycetota > Actinomycetes > Kitasatosporales > Streptomycetaceae > Streptomyces > Streptomyces sp. NPDC090077. Next base: position 46,087 of record NZ_JBIVEG010000009.1, read on the forward strand.
CCGGTGCGGGCGCCGCGCGCCGCGCCCGCGCCCACGGCGAGGCACAGGGCCGCGCCCGTACCGGCGCACACCGCGAACCAGACCATGCCGAAGGGCAGTCCGACGGTGAGGTCGGCGGCGATCATCGCGAAGGAGGCGGTCAGCAGGATCCGGTAGAGCACGTGGAAGGGCTTGGGCACGGGATCGCTCCTCAGGGGGTCGCGGCGGAGAGCAGGACGAGGAGCGGGACCACCCGTCCGGCGGGGACCTCGTGGCGGCTCCGGCCGGCCGGGTGCAGCCAGCCGGCGGCGGTGAGCTGGCGCAGGTGGTGGTAGACCTGCCCGCTGGTGCCGACGCCGTCGAGGGCGGTGAGTTCCGCGACGGTGCGCCGTCCGGCCAGGACCTCCCGCAGCAGGCGCAGCCGTACGGGGTGGCCGAGGGCGGCGAGGGAGTCGGCGGTGCGGCCGCCGTCGGCCTCCGGGTCGAGGAGGTCCGCGGTCGGAGAGCCCTGCTGCCAGTCGTAGCGCTCGCCGGTGGGCAGGGTGACGGCCCCGGTGAACAGGACCCCTCCGGTGTCGGATCCGAGTGCGGCGAGCCGCGCCTTCCAGCCCTCCAGCGCCCAGAAGTCGTCCTCGGCGGGCGGCTGCGGCGGGCGCGGGCCCGCTCCTTCGAGTGCGGTCAGCCGGCGCTCCAGCTCGGCGACCCGTTCTTCCAGCTCCGGCTCCATGTTTCGAAGTTACGTGATTACGTAACTCCGTACAAGAGTCTGCCGGGCACAACGCCGAGCCCCCGCCCGGAAGGTCCGGACGGGGGCTCGGTCGGAGCGCGGGATCAGGCCAGCAGGCCCGGGATCGTCGCCTCGTGGGCCTCGCGGAGCTCGGCCAGCGGGAGCGTGAACTCGCCCTGGACCTCGATCGCGTCGCCGTCGACCACACCGATGCGGGCGGCCGGCAGGCCCCGCGCACCGCACATGTCGGTGAAGCGGAGCTCCTCGCTGCGCGGGACGGCCACGACGGCGCGGCCCGCGGACTCGGAGAACAGGAAGGTGAAGGCGTCCAGGCCCTCGGGGACCACCACGCGCGCACCGTTGCCGCCCTTGAGGCAGGACTCGGTGAGCGCCTGGACCAGGCCGCCGTCGGACAGGTCGTGCGCGGCGTCGATCATGCCGTCGCGCGAGGCGGAGATCAGGATCTCGCCGAGCAGCTTCTCGCGGCCCAGGTCCACCTTGGGCGGCATGCCGCCGAGGTGGTTGTGGACCACCTGCGACCAGGCCGAACCGCCGAACTCCTCGGCGGTGTCGCCGAGCAGGTACAGCAGCTGGCCGGCCTCCGCGAACGCCATCGGCGTACGGCGGTTGACGTCGTCGATGACGCCGAGGACCGCCACGACCGGGGTCGGGTGGATCGCGACCTCGCCCGTCTGGTTGTAGAGGGAGACGTTGCCGCCGGTCACCGGGGTGCCCAGCTCCAGGCAGCCGTCCGCGAGGCCGCGGGTGGCCTCGGCGAACTGCCACATGACGTCCGGGTCCTCGGGGGAGCCGAAGTTCAGGCAGTTGGAGATGGCGAGGGGCTTGGCGCCGGTCGCGGCGACGTTGCGGTACGACTCCGCCAGGGCCAGCTGCGCGCCCGCGTACGGGTCGAGCTTGGCGTAGCGGCCGTTGCCGTCGGTGGCCATGGCCACGCCGAGGTTGGTCTCCTCGTCGATGCGGACCATGCCCGCGTCCTCGGGCTGCGAGAGCACGGTGTTGCCCTGCACGAAGCGGTCGTACTGGTCGGTGACCCAGGACTTGGAGGCCTGGTTCGGGGAGGAGACCAGGGCCAGGACCTGCGCGCGGAGCTCCTCGGAGGTCGCCGGGCGGGGCAGTCGGCCCGCGTCGTCGGCCTGGAGTGCGTCCTGCCAGGAGGGGCGGGCGTACGGGCGCTCGTAGACCGGGCCCTCGTGGGCGACGGTGCCCGGGGGCACGTCCACGATCTGCTCGCCGTGCCAGAAGATCTCCAGGCGCTCGCCGTCGGTCACCTCACCGATGACGGTGGCGATGACGTCCCACTTCTCGCAGATCTCCATGAAGCGCTCGACGTGCTGCGGCTCGACGATCGCGCACATGCGCTCCTGCGACTCGCTCATGAGGATCTCCTCGGGCGAGAGCGTCGCGTCGCGCAGCGGCACGGTGTCGAGCTCGACCCGCATGCCGCCGGAGCCGGCGGAGGCCAGCTCGGAGGTGGCGCAGGAGAGCCCGGCGCCGCCGAGGTCCTGGATGCCGGCGACCAGCTTCTCCTTGAAGATCTCCAGGGTGCACTCGATGAGGAGCTTCTCCTGGAAGGGGTCGCCGACCTGCACCGCGGGGCGCTTGGTGGGCTTGGTGTCGTCGAAGGTCTCGGACGCGAGGACCGAGACGCCGCCGATGCCGTCGCCGCCGGTGCGGGCGCCGTAGAGGATGACCTTGTTGCCGGGGCCGGAGGCCTGGGCGAGGTGGATGTCCTCGTGCTTCATCACGCCGATGCAGCCGGCGTTGACCAGCGGGTTGCCCTGGTAGCACTCGTCGAAGACGACCTCGCCGCCGATGTTGGCCAGGCCCAGGCAGTTGCCGTAGCCGCCGATGCCGGCGACGACGCCCGGCAGGACGCGCTTGGTGTCGGGGTGGTCGGCCGCGCCGAAGCGCAGCGGGTCCACGACCGCGACCGGGCGGGCGCCCATCGCGAGGATGTCGCGGACGATGCCGCCGATGCCGGTGGCCGCGCCCTGGTAGGGCTCGATGTACGACGGGTGGTTGTGCGACTCGACCTTGAAGGTGACCGCGTAGCCCTGGCCCACGTCGACGACGCCGGCGTTCTCGCCGATGCCGACGAGCATGGCGTCGTTCTCGGGGACCTTCTCGCCGAACTGCCTCAGGTGGACCTTGCTGCTCTTGTACGAGCAGTGCTCGGACCACATGACGGAGTACATGGCGAGCTCGGCGCCGGTGGGACGGCGGCCGAGGATCTCGCGGATCCGGGCGTACTCGTCCTCCTTGAGGCCGAGCTCCTTCCAGGGCTGGGAGGCGTCCGGGGTCTCGGTGGCGTTCTTTACGGTGTCGAGGCTCATGCGCTGACCAGCTTCTTCAGGACCGACGTGAAGAACGGGAGGCCGTCGGTGCGGCCGGTCCCGATGAGCGGCTCGACCGCGTGCTCGGGGTGCGGCATGAGGCCGACGACGTTGCCCGCGGCGTTGGTGATGCCGGCGATGTCGCGCAGCGAGCCGTTGGGGTTCACGTCCAGGTACCGGAAGGCCACTCGGCCTTCGGCCTCCAGTTCGTCGAGCGTGCGCTCGTCGGCGACGTACCGGCCGTCCATGTTCTTGAGCGGTACGGAGATCTCCTGGCCGGCGGTGTAGTCGCCGGTCCACGCGGTGTCCGCGTTCTCCACCCGCAGCTTCTGGTCGCGGCAGATGAAGTGGAGGTGGTTGTTGCGGAGCATCGCCCCCGGCAGCAGGTGGGCCTCGGTGAGGACCTGGAAGCCGTTGCAGATGCCGAGGACGGGCATGCCGGCCTTGGCCTGCTCGATGATGGTCTCCATCACCGGCGAGAACCGGGAGATGGCTCCGGCGCGCAGGTAGTCCCCGTAGGAGAAGCCGCCCGCGAGGACGACCGCGTCGACCTGGTGCAGGTCCTTGTCGCGGTGCCAGAGCGAGACCGGCTCGGCCCCCGCGAGGCGGACGGCGCGCAGCGAGTCACGGTCGTCGAGCGTTCCGGGGAACGTGACGACTCCGATGCGTGTGGTCACCGTCAGGCCTCGACCTTCACGGTGAAGTCTTCGATGACGGTGTTGGCGAGGAACGTTTCGGCCATCTTGTGGATGCGGTCGAGGGCGGCCTGGTCGACCGGTCCCTCCACCTCCAGTTCGAAACGCTTCCCCTGGCGGACGTCGGCGATCCCATCGAAGCCCAGGCGCGGCAGTGCACGCTGCACCGCCTGGCCCTGGGGGTCGAGGATCTCCGGCTTGAGCATGACGTCGACTACGACGCGTGCCACTGGCACTCCCGATGAGGTGGTTGGTGCGAAGGCGGTTCCCTCAGCGTACCCGCCCGAAATTTCTACGCGGGTAGATATGCGCGGAGTCCGAACCTCCCGGCGTTTCGGCTTCACCAACGCTTCGCAAAATCCACCGGAAAACCACGCCCTCGGCATTGCGACGGGACACGCGGAGACAATTAACTGGGCTTCGCAATTCAATGGGAATCGCGGTACAAAGGAATCAGCCGGGATTCCCACGGTTTGACGTATTCCACCGAAACAACCACAGAGGCGACATCACCGCACGTCAGCGGGCGGCGACGGCGCACGAAGGGACCGATATCCGTGGCGCAGCGCGTAGTAGTCACGATCTCCGACGACCTCGACGGCGGGGAAGCGGCGGAAACGGTCACGTTCGCCCTGGACGGTAAGTCGTACGAGATCGACCTCAATGCGGCCAACGCAAAGAAACTGCGGAAGAGCCTGGCCCCCTTCGTGGCCGCCGGCCGCCGCCGGTCCCGCTCGGGGAAGACCTTCAAGACGACGTCGATCGCGCCCGACCCGGCGGTCGTGCGCGCCTGGGCCCGCTCCCACGGGCACGACGTGCCGCCGCGGGGCCGCATCCCCAAGACCGTCTACAGCGCGTACGAGGCCGCCCACTGACCTACGGCCGGCCGTCCGGTGACCACCGGGCGGCCGGCCGTCGGTGGTCCGCCGAACCGGATTTGCCATGCACCCCCTCCGATCGGCTAGTGTGTGGATCACGCCGAGGGGCCAGGCCGAAAGGCAAGAACCCCGAAGTCGTGCGGGTGTAGTTCAGTAGCAGAACACCCCCCTTCCAGGGGGGAGGCGCAGTGTGCAATCCCTGTCACCCGCTCTGCACGGCTTTACCGACCACGGTTGTGGATCAGGTAGAGTAGTGCTCGCATCGCAACGGCCCAGGTCGTAGCGAGATGCGGACGTAGCTCAGTTGGTAGAGCACCACCTTGCCAAGGTGGATGTCGCGCGTTCGAGTCGCGTCGTCCGCTCAGTGAGCGAAGGCCCCCATCGGAATCCGATGGGGGCCTTCGCCATTTCCCCCCGCCCCTTTCGCCTTTTGTGGCGCGGGTCACGCCCGATGACAAATGTCATCGCGGGCGGTGACAGCGCGCACTGCTCCGCCCGCCGGGCCGCCGCGAGGCTTGAGCCATGACCACCGACACAGTGATCCAGGCAGAGGAACTGCGCCGCGGCTACGCCGGGGGCTTCGAAGCCGTCCGGGGCGTCTCCTTCTCCGTGGCGCGCGGCGAGGTCTTCGCCCTGCTCGGCACCAACGGCGCCGGCAAGACCTCCACGGTCGAGCTGCTCGAAGGGCTCGCCGCCCCGACGGGCGGACGGGTCCGCGTCTTCGGGCTCGACCCCCACACCCGGCGGGCCGAGGTCCGCCCGCGGACCGGGGTCATGCTCCAGGAGGGCGGCTTCCCCTCGGACCTGTCGGTCACCGAGACCGTCCGGATGTGGAGCGGGGTCACCACCGGCGCCCGCCCGGCGGCGGAGGTGCTGGAGCTGGTCGGACTGGCCGCACGGGCCTCCGTACGCGTCAAGCAGCTGTCCGGCGGCGAGCGTCGGCGGCTCGACCTCGCGCTCGCCCTGCTGGGCCGGCCGGAAGTGCTCTTCCTCGACGAGCCGACCACCGGGATGGACCCCGAGGGCCGCCGGGACACCTGGGCCCTCGTACGGGAACTGCGGGCGCAGGGCACCACCGTGCTGCTGACCACGCACTACCTGGAGGAGGCCGAGCAGCTCGCCGACCGGCTCGCGATCCTGCACGAGGGGGAACTGGTGCTGTCCGGCACCCCCGCGGAGGTGACGGCCACCCAGCCGTCCCGGATCCGCTTCACCCTGCCCGCCGGGATCCCCGCCGCCCGGCTGCCGCTGGAGCTGCGCGCGGCGGCCGACGGACAGCAGGTCGAGGTCCGCACCGAACGGCTCCAGCACGACCTCGGCACCCTGCTGCGCTGGGCCGAGGACGCCGGCGTGGCCCTGGCCGGGCTCGACGCCCGCCACGCCTCCCTGGAGGAGGCCTTCCTGGAGATCGCCCGGAACCGCCGCCACGCGGGCACCGGCACGCTTGCCCACGACGACACGATGGCGGGGACCCGATGAGCAGCATGACCCTGAACCCCGGCCGGCTCGCCGCACTCGGCCGGTCCGAACTGACCCTCCTGCTGCGCAACCGGGCCGCCCTGAGCGTGGCCGTGCTGCTGCCCGCCCTGATGGTGTTCATCCTGCGCTCCACCGTCGACGGGGACACCGCGGCCGCCGTCGCCGAGGCCACCCTCACCGGCGGCATCGGGATGGTGCTGCTGCTGGTCGTCTACATGAACCTGGTCTCGGCGTACGTGGCCCGCCGCGAGGAGCTCGTGCTGAAGCGGCTGCGCACCGGGGAGGCCGGCGACCTGGAGATCCTCGCCGGGACGGCGCTGCCCGCCGCGGCCATCGCCCTCGCGCAGATCACCGCGCTCACCGTGGCGGGCGCCTCGGTGCTGGGCGCGCCGATGCCCGACAACCCGGCGCTGGTGGCGGCCGGCGTGCTCGCCGCGCTGCCGCTGCTCGCCGGACTGGCCGCGCTCACCAGCACGTTCACCCGCAACGTGGAGACCGCGGGACTGACCACCCTGCCGCTGTTCCTCGTGACGATGATCGGCTCGGGGGTGTTCGCGTCGACCGACGCGATGCCCGACGTCGTGGCCTCGGTGTGCGAACTGCTGCCCCTCAGCGGCGTGATGACGCTCGTCCGCGGCGGCTGGAGCGGCGGCGCAGCGGGGTACGACCTCCTGGGGGCCGCGCTCACCACGCTGGCCTGGATGATCATCACGGTGTTTGCTGTCCAGCGGTGGTTCCGCTGGGAGCCGCGACGCTGACCAGAGCGAAGAACCGGGGGGACGGGCCGTGTCGAAGCTGACCGGGTGGTGGAAGAGGCGCAGCAGCGCGGGCAAGGTCGAGGTGTACACGCGCTGGTCCTTCCACCTGTTCGTGCTGATCGAGATCGTGTCCTTCGGGCTGATGGGCTTCCTCGGCGATGCGGGGAGCCGCACCTCGCGGCCGCTCGCCCTCGCGTGCCTCCTCGTGGTCGTCGCCCACTCCGTCCTCGTCGGCTTCCTCTCGTCCAAGTCCCTGGACGCCGTGTGCGGCCGGGCCGAACGCCCGGTCCGGCTCGCGGTGGTCACGACGGCCGCCACCGCCGCGTCCGTGCTCCTCTTCGTGTTCCTGCGCCGGTTCGGCGGCCTCGACGAATCCGTGGCCCCCGGCCTGGTGGTGGGGGTGACCTGCTTCGGCTGCGGATCCCTCGTCCTCGCCGTGGAGAAGGTCCCCCACATGAAGTACGTCCCCCTGGTCGCCGCGGTCGGGTCCGCGGCGATCGTCGCCGCGCTCGGCCTGCCGCTCGAGGAGATCCTCGGGTACTTCGTCGCCGTCCTGGTGGCCGGCGTCTTCCTCGCCTTCACCTGCGGGTTCTCCGGCTGGCTGCTGCGCACCGTCTACGAACTCGACCGTGCCCGGGAGGTCCAGGCGCAGCTGGCGGTCGCCGAGGAGCGGCTGCGGTTCGGGCGGGACCTGCACGACGTGATGGGCCGCAACCTGGCGGTGATCGCCCTCAAGAGCGAACTGGCCGTGCAGCTGGCCCGGCGCGAACGCCCCGAGGCCGTCGACCAGATGATCGAGGTGCAGCGGATCGCGCGCGAGTCGCAGCGGGAGGTGCGCGACGTCGTGCGCGGCTACCGGGAGGCGGACCTCGCGGTGGAGCTGGAGGGCGCGCGCGGGGTGCTGAGCGCGGCCGGGATGGACTGCCGGGTCGAGTACGGGACGGCCGGGCGGCAGCTGCCGGCCGAGGTGCAGTCGGCCCTGGGCTGGGTGGTCCGGGAGGCGACGACGAACGTCCTGCGGCACGGGGACGCGCGCAGCTGCCTGATCCGGCTGACCGCCCAGGAGGATCCGGGTGCCGTGACGCTGCTGGTGGAGAACGACGGGGTGCCCGAGACCCCCGCCGGAATGCCCGGATCCGGGCTCGCGGGGCTGCGGGAGCGGCTCGCGGCGGTGGACGGGACCCTGCTGGCGGGGCCGGCCGAGGGCGGCCGGTTCCGGCTGCGGGCCGAGGTGCCCCTGGACACACGACGAGTGGAGGTGCGGGCGTGAGCCCCGTACGCGTACTTCTGGCCGACGACGAGCACCTGATCCGGGGCGCGCTGGCCGCGCTGCTGGCCCTGGAGGACGACCTCGTGGTCGTCGCCGAGGCGGCCTCCGGGCCGGAGGCGCTGGCGATGGCGCGGGCGCACCGGCCGGACGTGGCGGTGCTGGACCTCCAGATGCCGGGCGCGGACGGTGTGAGCGTGGCCACATCCCTGCGGGCCGAACTGCCCGACTGCAAAACCATGATCGTGACCAGTCACGGACGCCCCGGGCACCTGAAGCGGGCGCTCGCGGCGGGGGTGCGGGCCTTCGCGCCGAAGACGGTCTCGGCGCAGCGGCTGGCCGAGCTGATCCGCACGGTCCACGCCGGAGGCCGGTACGTGGACCCGGAGTTGGCGGCCGACGCGATCAGCGCGGGCGACTCCCCGCTGACCGCCCGCGAGGCGGAGGTGCTGGAACTCGCGGCGGACGGGGCGCCGATCGCGGAGATCGCGGAGCGGGCCTCGCTCTCGCAGGGGACCGTGCGCAACTACCTGTCGTCGGCGGCGACGAAACTCGGCGCGGAGAACCGGCACACGGCAGTGCGTCTCGCACGGCAGCGGGGTTGGGTATAGTGGTTCTCGCGCTACGGCGCACAGGCGGACATAGCTCAGTTGGTAGAGCACCACCTTGCCAAGGTGGATGTCGCGCGTTCGAGTCGCGTTGTCCGCTCAGTGAACGAAGGCCCCGATCGGTTGATCGGGGCCTTCGTCGTGTCAGCTCCAGGTCTGGCCGGTGAGGCGCTCGTAGGCCTCGACGTACTTGGCGCGGGTCTGCGCCACGACCTCCTGCGGGAGAACCGGCGGCGGGAGCTCGCCCTTGGAGTCCCAGCCGGAGGCCGGGGAGGCCAGCCAGTCGCGGACGTACTGCTTGTCGAACGAGGGCTGCGTGCGGCCCGGCTGCCACTGGTCGGCCGGCCAGAAGCGGGAGGAGTCCGGGGTGAGGACCTCGTCGGCGGCGACGAGCACGCCGTCCTTGTCGAAGCCGAACTCGAACTTGGTGTCGGCCAGGATGATGCCGCGCTCGCGGGCGATGTCGCGGGCCCGCCCGTACACGGCGAGGGTGGTCTGGCGCAGCAGTGCCGCCGTCTCGGCGCCGGTGGTGCGGGCGACCTCCTCGTAGGAGACGTTCTCGTCGTGGTCGCCGACCTCGGCCTTGGCGGCCGGAGTGAAGATCGGGGCGGGCAGCTCGGAGCCGTCCACCAGGCCCTCGGGGAGGGCGAGTCCGCAGACCGTGCGGGACTGGACGTACTCCTTGAGGCCGGAGCCGGTCAGGTAGCCGCGGGCCACGCACTCGACGGGGACCATGTCGAGGCTCTTGCAGACCAGCGTGCGGCCCGCCCAGTCGGCGGGGGCGCCGGCGGGCAGGTCGGTGCCGATGACGTGGTTGGGGACCAGGTCGGCGAGCTGCTCGAACCACCAGAGGGAGAGCTGCGTCAGGATGCGGCCCTTCTCCGGGATCTCGGTGGGCAGCACCCAGTCGGCGGCGGAGATGCGGTCGCTGGCGACCATCACGAGGTTGCCGTCCTCGTCACGGTAGAGGTCGCGGACCTTGCCGGTGTGGAGGTGGGCGAGGCCGGGCACCTGCACCGGCTCGGGCTTTTCGACGAATCCGGGCACGGGGTCTCCCTGTGGTTCTGTACGAGCGCGGGACCATTCTCCCGCACGGGGTGCCGTGCCCGGGGCAGGGGGTGCGCCCGCCCCGGAGCGGGCGGCTCAGTCCCGCTTGCAGATCCGGTCGAGGAGGTTCGCCGTCGCCCGCTGGACCCGCTCGTCCACGTGCCCGGGGCGGTCGAGCGCCGGGGACCAGGCGAAGGTGCCGGACGCGAAGACCAGGGCCCCGCTCGGGGCCCGGTACAGGGAGGTCTCCTGGTGGCGCTTGGCCCCCTCGCCGTCGAGGTAGGGGGAGTGCGCGAGCAGCATGCGGTCCTGGTGCTCGGGGAGCTGGGTGCGCGGGAAGTAGCGGTCGGCCTCCCCTGCGACCAGCCCGTCGAGCTCGTCGTTCTCCGCGGCGCCGGTGGAGTCCCAGAGCCAGTGCGAGGCGTTGCGGACGACCAGCGGCGCGGGCTCGGGGACCCGCCCCGCGTACTGGATGCCGAGCAGCTGCTGCTCGGGGCGGTCGATCTCGCGCCACAGGCTGGAACGGCCGGGGCCGCGCCGTTTTCGGCAGGTCAGCAGCCGGTCCTCGACCCCGGAGGGCGAGGGGGACAGCTCGACCTGCCAGTACATCGTGTTCGCGGAGAGGAAGACGAGGGAGGTGCCGTGGTCGCGGGCCCGCTCGACGGTGCGGCGCATGGGCACCGACCAGTACTCGTCGTGGCCGGGGAAGACCAGGCCCCGGTAGCGGGTCGGGTCGACGCGGCCGGCGTGCAGGTCGCGGGTGTCGGCGTAGGCGAGGTCGTAGCCGTAGCGCTCGGCCCAGCGGATGAAGTCGTAGGCGTGGCCCACGTGCAGGGGCAGGCCGGCGCCCGCGTAGGGGCGGTCGAAGGAGACGGTGATGGCGGCGTCGCGCTCGCCGAGCAGCCGGCCCTGCTCGTCCCAGGCGTGGTAGAGGCTGGCGCCCGTGCGGCCGTCCTCGGGGTAGAGGTTGTAGGCCTGCCAGGTGATGTCCGGGAGCAGCAGCAGGAGGTCCGCGGGGTGGTCGTCGCGGACCGTGAAGGGGATGTGGGAGCGGTAGCCGTCGGCGGTGGTGAGGACGGCCACGTAGGCGCCGATGCTCCAGTACGAGGGCACCTGGAGCCGCCAGGAGAGCCACCAGTGGTGGCAGGAGACGGTCCGGTCGGCGGTGAGCGGGGCCGGCTGGACGATGCCGGACAGCCTGGGGCTGGTGGTGATCTTCGAGGCGCCGTCGCCGCCGTAGTGGCCGATGCGGTAGACGTCGACCGAGAACTGCTGGGGCGGGTCGACGGTGACGTGGAAGTCGATGGCCTCGCCGGGGGCGACGGCGCCGGTGGAGGCGAAGCCCTTGATCTGCCGGTGGACGTCGTCGGCGGTGCGGGGGCCGCCGCCGCGGGGGCCCTGGGCGGGGACGCCGGGCTTTTGGCCGGGGGTGGCCACGGCCGGGTCCACGTACCAGGGGACGACCTGGCCGGTGTCGTCGAAGTACAGCTCGCTGCCCCGGAACCAGGGCAGGGGGCCCTGGCCGAAGGGATCGGTCACCGCGTGCGCGAGCGCACCCGACTCCCAACGCCGGATCTGGTCCGCACCCATTACCGCTCCCCTCCCTCGCTCCCCCGAACGTGTTTGCTCCGGTCACGTGCGCGGCGGGTTTTCGGACACCCTTCCGCGACCGGTCCCAAGCACATCACATAACGCACTCACTCCGTCACCGTTCGTCGTGAATTGACGTGACCGGAACGTACGGCGGACGGCGGACGGGCGGCTCAGAGGAGGCGCACGGGCTTCTCGGGCAGTACGCCGACCTCCGCGAGCCAGTCGCGCAGGGGGGCCGGGTCCCCGTCCTCGACGAGGGAGAGCACCCGGGGGGCGAGGTCCGCGCGGCGCTCCCCACCGACCAGCAGCACCGGGCCGTCCAGCCAGTCCAGGCCGGGGCCCGCGCCGGCCGAGTCCACGGCGGCGCAGCACACCAGGGCGGTGACGTGGTCGGCGAGCAGGTCCCGGCCGCTGCGCGGGGGCTGGAGCGGGAACAGCGGCAGCGTGTCCGCCCCGCCGCTCGGCCGGGGCCGGCCGGCTCCGGCGGCGCGCTCCTCCCGGGCCAGGTCGCCGCTGAGCCGCCCGGCGAGGGCCTCCCCGGCCGCGCCGTCCCCGGCGGGGTCGGTGAGGTAGCCGAGGACCCGCTCCAGCGTCGGCCCGCCCGGGGGCACCGGACCGGCCGGGGCGGCCCGGTCCGCGGGGCGGGCTGCGGCGGGGGCCGTGGGGCCGCCGGGGCCGCCCGGGGCGGCGCCGACGGGCGCTCCGGCCGGGGCGGGGGCGCCCGTGGTCACGGGGACCGGCTCCGCGGGGGCCGTGGAGCCTTCCGGCCGGGCCGGGGCGCCGGCGGGCGGTGCCAGGTCCGCGGGGACGGACAGCGCGTCCAGGGCGGCGTGCAGGCGGGCCGCCTCGGTGCGCCACTTCCGGTCCACGACCTCCTGCGGGTACGCCGCCCAGTCCACGGGGGACCAGTCCGGCCCCGCCTCGGCCGGGCCGCCGTGGAACAGCCGGGCCGCCAGCAGGGAGGCGGCCTCGTCGACCACGCCGGGCTGCTCCAGCAGGTCGCAGGCGGGGCGCTCGCCGAGCCGCGAGGTGAACCCCTCGGCCAGCCGGTCCCGCCGGGACAGCTCGGTCAGGGCGGAGACCACCCCGGCGTCCAGGTGTGCCGGCCAGCGGCCCATCCGCCAGGCGGGCAGCGCGACCCGGGTCAGCAGCCGGTCCCAGCCCGCGTAGGCGAGGCCCACCTGCTCCTGGGCGACGATGCGCAGCCCGTAGTCCACCTCCTGGGCGCGGTCGGAGGCGGCCGCGGCCACCCCGCGCTCCATCTCGGCGGCGTCGGTCCGGCACAGCCGCAGCAGCAGCCGGGCCGGGCGGCCGATCCAGCCCAGGCCGGGCCTGCCGCCGATGTCCGCCGCCGCGTCGAGCCCGCGGACGAAGCCGCGCGCGTCGGCTATGTCCGGGTGCGCGGAGGGGCCCGTACCGGCGACGACGGGTGCGAGGACGGCCCGCAGCTCCGCGACGCGCATCCACCACAGGAACGGGGAGCCGATCACCAGCACGGGGGCCGCGCCGGGCTCGCACTCGGGGCCGGTGCCCCTGCCGGTGCGGCGGTGGGCGGCGTGGGTGCGGTCCTCCAGCCAGCTGTCGCAGTCCGGGGTGAGGGCTATCGCGGAGGGCGCGGGGACGTCCATCCGGTCGGCCAGGTCCCGTACGAGCCGGTAGAGGTCGGGGGCCGCGGCTTCCGGCAGCGGCACCGTCGGGGTCACGGCGGGACCCGCGCGCAGCACCACCGCACCGAATATGCCGCCCGCGAGCAGCACCAGCGCGGCCACCGCGCAGACGGCCAGGGTCACCGCCGGCCAGGGGTCGCCGGCCAGCCGCCCCGTCATCCGGGCGGCGACGAGCACCACCGCCAGGGCGGCGGGCAGCAGCACCGCGGCCGTGGCCCTGCTGCGGACCCGCAGCACGGCGAGGGCCCGGGAACGCGCGGACGGCGCGCCCACTTCTGCGATCGAACCGGTTCCGGACACGGCCGGACCTCACCCCCTCTGCCCTGCGGCGGCTTTGCTCACTCCCCCACTGTGACACCCGCCACTGACATCGCAATGCCGGTGGGCCATGTGCCGGAATGCTTGCGCCGCACCCTAGTTGGGGCGGGGGCGGACGTCAGGCAGTCCGGGTGACGATCACCCGATGGAATGGCTTTGGGTAAAGGTGGCTGCGTTCGAAGGCGGCCGGATGCAGTCGCACGCGTACGCACGCGCGGGCCCGGTGCGCGTCTCCGCGCCCCGGGCCCGCGTCGTTACGGCCGTGCTGGTCAGCGGCCTTCGGCCGCCTTGGCGGCAATGTCCGTACGGTGCTGGGAACCGTCGAGCTTGATCCGCCCGACCGCCTTATACGCCTTCTCCCGCGCCTGCGCCAGGTCGGAACCGGTCGCCGTGACCGAGAGGACCCGACCGCCCGCGCTGACGACGGCGTCGCCCTCGCGCCGGGTCCCGGCGTGCAGCACGTACGCGTCGGGCGCGTCCTCGGCCGCCACCTCGCCGAGGCCCTCGATGGGGTCTCCGGTGCGCGGGGTGTCCGGGTAGTTGTGGGAGGCGACGACCACCGTGACGGCCGCGTCGTCGCTCCAGTTCAGCGCCGGGAGGGAGCTCAGGGTGCCGTTCGCGGCGTTCAGCAGCACGCCCGCGAGGGGGGTGCGCAGCCGGGCCAGGACCACCTGGGTCTCGGGGTCGCCGAAGCGGGCGTTGAACTCGATGACGCGGGTGCCGCGGCTGGTGATGGCCAGGCCCGCGTAGAGCAGCCCGGAGAAGGGGGTGCCGCGGTGGCGGAGCTCGTCCACGGTCGGCTGGAGGACCAGCTCCATGACCTCGTCGACCAGCTTCGGGTCGGCCCACGGGAGCGGGGAGTACGCGCCCATGCCGCCGGTGTTGGGGCCCTGGTCGCCGTCGAGCGCGCGCTTGAAATCCTGCGCGGGCTGCAGCGGCAGCACGGTGACGCCGTCGGTGATGGCGAAGAGGGAGACCTCGGGGCCGTCGAGGTACTCCTCGATGACGACCCGGTCGCAGGCCAGCGCGTGGTCCCGGGCGACGGCACGGTCCTCGGTGACGACGACGCCCTTGCCGGCGGCGAGGCCGTCGTCCTTGACCACGTACGGGGCGCCGAAGGCGTCGAGGGCCGCGTCGACCTCCTCGGCGGTGGTGCAGACGTAGCTGCGCGCGGTCGGGACCCCGGCCGCGGCCATCACGTCCTTGGCGAAGGCCTTGGAGCCCTCCAGCTGCGCGGCCTCGGCGGACGGCCCGAAGACCGGGATGCCGGCCGCGCGGACGGCGTCGGCGACTCCGGCGACCAGCGGCGCCTCCGGGCCGACGACGACCAGGCCGGCGCCGAGTTCGGTGGCGAGGGCGGCGACCGCCGCGCCGTCGAGGGCGTCGACCGGGCGCAGCTCCGCCACCTCGGCGATGCCGGCGTTGCCGGGGGCGCAGTACAGCGCGGAGACGTCGGGGTCGAGGGACAGAGAGCGGCACAGGGCGTGTTCGCGGGCGCCGCCGCCGATGACGAGGACCTTCACGCCGCCCAGGGTAGCCCGGACGGCGCGGCCGGTTTCGTGCGGCCACCCAATCAGCGGGGGCTACTCGTTCGTGTATTCCTCCACAACGGTCGCTCCGAGCTCGCGCACGATCAGGTCGTGTCCGGTCAGGGCGCTGTCGACGAGGTCCGGGTCGTCCTCCTCCGGCACGTCGTCCTCGGGGGCGACCGGCGGCGGCGCCTGATGGACGGGCGGCTGCGGTGCGGCGGCCGCCTGCGGCGGCTGGTACGCGGGCGGCTGCGGGGCCTGCTGGACCTGCGGCGCGGCGGGCGGGGCCTGCGGGGCCGCCGGGGGCGGGCTGTAGGCGGGGGCGGCCGGCGCCGAGTAGGACGAGTACGAGGAGGGCGCGGCCGGGGCCGCTCCGCCACCGCCGCCGCCGACCACGGCGTCGATCTTCCAGTTGACCTGGAACTGCTCGGCCAGGACCGCCTTGAGGACGTCCTCGCTGCCGCTGCTCGCGAAGTTGTCGCGCGCTCCGGCGTTGGGGAAGCCGAGCTGGAGCGTGGTCCCGTCGAAGCCGGTGACCTGGGCGTTCTGGCTGAGCAGGATCCAGGTGAAGCGGCGGCGGTTCTTGACGGCCTCCAGGACGCCGGGCCACATCGCCTGGACCTGTCCGGCCCCGGCCGACATCTCGGCGGAGGGCGCGGCGGCCGCCGGCACGGGCGCGGGGGCCGCCGGGGCGGCCTGGACGGGCGCGGGGGCGGCCGGGGCTCCGCTGCCGGGCATCGCGGCGCTGGGCCACGCCCCTGCCGCGGGAGCCGCCGGGGCGGCCTGAGCGGCCGGGGCCGGGGCCCCGGGCCAGGCGCCGGGTGCGGGCGCCCCGCTGCCGGGCTGCGCGGCACCGGGCCACGCACCGGGCGCCTGCGCCGGCGCGGCGGCCTGGACGGGCGCGGGGGCCGGGGCCTGGACGGGGGCCGGCGCCGGAGCCGGCACGGGCGCCGGGGCCTGGACGGGAGCCGGCTCCGCCACCGGACCCGGCTCGGCCACAGGACCCCGTACGGCGGCACGCGCGGCGGCGACCCCGCCGCCGGGACCGGCCGGG
This sequence comes from Streptomyces sp. NPDC090077, assembly GCF_044747545.1. NCBI lineage: Bacteria > Bacillati > Actinomycetota > Actinomycetes > Kitasatosporales > Streptomycetaceae > Streptomyces > Streptomyces sp. NPDC090077. Next base: position 62,040 of record NZ_JBIVEG010000009.1, read on the forward strand.
GCCATGCCGTGCGCCTCCGGGCCGGGGACGTAGCCCATGGCGGGCGGCGCGGCCTGCGCGGCGAAGGCGGCGGCGGGGGGCCCGCTGCGCTCCAGCCGGTCCAGCCGGGCCTGGAAGGAGCGCTCGTCGTCGAAGGCGGCCGGGAGCAGCACCCGGGCGCAGATCAGCTCCAGCTGGAGGCGCGGCGAGGTGGCCCCGCGCATCTCCGTCAGCCCGGCGTTGACCAGATCGGCGGCACGGCTGAGCTCGGCGGCACCGAACACCGACGCCTGGGCCTGCATCCGCTCCACGACGTCGGCGGGGGCGTCGATCAGCCCCTTCTCCCCGGCGTCGGGCACGGCGGCCAGGATCACCAGGTCGCGCAGCCGCTCCAGCAGGTCGGCGACGAACCGGCGCGGGTCGTTCCCGCCCTCGACCACCCGGTCGACGACCTCGAACGCGGCCGCCCCGTCCCCCGCGGCGAAAGCGTCGACAACCGAATCCAGCAGCGACCCCTCGGTGTACCCGAGCAGGGAGGTGGCCATGGCATACGTCACACCAGCCTCTCCCGCACCGGCGAGGAGCTGGTCCATGACGGACATGGAGTCGCGCACGGACCCGGCGCCGGCCCGCACGACGAGCGGCAGCACGCCGTCCTCGACCTTGGCCCCCTCGCGCCCGCAGACCTCGCCGAGGTACTCGCGCAGCGTCCCGGGCGGCACCAGCCGGAACGGGTAGTGGTGCGTCCTGGAGCGGATCGTCCCGATGACCTTCTCGGGCTCGGTGGTCGCGAAGATGAACTTGAGGTGCTCCGGCGGCTCCTCGACCACCTTCAGCAGGGCGTTGAAGCCCGCCGAGGTGACCATGTGGGCCTCGTCGATGATGTAGATCTTGTACCGGCTCGACGCGGGCCCGAAGAAGGCCTTCTCCCTGAGATCGCGCGCATCGTCGACGCCACCGTGCGAGGCGGCGTCGATCTCGATGACGTCGATGGACCCCGGACCGTTCCTGGCGAGGTCGCGGCAGGACTGGCACTCGCCGCACGGATCCGGAGTGGGACCCTGCTCACAGTTGAGGCAGCGCGCCAGGATGCGCGCGCTGGTCGTCTTGCCGCAGCCGCGCGGGCCACTGAACAGGTACGCGTGATTGACCCGGTTGTTCCGCAGGGCCTGCATCAGCGGGGCAGTGACATGCTCCTGCCCGATGACCTCGGCGAACGACTCGGGGCGATAGCGGCGGTACAGCGCAAGGGACGACACGTCTACGAGGTTATCCGGGCCCACCGACAACAACGGCCCGCCAACGCCACCAGAACGCAAAGCGCCCCTCACGCACCCGCCAGAGCCCACTTACCCTTGCTGCCTTCCGGCCCTGGGGGAGTTGGGTGAGATAGCGCCACGTGAGGGGCTGGGCCCCACCCTAGCGGATACGGGCCCCCGGAATCGAGCCGGACCCCTCCCCGGATCCGATCGGGACCCCCGGCCCGGATCGTGTTCGCGAGCACCCCTCAACGTCTTGTATTGTTTGCGGCGGAGGATTCGCCTAGAGGCCTAGGGCGCACGCTTGGAAAGCGTGTTGGGGGCAACCCCTCACGAGTTCGAATCTCGTATCCTCCGCAGCCGCCTGAACAGGCGAAACGAAGAGCCGGACCGCTGATTGCGGTCCGGCTCTTCTGCATGCCCTGGTTGCAGTTCCGGTTGCATTTACATCGCCCCAATCGGGACATTTCAAGGCTCGCACAGCCCTGCCCGTGAAACACACTCCCCGAGGGAGGAACCGCTCCCGTTCGTCACCCGCGCCGTGGGCGTATGCACCATGCTTGGCTCTGCGCCGGGGCCGTTCCGGTGCGGCTGCCCGGTCCGACGAGGTGCCCCATGGAGTCCCGATCAACGCTGGCAGCCTGGCTGGGTTCGCTCGGCGCTCCGCGCCTGGCACGCGTACTCGCCACGCGGAAGGACGCGGCGGCGGCTCCAGAACCGCGCACGGTGGGGGAGCTGGCGGACCGCCTCCAACGCCCGGGGTCGGTGGCACTCACCCTGCCGCCACTCACGCTGCCGTGCCTGCAAGCGGCCGAGGCGCTGGCGGCCCTGGGCGGACCGGCGTCACGCGACGACCTGGCGAAGCTGCTGGGAGCAGCGGACGGCGAAGCCGCTCGCGGTCTGGACTTCACGCTGGAGGAGCTGGCCGATCACGCCCTGGTGTGGCCGGACGGCGCAGGAGCACTCCGCATGGCCTCTCCCCTGCGGCAGGCGTGGGAGGCACCTCTGGGGCTGGACTCCCCTCTGGAGAAACTGCTGGCAGGCGCTGCCTCGGAGGAGTTGCGCGCCATGCTGGTGGCACTCGGCATCAAGCCGCCGAGCACCAAGCAGCAGCGGCTGGCGGCCCTGGTAGAACACCACAGCGACCCGGGAGCCGTCGCCGAAGTCGTGGCACGGGCACCCGCGATCACCCAGGAGTTGCTCGCCCGCCGAGCGGACTCCACCGCAGTGCAGCGGCAGTTCATCATGTTCGGGTCACCCGACCCCGACCTCGAACCCGGCGCGCGATGGGCACTCGACCGGGGACTCCTGATCGTGGATCGCCACCGGTACGGCCCCGCACGCATGCCCGTTGAAGTCGCGCTGGCACTGCGCGGGCCGACGTGGCACGCCCCGTTCGATCCCTTTCCGCCTCCCACGCAGTCGGTGCCCATCGGCTCCGCCGAAGTGGAACGGGAGGCCGCAGCCGCGGCCACGGCGTTCGCAGCCCAGGCCGCGTCGGTTCTGGCCGTCTGTTCCGCGTCTCCGCCGGCCAGACTCAAATCCGGCGGGATCGGTGCCCGTGAACTGGCCCGGATCGGCAAGGCCGCCCAGGCCGAAGACGCCGTCGTACGCCTCACCCTGGAGACCGCCTACGCGGCCGGACTGCTGGGCCGGGACCATGACCGCGTGGTACCCACCGAGGCATACGACGTCTGGGCGGACCAGGAGCCCGCCGAACGGCTCACCGCACTGCTCCACGCATGGCACAACCTGGCGCTCACCCCGACCCAGGCACGCGACGAGGACAACAAGGCGCTCCCCGCCCTCGCTGGAGCACCTCCCTGCGGTGGCTGCCTGCAGGCCCGGCACGGGTTGCTCCACGCGGCGGCACAGCTCCCGGCGGGACACGGCGCGACCACCGGCTCTGACCTGGGTCCGCTGGTGGCCTGGCAGCGCCCACTCGCCGACTCGTCACCCCAGGACGGGACACCGTTCGCCGCAGTGATCCGCGAAGCCGAGCTGCTCGGCGCACTCGCTCGTGGCGCACTGTCTCCCCTCGGTACCGCCCTGATGGAAGACGACCCGACAGGACTGGCCACCACGTGCCGGCGGCTCCTGCCCACGGCTACCCGAACAGCCCGGATCGGCGCTGACCTCACCGCTGTCGTCACGGGCACGCCATCGGCGCCACTCGCCGCACTGCTGGATTCCGTCGCCGACCGCGAGACCAGCGGCACGGCCTCGGTGTGGCGGTTCAGTACCGGCAGCGTCCGCCGGGCCCTGGATGCCGGACACTCGCCTGACGGCCTCACAGCCGACCTGGCCGCCGTCACTTCCGGGCCCCTGCCCCAGCCCCTCTCCTATCTCATCGCAGACACCGCCCGCAGCCACGGCCGCGTGCGCATCGCCCCCGCCGCCTGCGTCATCCACGGCGAGGAGCCTGCGCTCCTCGCAGAGCTCGCCGCCCACCGAAAGCTCGCCGAACTCGGCCTGCGACAGCTCGCGCCCACGGTGCTGATCAGCCGCAGCCCGCTCGACACAACCCTCGCCGCTCTCCGCGCCGAGGGCTACGCCCCCGTCGCCGAGAGCGCCGACGGAACCGTACGCATCGAGAAGGCCCAGCCCCAGCGGGCTGCCGCTCCTGTTCCGGCCCCTCGAAGGACCGGTGACAAGCGCGGCAACCGACGCACGGCTGTCCGCACATCGACGGTCCTGGCCACCGCCGACATGGATGTCCTGGCCGCCCGGCTGCTGACCGCACCACCCACCGCGCCGGAACCCGACCCCTTCGGCAGCGGCGTCCCCTTCGGAACGGACACCGAGGAGATCGTCGCTGGATACACGAAGCACCTGGCGTACAGCGACGTCCGCCAACTCGCCCATGCCATCGACGCCGGCATCGCCATCACGGTCGAGTACGTCGCCACCTCGGGCAGTCGCACCGTCCGCACCTTGAGCAGCCTGGAACTCGACCCGCCCTACTTGGAAGCCTGGTGTCACCTGCGCGAAGCCGAACGCGTCTTCACGCTCTCCCGCATCCACGGCGTCATGCCGATGTGAACCCATGACATCGATGAACTATAGGAGGTATATTTGTTTCCATAGTTGATATACGGAGGTGCACATGAGCCGGACGGTGATTGACCTCGATGACGAGCTGGTGGCAGACGTAGCCAAAGCCCTGGGGACCAGCACGAAGAAGGAGACGGTCAACACAGCGCTGCGCGAGGTGCTGGAGAACAGGCGGCGGGCGCTGGCCCTGACCCGCCTGCGCGCCGCGGCCGACGAAGGCGCGTTCGATCTGACACTCTTCGAGGACAAGCGGAACTACCGACGGTGAACGCCGCTCTCTACCTGATCGACACCAGCGCCCTCGCCCGCTTCATGCGGGGTGACGCAGAGCAGTACGGGTGGGACCAGGCGGCGGCCGCCGGCCTGATCGCCACGTGCCCCATCACGGAGCTGGAGTTCTTCTACAGCGCCCGATCGGCTGCCGACCGGGCACGCGGCATCGAGGACATGCGGCTGCTCTTCGGCTGGGTTCCGGTCGACGACCGGGCTTACGACCGGGCCTGGCAGGTCCAGGAGGCCCTCACCAAGCAAGGCAAGCACCGCAGCGCCGGTGCGGTAGACCTCGTCGTCGCCGCGACTGCCGAATTGCAGGGACTCACCCTCCTGCACTGTGACCGCGACTTCGAATGCATCGCCGCAGTAACCGGCCAGCCCGTCCAGTGGTACGGCCCGGAGGGCCGTAAGTAGTCGCCCGGTGGTTGCAGTTCTGGTTGCATTCGCCTCCGTCCGGGTCCGTTCGGACTGAGGAATTCGAGGCGCTCCGCCGCAGGTCAGGACGATTGTGACCCGCGGCGAACATGTGGAAAGCGTGTTGGGGGCAACCCCTGACGAGTTCGAATCTCGTATCCTCCGCCGCCAGCTCGAAGGGCCGGACCGCGAAAGCGGTCCGGCCCTTCGGCGTTTTCCATCCCGCCCCTTCGTCCCCTCACTCCGCGGGTCCGCTCGCGGCGAGGCCCCGGCGGCGGGCGGGTCAGCCCGCCCGGTGGCGGAGGGAGTCCTGGGACGCCACGTACTTGAGCATCAGGCGGGCGAAGTCCAGGCGGTCGCGGTCGCTCCAGTCGGCGGTGACGTACTCGAAGGCCGAGCGCTGGTGCCGGCGGAAGCGGGCCATCAGTTCCTCGCCCCCGGGGCTGAGGTGGAGGACCGTGCGGCGGCCGTCCTGCTGGGAGGCGGCGCGGACCAGGTAGCCGGCGGAGATGCAGTCGGAGACCATGCGGCTGGCTACCGAGGGGTCGGTGCCCAGATGGGCGCCCACGCCGCCGACGGTGACCTCGCGGGTGCCGTCCTGAGCGAGCTCCAGGACCACGTTGAGGACCAGGGTCCGGCCGAGGTCCTTCTGCGAGATCGGGTTCTCGACCTCCAGGAGGGAGGAGCGCCGCAGCTTCCCGAACGCCGGGCCCACGGCGTTCAGCAGTTCCTCGTCACCCGCGTCCGCCCGCTGCTTCGTCATGCCCCGATCGTACATTCGTGGGTTCTCGCAAGCATGTGTTGACCTGAAAACGTGTGCGTGTGAGCATGCATATGTTTGAAGTCAATGAATGGAGCAGTTCATGACCACCCTCGTCACCGGCGCCCGCGGCAAGGTCGGCCGGGCCGTCGTCGCCCGCCTGCACTCCGCCGGGTTCGCCGTCCGCGCCGCCAGCGCGAGCCCGGACCTGCTCACCGTTCCGGACGGCGTCGAGAGCAGCGAGCTCGTCCTCGACCGGCCCGGGACCTTCGCCGCCGCGCTGGACGGCGTGCGCCGGGTCTTCCTCTACCCCGAGCCCGCCGGCATCCACGAGCTGATCGAGGCCGCCGGGGCCGCCGGGGTCGAGCACGTCGTCCTGCTGTCCTCGTCCTCCGTCCTCGCTCCCGGCGCCGCGCACGACCCGCTCGCCCGGCACAGCCTCACGGTCGAGCGCGCCCTCGACGCCTCCGCGCTGACCTGCACCTTCCTGCGCCCGGACGCCTTCGCCAGCAACTCCTTCGGCTGGGCCTACGCCATCGGCCGGTCGCTGCCGGTCCAGCTCCCCCACCCGGACGCGCACCTCGCGCCCATCCACCCCGAGGACATCGCCGACATCGCCTTCGAGGCCCTCACCGGAAACTCCCTCACCGGTCGCCGGCTCACCCTGACCGGCCCCGAGTCCCTCACCTTCCGCCGACAGCTCGCGGTCCTGGCCGACGCCGTCGGCCGCGAGATCCCCGTCGAGCGGATCACCCGTGCCGAGGCCGAGCGGCAGATGGCCGCCCACATGCCCGCGCCGATGGCCGCCTCGCTGCTCGACCTGTGGGAGGCCGCGAACCACGGCCCTGCCACGGTCGCCGACACCACCGGGACCCTCCTCGGCCGCCCCGCCCGCACCTACGCGCAGTGGGCCCGCGAGAACGCCGCCGCCTTCGCCGGCCGGGGAGCGGCGTCGTGAAGCCCATCGGCTACTGGCTGAACCGCACCGACCGGGCCCTCACCACCGCCATGGACGCCCTGCTGGCCGAGTCGGGGCTCACCCGCCTCGGCTGGCAGGTCCTGAACGTCCTGCGCGACGACCCCGCGGCCGGCGACGCCGCCGTACGGACCGCCCTCGCGGCCAACGCCCCGCCCGCCGCGCTGGATTCCGCCATCGCGGCGGTCCTCGACGGCGGCTGGGCGGCCCGGCCGGAGCCGGACCGCCTCGTACTGACCGCCGGGGGACGCGCCCGGCTGGAGCGGGTGGCGCAGCGCGTCGACGCGTTCCGTGAGCGGGCGGCGGCCGGGATCTCCCCGGAGGAGTACCGGACCGCCGTCGGCGTCCTGGAGCGGATGACCCGCAACCTCACAGCAGATCGGTGAAGAGCCGGTAGGAGGTCGGGTCCCCGGGCATCTGCCAGTGCAGGCCCTGGAGGAGGAGGCAGGCCACCAGGTTGCTGACCGCGAAGAAGGCCAGGACCGCCAGGGTGAAGCCGGCCGCGCGGCGCAGGGCCGGCGATGCCTGGGCCGCGCCCAGGGGCTGGGACCAGTGGGCCAGGACCAGGTTCACGGCCGCCGCGAGGACGGCGAGCAGGAAGGTGATCGCCGCCCAGGTGTAGAGGTGCAGGCCGAACAGGGCGCCCGCGTAGCCGGGGTCCGGGGGCACGATGTGCATCAGGACCTGCGAGGCGGAGACGGTGCTGCCGATCAGCGCGGAGACGATCGCGACGCCCCACCCGGAGGCGAACTCGGCCGTGCCGACCGCGCCCTTGCGCGAGCGGGCGATGACCATCGCCGGTCCGAGTGCGCTGAGCAGCATGAACATCCGCTGGAGCAGGCACATCGGGCAGGGGTACTCCCACAGGCCGAACTGGAAGACGTACGCGCCGCCGATGGTGGCGCACATGCCCAGCACGTAGGCGTGGGCGAACCAGAGTCCGAGGCGGTGCGGGAGCCGGGCGGGAGGAAGGGTGACGGGGGTGGGGGTGGGGGTGGGGGTTGCGGTGGTGGCGGTCATGTCGGGCTCCTCCTCAGAAGCTCAGGCCGAAGGCGCGGTCGAGGTGGGGGAGGAACGCGAGCGTGGTGAGCGCCAGCGTCCCGGCCCACAGCAACAGCCGTGACCTGCGCGGCCAGTCGCGCAGCACCGCCCAGACGCAGAGGGAGATCAGGAGGAACAGGAGGGTGTACATGGTGTCCTTGCTTCATCGGAAGGCTCTCGACACCACCCTCGGCCGGGCCGCCGCCGCCCGGTAGGACCCCCGGGCCGATGGGCCCATAGGCCCGCCCTATGCCCCCGCCGCCCCCACCGCCCCGCGCCCCCGCGGCGGAGCGCGGGGCACGGCCTAAGCTGCGTGCGTGCCGTCTTACTCGATCGGTCAGGCCGCGGGCCTGCTGTGCGTGAGCCCCGAGACCGTCCGCCGCTGGGCCGACGCCGGCCGGCTGCCCTCGCGGCGCGCCCCCGACGGCACCCGGTCCGTCGACGGCGCGGCGCTCGCCGCCTTCGCCACGCAGCGGGCCGCCGGGCTGCACCCCGTGGCCGGCCGGACCGCCGCCACCTCCGTGCGCAACGCCTTCGCGGGCATCGTGACCGGCGTACGGGTCGACGAGGTCGCGGCCCTGGTGGAGATCCAGTCGGGCCCGCACCGCATCGTCTCGGTGGTGACGCGGGAGTCGGTGGAGGAGCTCGGGATCGCGGTCGGCGTCAGCGTCACCGCCCGGGTGAAGTCGACGGAGGTCCACGTCGACCTCCCGCTGTAGCGCCCGCTACCGGCAGAGCAGCGCCGCGTACAGGTCGAGCTTGTGGTCCAGGCGCGAGAGGTCACGGCCCGTCAGGACCTGGACCCGCTCCATCCGGTAGTGCACGGTGTTGACGTGCAGGTGGAGGGCCTCCGCCGTACGGGCCCACGAGCAGTTGTTGGCCAGGAAGACCTCCAGGGTCTCCCGCAGCATGCCGTCCCCCAGCGCGCCCAGCGTCGCCGTCCCGAACACCGAGCGGACCTCTCCCGGCACCCCCGACAGCAGCTCCGCGAGGGTGTCCAGCTGTTCGACCGCCCGCACCCGGGCCTCCCCCTCGGCGGCCGCCGTCAGGGCGAAGCGGGCCTGGCCGAGGGAGGCGCGCAGGCCCTCCGGCCCCGCGGCCGGGGCGCCCGCGCCGAGGCGCAGGTCCGCCTCCGGGGCCCCGCAGGCCTGGAGCAGCGGCCACAGGGCGCGCAGCTCGGCGGCGACGTCCACGCCGCCGTCCGGGTCCTCGTACAGCACGGCGGCCGTGTCGCCCGCCGCCCAGGGAACCCCCTCCAGGTGGGCGAGCGCCTCGGCCAGGGCCGCCCCCGAGGTGGCCGCGAGCACCCGGTACGGGCCGCCCGCGGGCAGTCCGGCCGCGGCGAGGGCCTCCTCCAGCGCCACCGGGTCGGGCTCCGCCGGGCCGGACAGCAGCCCGGTCAGGGCCTGCCCGGCCGCCCGCGCGGCGGCGGTGTCGCGGCGCTCCCGGCCCTCGCGGTACTGGGCGAGGACCTCGGCGATCTCGTGCAGCACCCGCGGCGGGGCCGCGTCGGCGTCCGGGACGTGCAGCTGCCAGGCGTCGTACGGGGAGCTGTCGGCCTCGACGCGCAGGGTGAGCCCGCCCCGCGCGGGGGCGGCCGCCCGCTGTGCGGGCACCGCCGGTGCGGCGGGGGTACGGGCCACCGTGCGCCCGCTCGCGGTCAGCAGGTAGCACGCCACCTTGCCCAGGTGCGCGCAGGCCCGGTCCAGCAGTTCGGCGGGTCCGGCGCCGCCCTCCAGCAGCCGGCTGAGCTCGGCGCGCACGTTCTCGGGGAGGGCGAAGGGCCGGGTCGGGCGGCGGCTGAGGTCGCCCCACTGGCGCAGGTACACGGCTTCGGTGACGGCCCGGAAGCTGGTGCGCCCCGGGACGGCCACGATCGGCATCCGGTGGGCCCGGCAGGAGGCGACCAGCTCGTCGGGGACCCGCCCGTGGGTCTCCTCGCCAGCGAGGAGGGCGGTGGCACCGGCCTCGGCGAGGGCGGAGACGAAGCGGTCGGCCTTGCCCGGCTCGCCCTCCGCCCACCACACGAGCCCGCTCAGTACGAGCTCGCCGGGGCCGAGGAAGCGGCCCGGGTCCTCCAGGTCGGTGGAGGTGACACCGCTGATCTCCTGGCCGAGAAGCGCTTCCTCGCCCCAGAGCAGGGTGAGGCCGAGGTTGTCCGACTGGAGCAGGTCGAGGACGTGCATGGGGACTCCTTGCGGTGGGGGTTTCCCACATTCGCGAGGTGAATACGAGAAATGCCATCGTAAATGCAAGGCTGCTGGCCGCCTATAGCTCTTGGTTGATTCACCAAGAGCGGCCCTCGGCGGCTGGATCCTTTCCGTGGCCGGGACCAGTCGTCCCGCCCCCTCCGCCGTTGTTTCACTGAGGTGAACCCCGATGGCAGGAAGGCTGGTGGCGCGAAATGGACCTCAACACGGTGCTCGACGTGCGCGACGCGCGCCGCCGCGAACCCTGGCGTCCCGGCGACGCCTGGCTCGGCGGCGGCACGTACCTCTTCTCCGAGCCCCAGCCGCACGTCCGTCGCCTCTTCGACCTGTCGCGGATGGGGTGGGAGTCCCTGACCCGGCAGCCGGACGGCGCCCTCGACATCGCCGCCACCTGCACCATCACCGAGCTGTCCCGCTTCGGCCGGACCCTGTCCGCCACCGCCGCCCCGCTGATCGAGCAGTGCTGCCGCGCCTTCCTGGCGAGCTTCAAGATCTGGAACATGGCCACGGTCGGCGGGAACCTCTGCAACGGCCTGCCCGCCGGCCCGATGATCTCCCTCACCGCCGCCCTCGACGGCACCGTCCTCCTCCAGGGCCAGGACGGGGTCACCCGCCGGATGCCCGTCACCGACTTCATCCGCGGGGCCGGCGTCAAGGACCTGCGCGACGGGGAGCTGCTGCGCTCGGTACGGATCCCCGCCCGCGCCCTGGAGACCCGTACGGCCTTCCGGCAGGCCTCGCTCTACGGGCTGGGCCGCTCCGGCTCCCTCGTGATCGGCGCCCTCGACCCGCAGGACGGCTCCCTCGCCGTCACCGTCTCCGCGGCCACCACCCGACCGTTCCGCTTCTGGTTCGCGCTGCCGCCCACCGCCGAAGGGCTGCGGGCGGCCATCGACGACGCCGTCCGGCCCGAGGAGTGGTTCGACGACATCCACGGCCTGCCCGAGTGGCGGCGGCACATGGCACTACGGCAGGCGGAGGAGATCCGCCGCGAACTCACCCTGGAGGAGGCTTCCCGATGAGCTACGCGATCGAGATCAACGAGCGCCGCTTCGAGGACGAGCCGCGCCCCGGCCAGTGCCTGCGCACCTATCTGCGCGAGCGCGGCTGGTTCGGCGTGAAGAAGGGCTGCGACCAGGGCGACTGCGGGGCCTGCACGGTCCACGTCGACGGGCAGCCGGTGCACAGCTGCCTCTACCCGGCCGTCCGCGCCGAGGGCCGCTCCGTCACCACCGTCGAGGGCCTCGCCCGGCACGGCGGCGAGCTCCACCCTGCGCAGCGGCAGTTCCTCGACGCCCAGGGCTTCCAGTGCGGGTTCTGCACGGCCGGCTTCCTGATGACCACCGCGGCCCTCCAGGCCGAGCAGGGCACCGCCCACGACGACGGCAAGCTCGACGACCTCCCGCGCGCCTTCAAGGGCAACATCTGCCGCTGCACCGGCTACCGCGCCATCGAGGACGCCGTGCGCGGGGTCAAGCACATCGAGGAGCCCGAGGCCGGCCAGGCCGTCGGCCGCAGCCCGGGCGCCCCGGCCGGACCCCAGGTCGTCACCGGCACCGCCCGCTACACCTTCGACGTCGAGGTGCCCGGGCTGCTCCACATGAAGCTGCTGCGCTCCCCGCACCCGCACGCCCGCATCGTCGCCATCGACACCCGCGACGCCCTCCAGGTCCCCGGCGTGCACGCGGTCCTCACCCACCACGACGCCCCCGACCACCTGTACTCCTCCGCCCGCCACGAGCACCCCACCGAAGACCCGATGGACACCCGCGTCCTGGACGACGTGGTCCGCTTCGTCGGCCAGCGCGTGGCGGCCGTGGTCGCCGACAGCGAGCAGGCGGCCGAGGAGGGCTGCCGCCGCGTGGTCGTCACGTACGAGGAGCTCCCGTACGTCATCGACCCGGAGGAGGCGATGCTCCCGGGCGCGCCCGTCATCCACCCCAAGGGCCCCGAGTCCGGGATCTTCCGTGCCGAGAACAACGTGTGCGGCGAGGTCCACGGCACGATCGGCGACATGGAGCAGGGGTACGCGGAGGCGGACGTCGTCTACGAGGAGACCTTCCGGACCCAGCGCGTGCAGCACGCCAGCCTGGAGACCCACGGCAGCGTCGCCTGGTTCGAGCCCAAGGAGGACGGCGACGGCGAACGCATCACCGTCCGCTCCTCCACCCAGGCCCCCTTCCTCACCCGGCGGGCGCTGTGCGCCCTGTACGGCCTCGGCGAGGACGAGGTCCGCGTCGTCGCGGGCCGCGTGGGCGGCGGGTTCGGCGGCAAGCAGGAGATGCTCACCGAGGACATCGTGGTCCTCGCCGCCCTGAAGCTGCGGCGCCCGGTGAAGCTGGAGTTCACCCGCGCCGAGCAGTTCTACGGCGCCACCACCCGCCACCCGTTCAAGATCACCGTCAAGATCGGGGCCAAGGCCGACGGCACGCTCACCGCGCTGCGCATCCGGATCCTCTCCAACACGGGCGCCTACGGGAACCACGGCCCGGCGGTCATGTTCCACAGCGCGGGCGAGTCCTTCGCCCAGTACAAGGCGCCGAACAAGGAGGTGGAGGCGTACTCGGTCTACACCAACGGCGTGCCCGCGGGCGCCTTCCGCGGCTACGGCCTGGGCCAGGTCCTCTTCGCCGTCGAATCGTCGATGGACGAGCTCGCGATCCGGCTCGGCATGGATCCGCTGGTGCTGCGCGAGAAGAACGTCATCGGCGCCGGCGACCACCTGGTGACCCCGATCGGCCACGAGGAGGACCTCTTCATCGCCTCCTACGGGATGAAGCAGTGCATGGACATCGTCCGCCGGGCCGAGGCCGAGGACCGCAGCCACGAGGACGTCCCCGAGGGCTGGCTGACCGGCACCGGCTCGGCGGTCGCCATGATCGCGACCGGCCCCCCGGGCGGCCACTTCGCCGACGCGCGGGTCAGCCTGCTGCGCGACGGCACGTACGACATCGCGGTGGGCACGGCGGAGTTCGGCAACGGCACCACCACCGTCCACAAGCAGATCACCGCCGGTGCGCTGAACACCACGGTCGACCGGATCGCGGTCCGCCAGTCCGACACGGACGTGGTCCGCCACGACACCGGCGCGTTCGGCTCGGCCGGCACGGTGGTGGCCGGCAAGGCGGTGATGCTGGCGGCGAACTCGCTCGCGGAGCGCCTCAAGACCTTCGCGGCCCGGCACACGGGCGTGGCCCGGCACCTGTGCGTGCTGGGGGCCGAGTCCTTCGACTGCGCGGGCCGCGTCCTCACCCTCAAGGAGCTGTACGAGGCCGCGTACGACAAGGGCGCGCTGGATGAGGTCGCGGCGGACGGGCACTGGGGCGGCTCCCCGCGTTCGGTCGCCTTCAACGCCCAGTGGTTCCGGCTGGCCGTGGACCCGGACACGGGCGAGATGAAGATCCTGCGCAGCGTGCACGCGGCCGACGCGGGCAAGGTCATGAACCCGATGCAGTGCCGGGGCCAGGTGGAGGGCGGTGTGGCCCAGGCCCTGGGCGCGACCCTCTTCGAGACGGTACGGGTGGACGAGCGCGGGGAGGTCACCACGGCCGCCTTCCGCCGCTACCGGCTCCCGCAGTACGCGGACGTGCCGCGCACGGAGGTGCACTTCATGGAGACCTCGGACGCGATCGGCCCGCTGGGCGCGAAGTCCATGAGCGAGAGCCCCTTCAACCCGGTGGCCCCGGCGTTCGCCAACGCGCTGCGGAACGCGACGGGGATCCGCTTCACCGAGATGCCGGTGACACGTGATGTGGTTTGGCGGGCAATCAACCGGAAGCTGCAAGGCGGAACCGACGAATGATCACACAGATGCGGCTCATATGACCCTCCCAACCTGGCAGCTGAGGTTCCACTACCGGTCCGGCAGGGCATGAGTGCTCCATGTCCTCACTCCTGCTGCACGGCGACCTCGACCACCCGGCCCTCCTCACCGTCTCCGACCTGCGGGAGTGGCCGCGGCACCGGGCGGAGGTCACCTTCGACTGCGCGACGAACGGCCCGCAGCACCACGTCTTCGAGGGCGCGCTGCTGCGGGACGTCGTCTCCGGCGCCGGCCCGGTCTTCGACGCCCGGCGCCGCAAGGACCGCAGCCGCTACCTCCTCGCGGTCAGCGGCGGCGACGGGCACCACACGGTGCTGTCCTGGGCGGAGCTGGACGACGACTTCTGCGGGAGCCCGGTCCTGCTGGCCACCCGGCTGGACGGCGAGGAACTCGACGCCCAGGGCAGCCAGCTGGTGGTCCCCTCGGACCGCTGCGGGGCCCGCTACGTCAGCGCGGTCACGCACGTGTGGTTCGGCACGCTGAACGTCCCGGCGCTGGCCGGGGTCTGAGCGCACGCCGCCCGCGCACCGCACGCCCCTCCTTCACCACCACACGCCGTGTCACGGAACGTAACTCCTCCCTACCCTCGGTCATGACAGCAGGTCGGACGAGAGGAACGAGGCGGAACGATGCGGACGAAGGCGATCACGCGGAGGACGGCGAGGCTGCTCGGGGCGTGCGCGGCCGCGGCGGCACTGGCACTGGCGACCCCGAGCACGGCGCATGCGGCCCAGGGGATCCTGTTCATCGACGGCGCGCCGAACGGCAACCCCAGCGGCTGCTTCCCGCTGGGCGACTTCGCCCCGTCGGAGGTCGTCAACTTCACGGACGGGGTGGCATGGGTGTGGAGCGGCCCGGCATGCGACGGCCGCGTGGTGCAGGCGATCCTCCCGGGACAGCTGGCGATCGGCCACGGCCGGAGCCTCTTCATCGAGTGACCCCCCGGCCGGCCCCCGCGGGCGGCCCCTACCGCTCCCGCGTCGCGGCGCGGATCTCCTCCGTCGCGTCACGGAAGGCGGGGGCGGCCCGCGCGAAGTAGTCGAAGAGCAGTGCCTGCTCCTCCGGCGCGTACGAGGCCAGCACCTCCGCGATCCTGCGGCGCGCCGGGCCGACCGCCGCCTCGACCTCCGCGAGCGCTCCCGGTACGGCCTCCACCACGACCTTGCGCCGGTCGGCCGGATCGGCGGTCCGGCGCACGTAGCCCGCGCGCTCCAGCCGGTCGATCAGCCGGGTGGTCGCGCCCGTGGTCAGTCCCGTGCCGGCGGCGAGTTCGCCCGAGGTGAGCCCGCCGGCCAGGGTGATCCGGCTGAGCGCGTACCACTCGGACGCCTGGAGCCCCGCGGCTTCCGCGCCCGCCATGCCGTGCAGCCCCACGGCGTCGACGTAATCCCGGAAGACCAGCCGGCGTTCGTCCCGTTCCGTCATGCCCACACCTCTCCCCTTGCCAATTATCTGCACGCGTGCAGATAATGCATGCATGCAGTTACTGCACCAGTGTAGTCAATCTGCAGCAGCCGCGCCGTGCCCCGCAGTGCCCCGTCCGAACGAACCCTTCGATCCGAGAGGCACCATCACCGTGAACACCAAGACCCTCAAGCGCGCCGCCCTCGCCACCGCCGCCGCCCTCGCCCTGGGGACCGCAGCCGCCTACCTCTACCTGGACGCCACCTCCGAGGTGCACCGCACCGGCGCCGCGGCCTGCGCCGACGTCATACCGGCCACCGCCGACCGCGCCGACGGCGAGGCCGTCTGCGCCACCATCGACGCCCTCACCGCCGCCTGGGCTGCCGGGGACGCGGACGCGTACGGCCGCCAGTTCACCGAGAACGGCACCTACACCACGTACGTCGGCACCCACTACGAGGGCCGCGCGGACATCACCGAGGGCCACCGGGCGCTCTTCCGGGAGTTCGTCAAGGACACCCGGCTGGCGGCCAGTTACCTGGACATGCGCTTCCTCACCAAGGACGTCGCCGTCCTCACCGGCCGCGGGGACGACTACGGCGGCGACGAGCCGGCCGCCCGCGAGCTGTCCAAGGTCCAGACGTACACGCTGGTGCGCGACACCGACGGCGTCTGGCGGATCGCCGCCTTCCACAACACCCGGCGGCAGAACGTGATGGAACGCTTCTCTTTCCTCTACGCGCCCGCCACGGCCCCGAAGGCGGAGCGGTGACCCGCGCCCTGGTCACCGGCGCCACCAGGGCGGTCCGGCTCCTCCCGCGCCGCGCGGCCCTCAGGCTCCTCGCAGAACGTCCCTGACGGTGCCTCAGGGGTGCGTCAGGGTGGGCCCGGGGCTTTCCCGGTGACCCGTGGGGTGGCCCGGACGGCACCTTGGGGACATGCAGACCAACGCCTTCCTCCGCCGCACGGCCGCCGGACTCGGCCTCGCCGCCGCCCTCACCGTCGCCGTCGCCGGGACCGCGAGCGCCGCACCCGCGCCCGCCCCTGCGCCCGCCCCCTCGTACGACTTCACGGACTGCCCCGCCATCCCCGCCGGAGTCGACGCGGCGCAGTGGAAGTGCGAGGTCATGACCGCCACCGGGTCCCTGACGCTCGGCAACCGCACCCTGCCGGAGTTCGCCCCGATGACCGTCACCCACGCCGAGGGCCCGATGCCCGACGGGAGCAAGGGCCAGGTCTGGGGCGCGCTGCGCAGCGGGCCGACCGCCGTCCCCGGCGGGCTGTTCGGCACCCCCGGCGGCGACCGCAGCCCGGTGCTCGGGCTCTCCGTCCAGCCGGAGTACGGCGGGCGCTCGGACTTCTACACCGTCGGCAACGACATGGGCCTCTTCACGGTGCGCTACCGCGTGCTGAGCCCGCTGCTCCCGCAGGGCTGCGTCATCGGCGCGGGCGACGCGCCCGTCGAGCTCCGGCTGAAGCGCGTCGGGAAGTCCGAGCGCATCTCGACGGACCCGCCGGTGATCAAGTTCGCCGCCTCCGACGACTCCTTCGCGGTGCCGGCCGCCGAGGGCTGCGGGCCGCTCGGGAAGGTACTGAACGACCGGCTCGGGCTGCCCGCGCAGACCGGCAACTCGATCACCCTGTCCGCGCTGTACACCTTCAGGACGTACGACCAACTGCCCCCGCGCTGACGCCCTTCCGGCCCCGGTCACCGGCCCGCGGGAAACCGCGGGCCGGTGGGACCGTACGTTTCTTTTGCTCCGCAGTACCGGGGGAAAGCACCTTGCCCAACCCACCCAGCCCTCCCCGCCGGGGCGCCTCACCCGCAGGAGTGAACAAGGCCAACTCGACTGGAATCCGGACCGGTTGCCGGGCATATGCTCGCCCCGACCACCCCAGACACGAAGCGGCCCCCGCCGGGACGGCAATCCCGGACGAGGGCCTGACCAAGTAGGAAGTAGACGCTTCCCGATGGCTCTCCAGCACCCTAGCGTGCGCGCGCACGCGACGTACGGCGTTCATCACTCCAACGTCCGTCACACGTCCCGGTACACCGTCGTCGGGAACCACCTGCTCCAGAACCCTGCGCTCTCGCTGACCGCCCGGGGACTGGGCGCGTACATCCAGTCGCTGCGTCCCGGCACGCCGGTCAGCATCAAGGAGCTGGTCAAACGGGTGCCGGAGGGGGAGATCCGGATCTCGGCGGCACTGCGCGAGCTGGAGGCGCACGGCTACCTGAAGCGCTTCCGCGAGCAGCTGCCGGACGGGCGGATCGTCACCCGTACGGTGTCCTACAACCACCCCAAGGCCACCGCCACCACGGCCCGCGCCGAGCGACCGCCCGCCGGGCCCCCGGCCCCCGAGCCCGAACCCGCCGTGGAACCGGAACCGGAACCGGCGCCGGTGGCCGAGGAGCCCTCCGCGGAACGCCGGGCCGCCGCCGCCCTGCTCGCCGAGCTGCGCCGCACGGACCACCGCCTGCTGCTCGGCCGGCGGGACATCGAGCGGCTCGCCCCCGGCGTCGAGGTCTGGATGCGGCGCGGGGCGACCGGGGAAGCCATCGTCTCCGTGCTGACGGCGAACGTCCCCGACCCGGTCCTCAACCCCGGCGGACTGATCGCCCACCGCCTCGGCGTCCAGGAACCCCCGGAACTGGCCCCCGCGTTCCGCAGGGCGGCACACGTACCGCCCGACCCCTTCCAGACCTGCGACCGGTGCGACCGCGCCTTCCGCAGCCCCGTCCCCGGCCTCTGCGGCTCCTGCACGGACGCGGTCGCCGACGGCGGTCCCGCCCGGCCCGCGCCGCCGCAACCGGGGCCGTACCGAGTGCGATTGGGTACGGATACTCACGACACCGGGCCCGGCCGGGACGACCCTGGAGGCACACCACGCCCCAGGGAGCACCGATGAACAAGCGCACGCTGATACGCCTGGCCTTCGCCAATCCCGCCTCGGCGGTCTACCTCACCGTCGTCGCCGGTGCCATGGCGGTCGCCACGGGCGTCTCCCTGTTCGGCCAGGACCCGGGCTTCATCTGGGTCTGGCCCGCCCTCTTCACCGCCCCCTCCTCCTTCGCCACCCTGCCCGCCGGCATGCTGCTCTGGGGCGAGTCCAAGCCTCCGCTCTGGTTCTCCGTCGGCGCGCTGGTCGCCGCGGCCCTCGTGCAGTCCATGGCCCTGGGCGCCCTCTGGGCAGCCCTCCGGCGCGGCCGCCGCCCGCTCCCCGGCCCCCGGAACGGCTGACCGGGGGGCGAAGCGGACGTCTAGCCGAAGCTCGGCATCTCCCCGGCCGTCGTCGACAGGTCGATCACCGCGAACGCCGCCCCCTGCGGGTCGGTGACCGCCGCGAACCGCCCGAAGGGGCTGTCCATCGGCCCGAAGTGCAGCTGCCCGCCGTGCTTCCTGGTCTTCTCGACCGCCTCGTCGCAGTCGGGCACCGCGAAGTAGACCTGTACGTACGAGGGGATCTCCGGCGGGAACTCCTCGCCCATCCGCATCCGGCCCAGCACCGGGTTCTCGGGGCCGCCGACGCTGAAGACCTTGAAGTCCATCCCGGCCGCCTCCGGGTCGTCACCCGGATCCATCTGCTGCGCCTCGTACGGGAAGACCTTCGACAGGAACCCGTCCGCCTTGTCCGGGTCCCGGGTGAAGACCTCCGCCCAGGCGTACGCACCGGACTCGCCGAGCTTCTCGAAGCCCTTGTGCTCACCGGGCTGCCACACGCCGAAGACGGCCCCGCTCGGCTCCTTGGCGATCGCCATCGTCCCGAACGCGCCGACCTGCATCGGCTCCATCATCAGCTCGCCGCCCGCCGCCTTGATCTTCTCCGCGGTCGCCGCGGCGTCCGGCGAGGCGAAGTAGAGGCACCACTGCGAAGGGGCGTCACCGCCCGGCATCGGCGGCACCACGGCGGCGACCGCCTTGCCGCCCGAGTAGGCCTGCGTGTAGTTGCCGTACTCGCTGCTGGCCTCGCCGAAGGTCCAGCCCAGCACGTCGCCGTAGAACGCCTTGGCTCCCTCCACGTCGGTGAACATCGCGTCCACCCAGCACGGGGCGCCTTCCGGGAACTCAGCCATGGTCGATCGACTCCTGTGTCGTGTGCCGTCCGTACACGTGCCTGTCCTGTCGCTCCCACGCTAGGCGGGGGGTCCGACAATCGCGCGCCGACCGGGCGCCGGGACCCCCACTGGGGGAGGCTGGGGGCATGGACGACATCACCATCCGGCTCGCGCAGCAGCCCGAGGCCGACGCCCTGCTCGCGCGCAGCCCGCTGGCCGCGCTCACCGGCATGCTCCTCGACCAGCAGGTACCGATGGAGTGGGCGTTCTCCGGGCCGTGGACCATCGCCCAGCGGCTCGGCACCGACGACCTGGACGCGCACGCCATCGCCGCCCACGACCCGGAGGCCTTCGCCGCGCTGCTGTCGCAGAAGCCCGCCGTGCACCGCTACCCGGGATCCATGGCGAAGCGGATCCAGCAGCTCTGCGCGTACCTGGTGGAGCACTACGACGGCGACGCCTCCGCCGTGTGGGCCGACGCCGCGAGCGGCGCGGAGCTGCTGGCCCGGCTCAAGGCGCTGCCGGGCTTCGGGGAGCAGAAGGCGCAGATCTTCCTGGCCCTGCTGGGCAAGCGGTTCGGCGTCCGCCCGAAGGGCTGGCGCGAGGCCGCCGGCGGCTACGGCCTGCCGAACGTCCACCGCTCGGCGGCCGACATCACGGGCCCGGAGTCCCTGGCGAAGGTCCGCGCGTACAAGCAGGCGCAGAAGGCCGCCGCCAAGCACTCCGCGTAGGCCCGGCCGGAGCTGCGGCCGGAGCGGATCGGCGGCCGGGCCGGCGGGGGAACCTGACGGACTGTCCGTCACGCCCCGCCGGCCGGGCCGGGGCCGGCCGTAGAGTCGGCCGGATGACCGAAAACCTCACCCGCGCCGCCGGTGCCGAAGTCATCTCCGACGGCCCCGGCAGCTTCATCACGCTGCTCACCGACACCCCCGAGCTCACCTGCAACACCGCGCGCTTCGAGGTGGGAGCGGCCGGCGCGCCGGTGCACTTCCACACCAAGGCCACCGAGTTCTTCCACGTCACCGACGGCAGGCTCGACGTGCTCGTCGGCGACGAGGTCCACACCCTCGTCAAGGGCGACTTCATCAGCATCGCCCCCGGCGTGAAGCACGCCTTCGCCCCGGCCGCGGGCCACACCGCCGAGGTGTTCGTCGGCTTCACCCCCGGCATGGCCCGCTTCGACTACTACCGCCTGCTCGGCCGGGTGCGCGCGGGCGGGGCGACGGTGCAGGACATCATCGACAGCCAGCCCGTGTACGACAACCACTACGCCGAGAGCGAGGCCTGGGCCGCCCGGCCGCGCAGCGCCGAGGCGTAGACCTCGTCGGCGTCGAGCCGCCGCAGTTCCTCCGCGATCAGTTCGGCGGTGCTGCGGATCTTGAGCGCGACCTTGCGGTCGGGCCAGCCGGGCAGCACCAGGGTGGCCAGCGAGCCGGTGGGGCGGTCCACGACCACCTCGCCGGCGGAGGTCTCCAGCCGGACCCGGGTGATCACCGGCCCGTCCGTGGCCACCCGGGCCACCGGCACGCCCAGGCGGTCCCCCAGCCAGCGCGCCAGCAGCTCGGCGCTCGCGTTGTCGGGCTCGCTCTCCACCGCCGCGGCGGTCACCGGCAGCGGCTTCTGGTCGAAGGCGCAGGCCAGCAGCGAGCGCCACGGCGTGAGCCGGGTCCAGGCGAGGTCGGTGTCGCCGGGGGCGTACGAGGCCGCGCGCGCGTCCAGCACGCCGACCGGGTCGGGCGCCGCCTGCGCGTCGGTGATCCGGCGCTGCGCCAGCCGGCCCAGTTCGTCGCGGGCCGGGTCGGCGGGGGCGTCGGCCGGCCACCACGCCACCACCGGCGCGTCCGGCACCAGCAGCGGGAGCACGACCGAGCCGGCCTGGGCGGTGAGGTCGCCGTGCAGACGCAGGATCACGATCTCGCCGGACCCGGCGTCCGACCCCACGCGCAGCTCGGCGTCGAGGCGGGTCCGGCGCCGCCGTTCCGGGCCCCGGTGGGTCCGCTTGATCACCGCGATGATCCGGCACGGGTGCTCCCGCGAGGCCTCGGAGGCCGCGCGCACGGCGTCGTAGGCGTTCTCCTCGTCGGTGACGACGACGAGGGTCAGCACCAGCCCCATGGTCGGGCTGCCAACGGCCCGGCGGGCGTCGAGCAGCGCCCGGCCTATCTTGCTGGACGTGGTGTCGGTGAGTTCGGTCCGCATGCCCCGAGTCTGTCAGCGCCCGCCGCACCGCCGACAGCCGGTTCGCTCGATTCCGTCTGGAGGGGGGCTCCGGGCGTCCCGGCTCAGCGGCGGCGGCGCGCGGTCCCGAAGATCGACCGGGAGATCTCCCGTCCCAGCTGCGTCCCGATCGACCGCGCCAGGGAGCGGAACAGCCCGCTCCCCACGACCTGTTCGGCCAGGGAGGGTTCCGGTTTCGGGGCGGAGCGCGCCGCCTTCGCCGCCTGCTTGGCCTGCTTCTCGGCCTCCGCCGCCGCGGCGGCCGCCTCCGCCTCGGCCTCGGCGGCGGCCTGTTCGGCGGTGATCTTCTCGTACGCGGACTCGCGGTCGACCGGCTCGGCGTAGCGCGAGTACAGCAGCGAGGACGTGACGGCCCGGTCGAGCGCCGCGGCGTCGATCGGCCCCATCAGCGACTGCGGTGCGCGCAGCCGGGTGGCGGCGACCGGGGTCGGGGCGCCCTTCTCGCTGAGCACCGTCACGACGGCCTCGCCGGTACCGAGTCCGGTGAGCGTCTCCTCCAGGTCGTAGGGGGAGTTGGGGAAGGTCTTCACGGTGGCCTTGAGGGCCTTGGCGTCGTCGGGGGTGAAGGCGCGCAGGGCGTGCTGGACGCGGTTGCCGAGCTGGGCCAGTACGTCCGCCGGCACGTCCTTGGGGGTCTGGGTGACGAAGAAGACGCCGATCCCCTTCGAGCGGATCAGCCGGACGGTCTGGGTGACGGATTCCAGGAACGCCTTCGAGGCCCCGTTGAACAGCAGGTGCGCCTCGTCGAAGAAGAACACCAGCTTGGGCCGCTCCAGATCGCCGACTTCGGGGAGTCCGCCGTAGAGGTCGGCGAGCAGCCACATCAGGAATGTAGAGAAAAGCTGCGGTTTGTCCTGAACTGCCGGGAGTTCCAGTACGGAGACCACTCCGCGGCCGTCGGCTGCCGTCCGGAGCAATTCGCTGGTGTCGAATTCGGGCTCTCCGAAGAATTCCGTGGCGCCCTGCTGCTCGAATGCGGTCAGGGCGCGCAGGATCACTCCGGCGGTCACCGTGGAGAGTCCGCCGATTCCCTTCAGCTCGGACTTTCCCTTGTCGGAGACGAGGAAGGCGACGACCGCCCGCAGGTCCTTGAGGTCGATCAGCTCCAGGCCCTTGGAGTCCGCGTAGTGGAAGATCAGGCCGAGGGACTGCTCCTGCGTCTGGTTCAGCTGGAGCACCTTGGACATCAGCACCGGCCCGAAGGCGGTCACGGTCGCGCGGACGGGGATCCCGGGGCCGATCCCGCCGAGGGAGTAGAACTCGGCGGGGTATCCGGTGGGCTCCCACTCCTGGGCGACCTCGGCGGCCCGGGCGGCGGTCTTCTCGTTCGGCGCGCCCGGGGCCGAGATGCCGGAGACGTCGCCCTTGACGTCGGCGAGGAAGACGGGGACCCCGTTCGCCGACAGCTGCTCGGCGATCAGCTGGAGGGTCTTGGTCTTGCCGGTGCCGGTGGCCCCGGCCACCAGCCCGTGCCGGTTGAGCATCCCCAGCGGGATCCGGATCTGCCGCCCGGGCAGGCACTCGCCGCCCCAGAGCAGGGCCCCGAGGTCGAGCGCGGGGCCGGTGAAGGCGTACCCGGCGGCGATCGCCTCCACGGCGGGATCGGGCGCACCGGACGGTCCGGGCGGGTCTGCCGGAACGGCCGGGTGGGTGTTCTGGCTCATGGATCCCTCCCGGAATAGCGCTGTCTGCCACTTTTGCACCGACAGCGCGAGGCTGCGCCCGGAGGCACCGGCCCGGTAGGCTTTCCGTGTGATCTTCAAGCGCATCGGAAACGGGCGGCCGTACCCCGACCACGGCCGGGAGAGCGTCCGGCAGTGGGCGGACGTCGCGCCGCGCCCGGTACGGCTCGACCAGCTCGTGACGACCAAGGGGCAGCTGGACCTCGAAACCCTGCTCGCGGAGGACTCCACCTTCTACGGGGACCTCTTCGCCCACGTCGTGAAGTGGCAGGGCGACCTCTACCTGGAGGACGGGCTGCACCGCGCCGTGCGCGCGGCCCTCCAGCAGCGCCAGGTGCTGCACGCACGCGTCCTCGAGATGGACTGATTGCGCCTTTCGGGTCTGCCTTTCCCGATCAGCAGATCATTTAGTAGGCATCGTTCCGGTACGGCACTACGCTGCCGCCCATGAGCATGCTCACTCCCCCCGGCATGGGCGGAAAGTACCGCGTAACGGGAGCTGCCTACCCCCGTATGCGCCGCCCCCGGCGGCGTCGGAAGATCGTCCTCGCCCTGCTCGGATCCGCCGTGGCCCTGGTCCTGCTCGGCTACGGGACGCTGCAGCTCATCGACGTGTTCGGCGGCGACGACCAGGGCAAGCGCACGACGGCGGCGGCCGCCAAGGACTGCCCGACGGCCTCCGCCCGGCCCGCGAACGCCGTGAAGCCCGCCACCGCGCCCGACGCGGGCCCCGCCGCCTCCAAGGCCCCGGCGGTCGCCCTTCCGCAGCCCGGCCAGATCACCGTCAACGTCTACAACGCGACCCCGCGCGCGGGCCTGGCCAAGGCCGTCGGCGACGAGCTGAAGAAGCGCGGCTTCGCCATCGGGCACGTCGGCAACGCCCCCGCCGACTTCGACAAGAAGGTCCCCGGCACCGGGATACTGCTCGGCTCCCCGCGGACCGACAAGGCCGCCTACTCCGTCCTCGGCACCCAGCTCGCCGGGGTCACCACCCAGACCGACGCCCGCGAGGGCACCGACATCGACCTGATCCTCGGCGACTCCTTCAAGGAGCTCAGCACGAAGGAGGACGCGGACAAGGCGCTGGCCGTCCTGGCCAACCCCGCGCCCGCGCCCTCCGCGAAGTGCTGATCCCCCCGCCCGGGGGGAAGGGGTGTTACTCGGCCGAGCCGTACATGCGGTCGCCCGCGTCGCCCAGGCCCGGCACGATGTAGCCGTGCTCGTTGAGCCGCTCGTCCACCGCGGCCGTCACCACCGTCACGGGCGTGCCCGCGAGGTCGCGCTCCATGACCTCGACGCCCTCGGGCGCGGCCAGCAGCACCACGGCGGTCACGTCGTCGGCGCCGCGCTTGATGAGCTCCTGGATCGCCGCGACCAGCGTGCCGCCGGTGGCCAGCATCGGGTCCACCACGTACACCTGGCGGCCGGAGAGGTCCTCGGGCATGCGCGTCGCGTACGTGGAGGCCTCCAGGGTCTCCTCGTTGCGGACCATGCCCAGGAAGCCCACCTCGGCGGTCGGCAGCAGCCGGACCATGCCGTCCAGCATGCCGAGGCCGGCGCGCAGGATCGGGACGACCAGCGGGCGCGGGTGCGAGAGCTTGACGCCGGTGGTCGGGCCGACCGGGGTCTCGATGTCGGACTGCTCGGTGCGCACGTCGCGGGTGGCCTCGTACGCGAGGAGCGTCACCAGCTCGTCGGCGAGCCGACGGAAGGTGGGGGAGTCGGTGCGCTTGTCGCGCAGCGTGGTGAGTTTGTGCGCCACCAAGGGGTGATCGACGACCTGCAAACGCACAACATCCTCCAAGACTCAGCCGGGCTTCGACCTGCGATCAGCGAACTGCGAGACCCTGCTACCTGCGAAATACGGCCGCCTGTTCGCGGCCCACTGCCAAAAGGCTACGCGCTGTGCGCACCGCCGCGCGTCCGCCGCGGGCCCTGAGATGCGGGCCGCCCCGCCGCCCAGCACGCTGGACGGGTGAGCAACGGACTGGTGATCGCGGCCGTCGACGGATCCGACCACAGCCTCCGCGCCCTGGAGTGGGCCCGCACGGCGGCGTTGCGGCACGGCACCGGGCTGCTGGTCGCCCACGTCCTGCCCGAGGCCACCCAGCTGTACGCCGGCCGCCGCTCGGCCCTGCACGACCCGAACGAGCCCGAGGAGTACCCGGACCCGGTGGGCGACCGCGTGCGCGCCATCCTGGAGGCCTCCCCCGAGCGGCCCGGGGAGGTCCGCTACGAGGCCCTGGAGGGCTCGGTGCCCGCGGCCCTGCGGGTGATCAGCGCCGAGGGCTCGCCGCGGATGCTGGTGATGGGTTCCCGGGGGCGCGGCGGGTTCGCCACGCTGCTGCTCGGCTCGAACAGCAGGGCCGTGTCCACCACCGCCTCCTGCCCCGTGGTGGTGGTCCCGCACGCCGACCGCGACGCGGCCGCCGACCCCGCCGGGGAGGCGGCGGGCGCCTCGGCCGGGAAGGTGGTGCTCGGGCTGCACGTCACGGAGACCCCCGAGGACGTGCTGTCGTTCGCCTTCGCCGAAGCCGCCGCCCGGGGGACCACCGTCCAGGTGGTCTCGGCGTACCAGATCCCGCCCGGCCCGACGGCGGTGCTCGGCGGCCCCTTCGCGGTGATCCCGCCCGAGGCGCTCGCCGACGACGGGGACGCGGTGCCGGCCGAACGGGAGATGCTGCGGGCCCAGACCCGGCGGCTGGAGGGGGTACGGGCCCGGCACCCGGAGGTGCCCGTCGAGCAGGCCGCCGAGCCCGGGAACGCGGCCGGGCGGCTGGTGGACGCGTCGCGCTCGGCCGCGCTGGTCGTGGTGGGCCGCCACCACCCGCGCGTACGGACGCTGCTGATCGGGTCGGTGGCGCACGCGGTGCTCCAGCACGCGCACGGCCCGGTGGCCGTCGTACCGGCCCTCACGGACGAGGACGACGGGGTCTGACGCCCGCACCACCCCTGCGCACCACCCGCCCGCACCGCCCGGCCGACCCCCGCCGACCCCCGTCGGCCCCCGAGCCCTGACCTGGGGTGACCTGCGCGTCGGTGGCATCAAACGAGCCGGCCGGGGGAAGGTGGGAGCCGGGGGGTCTGCTCCGTGACGGCGGAGGAGGACGACCGGACCAGCCTGGGGTGGTGCCGATGCCCGAGACGCAGCCGAACGACACCGACGGGAGAGAGGCGTACGAGGCGCCGGAGACGGCGGCGCAGCGCAGGGCGCGACGCGCGCAGTTCCTGCGCGATCTGAACGAGGCCAGGGAGCTGCGCGACCGGGTCCAGCCCCGGCGCGCCCGCGCGGCCCGGATGCGGCAGCAGATGCGGATGCGCACCTTCCGCTGGTGACCCGGGGCGCGGTCGGGCGCGTCACCGGGGGCACCGGCGTGCGCGCCCGCAGGCCCGCGACCGGGTGCGCCGCCGGCGCCGCGACACGGCCGCCGCGCGGAAGACCTCTCGCAAAGCCGCTGTTTCTGCCACGATGCCGATTGGGCGGGGTGCGGACGGCAAGCGTCACGGCCGTTCACACCCCAACCTCCGGCCGGGGGGACCTCCAACCGGCACGCCTATGACCAGTGGGAGAGTCACGGTGTATTTCGCCGCACTGCTCGCGCGCACCGAAGACGGGTGGGAAGCGAGCGACCTGGAACTCGACGACGTCGAGTCCCTCAGTGATCTGATCGATCTCGCCCGTTCCGCCGCTGTCGACGACGACACGGTGGTCGCCCTCATCGAGCAGGAGGACGCCTGGTTCGGCGTCATCCGCGTGGACGGAGAGGAGGACCCTCGGTACTTCGTGTCGAACGCCTCCGTGGCCGGCCGCAGCTCCTACGGATCGATGCTGACGAAGGAGCTGCTGGGCACCGACGAGGAGGACGACGACCTCGACGAACTGAACCTGGACGGCACCGAGGACGGCGAGGACGAACCGGTCACCGCCTACGCGGACGAGGACGACGGCGCGGACGACGAGCCGCGCTCCGGCTCCGAGCCCCTGCCGGCCGGTCCCCTCGGCGACCCCCGCCTGCTGAGCGACCTCGGGGTCGGCCACAAGGAACTGCTGACCCTCGACGGAGACGCCCTCACCGAGATCGCCGACGCGCTCGGCGCCACCGACGTGCTGGAGGCCGTCCGCTAGTGATCGCCGGGCACGACACCACGTACGACCTCGATCCCGTACGGGATCCCTGGCGGGACTCCATGCGCCTGGCGCTGAAGGAGGCCGCCCTGGCGGTACCGGCCGGCGACGTGCCGGTCGGTGCCGTCGTGCTCGGACCCGGCGGGGAGCTCCTCGCCACCGGGCACAACGAACGGGAGGCCGCCGGAGATCCCACGGCGCACGCCGAGGTGCTGGCGCTGCGCCGGGCGGCCGCCCGGCTCGGGGAATGGCGGCTGACCGGGTGCACCCTGGTGGTGACCCTGGAACCGTGCGTGATGTGCGCGGGCGCGCTCGTGCAGTCCCGCGTGGCGCGGGTCGTCTACGGCGCGGGGGACGAGAAGGCGGGCGCGGCCGGGTCGCTGTGGGACCTCGTGCGCGACCGCAGGCTCAACCACCGTCCCGAGGTGATCCGCGGGGTGCTGGAGCAGGAGTGCGCGCGGCAGCTCACGGACTTCTTCCGGGAACTGTGAGCCCCGTCCGGGCGGGGTGAGCCAGGCCACGCGCCCCGGATTTGCAAACCACTCCCCACCGTGGGCTAGGATCTCTCTCGGTGGTGTGTCCGAGTGGCCGAAGGAGCTCGCCTCGAAAGCGAGTATGGGGCAACCCATCGGGGGTTCAAATCCCTCCACCACCGCCAGTGAGAGCCCCGGTTCGTACGAACCGGGGCTCTCGTGCGTGCCCGCCGTGACCGGCCGCCCGCTCGGCCGTTGTCACGGCATGACCAAGACCCAGCGCATGCTCGCCGCCTTCGCCCTCGCGGGGGCCGCCGCGGGCCTCGCCGCTCCCGCCGCCTCCGCCGCACCCGTGGGCCCGGCCCCGCTCAGCCTCCCGGAGCTGCCGGCCGCCGCCCCGGGCATGCCCGCGGGCGCCCAGCCCACCATCCCCGAGATCGGCGGGCGGC
Organism: Streptomyces sp. NPDC090077; assembly: GCF_044747545.1. Taxonomy (NCBI): domain Bacteria; kingdom Bacillati; phylum Actinomycetota; class Actinomycetes; order Kitasatosporales; family Streptomycetaceae; genus Streptomyces; species Streptomyces sp. NPDC090077. The sequence continues at coordinate 90,258 of NZ_JBIVEG010000009.1, forward strand.
TCAGCCAGGGCGCCAACCAGCTCGGGCAGGTGATGACCCTGCCGGACCAGCTCTCCCCGGTGATCGCCCCCGTCGAGCCGGTCCTGGGCCTCGCCGGCGCCATCCAGTAGCCGCCGGCCCGCCGTGCCCCCGTGCGCCTCGTGCGCCTCGTGCCCGAACGCGAAGAAGGCCCCGGCCGGAGCCGGGACCTTCGACGGTGGGGACGGGGGAAGTGGCAATCGGGGGGACAAGCCACTTCCCCCGATGGGGACGGACCTGCCAGCCCGAGCCGCAGTCAGGGGGGAAGCTTGCGGCTCGGACCCCGCAGTGAGGTCCTGTCCCTCACCCACCGGTTTCCTGCCAGAACCGGTGGGCTCGTGTTCAATCCTGCGCCCGCCCCGACCGGTCGCGCAGCGGCAAAGGGCCCCAACCACCGGGTCATTGGTCCTTAAAGGACAGGTGAGTGACCAAACCTGACCGGTTAGACTCACCCGACTTTGCAGCGCCGGTTGGGGAGGCCGACACCGTCCATGGACACCAAGAAGCTCATCACGGGCGTCCTCACCGTGTTCGTCCTCTTCGTGATCATCACCCAGCCCAAGCGGGCGGCGGAGATGGTGGGAATAGGCTTCCAGGGCATATCGGATGCCGCCTCCGGCATCGGCGAGTTCATCACCGAACTGGTGAACTGAAACCGCACGCCGAAGCGATTTCCGGACTTCCAGGTCCCCCACTCCGACCGGTGGGGGACCTTTCGCGTTCACGGTCGGCGGAGCAGGTAAAAAGAATAGCCCGGAATGCCCAACTTGCCGTCAACACGGCCATATACGGTGCTTGCACACAGTGCACATCTCTTGTGATGCTATGACCGCTTTTGACCGTTGAGTTGATCGAAGGGGTGGCGTGACCGTGCCGGCCAGTACTGCGCCTCAGGTGCCTCCCCAGCAAGAGCTCCGCCCGCCGCACGAGCCGCGCGCCGAGGTGCACCTCCAGGAGCCGCGCCAGGAGCGCCAGGAGCCCCGCCAGGAGCCGCGCCAGGAACCCTGCCGGGAACCCCGTCAGGGCCTGCCGGAGCCGCACCGGGAGGCCCCGGGCGTCCTCCCCGGCCCGGAGGCGGACGGCCGGAGCGCCGCCGAGGACCCCCAGGAGCCCGCCGCCGTCCCCACGAGGCCGCAGAGCCGGGGCGCCGACACCCGGGCCCTCACCCAGGTGCTCTTCGGCCAGCTGAAGGACCTGGAGCCGGGCACCACCGAGCACCACCGGGTGCGCGGGGCCCTGATCGAGGCCAACCTCCCGCTCGTCCGGTACGCGGCCGCCCGCTTCCGCAGCCGCAACGAGCCGATGGAGGACGTGGTCCAGGTCGGCACCATCGGCCTGATCAACGCGATCGACCGGTTCGACCCGGAGCGCGGGGTCCAGTTCCCCACCTTCGCCATGCCGACCGTGGTGGGCGAGATCAAACGGTACTTTCGCGACAACGTCAGGACCGTCCACGTCCCGCGCCGCCTCCACGAGCTGTGGGTGCAGGTCAACGCCGCCACCGAGGACCTCACCACCCTCCACGGCCGCACCCCGACCACCCCCGAGATCGCCGAGCGGCTGCGGATCAGCGAGGACGAGGTGCTGTCCTGCATCGAGGCCGGACGCAGCTACCACGCGACCTCGCTGGAGGCCGCGCAGGAGGGCGACGGCATGCCCGGACTGCTCGACCGGCTCGGCTACGAGGACCCCGAGCTGGCCGGCGTCGAGCACCGCGACCTCGTGCGCCACCTGCTGGTCCAGCTGCCCGAACGGGAGCAGCGGATCCTCCTGCTGCGCTACTACAACAATCTGACGCAGTCCCAGATCAGTGCGGAGCTGGGCGTCTCGCAGATGCACGTGTCCCGGCTGCTCGCCCGGAGCTTCGCCCGCCTGAGATCCGCAAACAGGATCGAGGCCTAACCGGATCGGGTGGAGCTGTTCCAGCGTTTCCCTACAGAATCGGCTCATTCCGCTCGGTCGGCCGTCTGTCGCTGGAGATACTTGTCGACATGACGCTACAGCGTGTTGCCGACATGTGACATTCTGCTGGAACCGCGTTTGCCGCAGCCCCGCCTCCGGTATTCAGGTGGAGGCTGCGTTCCTCCGACGGGCGCAGAGACGCGACCGTCCGCGACCTCAAGGGGGTGGCATGTCCGCAGAACAGGGCAGCTCCAAGGTGCTCACGCTCGACAAGCGTGAGCTGCCGGCAGTGGCCGACCGCTCGGAAGCCATCGACACCCGCACCCTCTCCCGCTCCCTCTTCCAGCGACTCGCCGCCCTGGACGCGGACAGCCCCGAACGGGCGTACGTACGAGACACCCTGATCGAGCTGAACCTGCCGCTGGTGCGCTACGCGGCGGCCCGGTTCCGCAGCCGCAACGAGCCGATGGAGGACATCGTCCAGGTCGGCACCATCGGCCTGATCAAGGCGATCGACCGGTTCGACTGCGAACGCGGCGTGGAGTTCCCGACCTTCGCGATGCCGACCGTCGTGGGCGAGATCAAACGATTCTTTCGGGACACTTCCTGGTCCGTCCGCGTCCCGCGCAGGCTCCAGGAACTGCGCCTCGCGCTGACCAAGGCGAGCGACGAGCTGGCCCAGAAGCTGGACCGGTCCCCGACCGTTCCGGAGCTGGCGGCCGTGCTCGGCGTCTCCGAGGAGGAGGTCGTCGACGGCCTCGCCGTCGGCAACGCCTACACCGCCTCCTCGCTCGACTCGCCCTCCCCGGAGGACGAGGGCGGCGAGGGCTCGCTCGCCGACCGCCTCGGGTACGAGGACACCGCGCTGGAGGGCGTCGAGTACCGCGAGTCGCTCAAGCCGCTGCTCGCCAAACTCCCGCCCCGGGAACGGCAGATCATCATGCTGCGGTTCTTCGCGAACATGACCCAGTCGCAGATCGGCGAGGAGGTCGGCATCTCCCAGATGCACGTCTCGCGCCTGCTCACCCGGACCCTAGCCCAGCTGCGCACGGGCCTGATCGGGGACTGAACCGCCTGGGCGCGGCCGTGGGGTTCACATTTGACATGGCGTCAGGAACACTAGCGCGATGCGAACGGGACCCCGCGCCGCCCTCGCCCTGACCCTCTGCTGCTGGGCCCTCGCGGCCCTCACCGGCTGCGGGCAGGACCGGGACGGCCACGTCTTCGTGGGCGCCGCCGCCGCGGGCCCCGAGCGGGGCGCGGGAGAGAACGTGCCGCCCCGGGGCCAGGTGGAGCTCCAGCCGCTGGCATCCGGCGGACCGGCCGCCTCCGCCGGCGCCCCCGCCCTTACGCCGCCCGGCGCGCCCGGGTCCCAGCCACCCGGCGGCTCCGCCGAGGGCGGAGGGACGGCCACCGCCCCGGTCGGCTCCGCACCCGCCCCCGGCACCCCGCCGGACCCGGGCACCCCGGCCGCCCCCGGCGGCACCGGGGGCGCGGGCACGGGCGCCACCCCGGGCGCGCCCGGCACCCCGCCCGCACCGCCCGCACCGCCGACCACCCCGGGCACGCCCGGCGCCCCGAGCACACCCGGCACTCCCGGCACCCCGGCCCCTCCGGCCCCGAAGCCGGGCACGACACCGCCGGCCCCGCCCGCCACCCCGGCCCGGCTGACCCTCGGCACCCCGGTCCGCGCGGCCGCGTCCGCCCGCTGGTGCGAACGCGTCACGGTGACCTTCACCAACACCGGGACCACCGCGGCCCGCTCCGGCACGGTCAGCTTCGCAACGCACGTCATCGGCGCCCTCGGCGTCGACTGGGCCACGGTCACCACGACCCAGCCCCTGCCCGCGCCCATCGCGGGGGGCGGTTCGAAGACGCAGACCTACACGGTCTGCGTGGAGGCGTGGCGGGTCCCGCTGGGCATGCACGTAGAGACCAGGAACGTCACCGCCTCCTGGAGCTGAGCCCCGCCCTCCGGGCCCTTTCCCGGTTTTCCGATTCCTTTACCGCCACACCCCCCGAATTCATTTGCCTGTAGCAACCATGCGCTTCTATGGTTGCCCAAAGCAACAAGATGGGGGCGGTTCCCGGTGACCACGCAGACGGCCCAGCACACCCGCTACGAGGAGCTGGCCCGCCAGCTCACCGGGATCGGCGCGGTCAAACGCGACCTGGCACGGATGCTGCCCCCGCACTGCCCGCCCGGCTCCGCCGCCGTCCTCACCGTCCTCGACCGGCACGGCGAGATGCGGCTCAGCCGGCTCACCGAGTTCATGGCCGTCGACATCTCGGTCAGCAGCCGGCACGTCGCCCACGTGGTGCAGCACGGCTGGATCGAGCGGGAGACCGACCCCGGCGACGGCCGCTGCCGGATCCTGCGCCTCACCGACACGGGGCGCGCCGTGCTCACCGAGCTCGGCGCCCGCTACACCGAGGCGCTGGAGAAGGCCCTCGCCGACTGGTCGGCCGAGGACGTCGACGTACTGAACACCCTGCTGGCCCGACTCCGATCGAGCTTCTAGACAAAGGAAACACATGGCTACGACCACACCCGGCGGTGTGCGGGGAGGCGGCCGGTCGGAGACCACGTCCGACGGCGCACCCATGACCCACCCGCAGATCATGAAGGCGCTGTCCGGGCTCATGCTCGGCATGTTCGTGGCGATCCTGTCCTCCACGATCGTCTCCAACGCCCTGCCCCAGATCATCAGCGACCTCGGCGGCACCCAGTCCTCCTACACCTGGGTCGTCACCGCCGCCCTGCTGTCGATGACGGCCGCGACCCCGCTGTGGGGCAAGCTGTCCGACCTCTTCAGCAAGAAGCTGCTCGTCCAGATATCGCTGGTGATCTACGTCCTCGGCTCCGTCGTCGCGGGCATGTCCCAGAACACCGGGATGCTCATCGCCTGCCGGGTGGTCCAGGGCATCGGCGTCGGCGGACTCTCCGCCCTCGCCCAGATCGTCATGGCCGCGATGATCTCCCCGCGCGAGCGCGGGCGCTACAGCGGCTACCTGGGTGCGGTCTTCGCCGTCGCCACCGTCGGCGGCCCGCTGCTCGGCGGCGTCATCACCGACACCTCGTGGCTCGGCTGGCGCTGGTGCTTCTACGTCGGCGTGCCCTTCGCCGTCATCGCCCTGATCGTCCTCCAGCGCACCCTGCACCTGCCGGTGGTCCGCCGCGACGTCAAGGTCGACTGGCTGGGTGCCTTCCTGATCAGCGGGGCCGTGTCGCTGCTGCTGATCTGGGTCACCCAGGCCGGGGACTCGTACGACTGGATCTCCTGGACCACCCTGGCCATGACCGGCGGCGCCGTGGTGCTCGGCCTGCTCTTCCTCCTCGTCGAGTCCCGTGCGAGCGACCCGATCATCCCGCTGCGGCTGTTCCGCAACAAGACCATCAGCCTGGCCTCCGCCGCCTCGCTGTTCGTCGGCATCGCGATGTTCTCCGGCACGGTCTTCTTCAGCCAGTACTTCCAGCTGGCCCGGAACGAGTCCCCCACCATGTCCGGCATCCTGACCATCCCGATGATCGGCGGCCTGTTCGTCTCCTCCACGGTCTCCGGCCAGATCATCACCAAGACCGGCAAGTGGAAGGCCTGGCTGGTCTCCGGCGGCGTGCTGCTGACCGCCGGACTCGGCCTGCTGGGCACCCTGCGCTACGACACCCCGTACTGGCACATCGCGATCTACATGGCGCTCACCGGGCTCGGCCTCGGCATGATGATGCAGAACCTGGTCCTCGCGACGCAGAACCAGGTGGCCCCCGAGGACCTCGGCGCCGCCAGCTCCGTCGTCACCTTCTTCCGCTCCCTCGGCGGCGCCATGGGCGTCTCGGCGCTGGGCGCGGTCATGGCCAACCGGGTCACCCACTACGTCAAGGACGGGCTCGCCGAGCTGGGCCCGAAGGCCGCGGCCCTCGGTCACGGCGGCACCGGCGGCGGCGGGATCCCCGACCTCGACAAGCTGCCCGCGCCGTTCCGGACCGTCATCGAGTCGGCGTACGGGCACGGCGTCGGCGACGTCTTCCTGTACGCGGCCCCGAGCGCGCTGCTCGCGCTGGTGCTGGTGGTGTTCATCAAGGAGGTCGCGCTGAAGTCGAAGCCGGCCCTGCACGACCCGGCCGCCGAGGGCGGCACCGGGGACGCGTCCGCGCCCTCGGCCCCGGCCGCCGCGCAGGCCAAGGCCTGAGCACAGGCCCCGGCTTGAGCACGGCCCCCGCCGGCCGGCCGTGAGCGGCCCGGACCCGGACCCCGACGGGGTTCAGGCCCGGGCCGCCGCCGTGTGCGCGGCCTTGGCCTCGATCCCGGCGATCAGGACGTCGAGAGCCAGGGCGAACTCCGCCTCGGGCGGCCGCCGGACCGTGCCGCCGCAGCCGTTCAGGGCGCAGCCGCCGAGGAACTGGGAGACGGCCAGGTGCGCGCCCGTCCGGGCGGCGTCCACCAGGCCGGTGGCCTCCAGCAGCCGGTGCAGGGCGGCGTCGAAGGCCCGCGCGTGCGGGCCGATGTTCGGGTAGGCGACGCTGAGCGGAGCCACCCACGGGTGGTCCGCCAGCAGCCGGCGGTAGCCGCAGGCGAGGGAACGCAGCCGGGCCGGCCAGCCCTCCCGAGGGGGCCGGCCGGCCGGCAGCCGCTGCTGGCCCAGGGCGCTGTCCAGGGCCAGTTCGAGCAGATCGTGCTTGGTGTCCACGTACCAGTACAGGGACATCGCCGTGACCCCGAGTTCGGCGGCCAGCCGGCGCATCGAGAACCGGCCGAGCCCCTCCGCGTCGAGCAGCCGCACGGTCGCGGCGGTGATCCGGTCCCGGTCCAGGCCCGAGGGCGCCTCACTGCGGCGTCTGGTGGGGGCGGCGGGCCTGACGGCCAGCCACACACTGGTCCTGGCACCGCCCGGATCAGCCACGGTCACCATGGAGGAACCCTCCTCACCACAAGGGGATCAGCCCGGAATGCCCGGTCCGCCCTCTTGATGCTAGGGGGTGTCCGGCGGATCGGGGACGGATCCGCCGGAGGTTCAGGCCGGGTCGGACGCGGGGGCCGTCAGGTCGTAGAAGGTGGCTCCGCCGATGGTGGCGGCCTTGAAGTTCGCCTTCACCCAGGTGTCGATCGCCGTACCCGCCGCCCCGCCGGGACCTCCCGTTCCGCCCGTTCCGCCGGGCCTGTTCGCACCCGCGCCGCCTTCGCCGGAGGCTCCTTCGAGGCCGCCCGCGGCGATGAACCAGTGGATCTTCCCCGCCTTCACGTACGCCTTGAACTGCTCCAGCGTGGGCGAGGGGTCGCTGCCGTTGAAGCCGCCGATCGGCATCACGGGCGCGCCGGAGGCCAGCTGGTAACTCGCCGCGTTCTGGGAGCCGATGGTGGCCGCCGCCCAGGTGTAGCGGTCCGCGTCGGCGGTCAGCGCGGCCTTGGCCTCCGCGCCGACCTTGGTGCCGCCCAGCAGTCCGCCGGGACCGCCGGCGCCGCCGCCCTGGCGGTCGCGCCCGCCCTGGCCGCCGCCGGGGGCTCCGCCGCCCGGGAAGCCGCCCGCGCCACCGCCCGGGAAGCCCTGGCCGCCTTGGCCGCCTTGGCCGCCCGTCTGGCCGCCCTGGCCGCCGTTCGGCGGCATCGCGCCGGTGCCGCCCTGCGGTGCTCCGCCCCGGAACCCGCCCTGGCCCCGCTGGCCGCCGGGGCCGCCGGGGAACTGCTCGCCGCCGCCGGGGCCGAAGCGCATCCCGCCCGGCCCGCCGCGGCCGCCGGCCACCGCCGGGCCGGCCGTCGGGATGGACCCGGTGTGGCCCGTGCCGATGGTGGACAGGGAGTAGGCGAGGGGCCCCGCCAGAGCCGCGCCCAGCCCCAGCGCGGCCGTCGCCAGCAGCACCCGGCGTCCGAAGCGGGCCGCGAACGGCAGCAGGGCGGCGGCCGCCAGGCCCACGACCAGCACCGTCCAGCGCAGCCACGGCAGGTAGCCGGAGGCCCGGCCGAGGAGCACGTACGCCCACACCGCCGTCAGGGCCAGCGTGCCGGACAGGGTGAACGCGGCGGCCCGGCCGCCCCGCTCCTCCCACAGCACCGCCGTGCCCATGCCGACCAGTGCGGCCACGAAGGGCGCGAGCGCGACGGTGTAGTACTCGTGGAAGATGCCCTGCATGTAGCTGAAGACCAGCATCGTGATCAGCAGCGAACCGCCCCAGGCGAGGAAGGCCGCGCGGGCCATGCCCTCCAGGGAGTCGGTGGCCCTGCGGGCCCGCCAGGTGACCACCAGCCCGGCCACCAGCAGCACCAGCGCGGCCGGCAGCAGCCAGGAGATCTGGCCGCCCACGTTGGCGGAGAACAGCCGGTCGATACCGGTCTCCCCCCAGCCCCCGCCGCCCCTGGGGCCCGGGCCGCCCGCGGGCATCCCGTACGCCCCGGCCCCGCCGGCCGCGGCCCGGCCCCCGCCGACGCTGCCCGTCTCGTTGCCGTTCAGCCGGCCGAGGCCGTTGTAGCCGAAGGTGAGCTCCAGGAAGGAGTTGTTCTGCGACCCGCCGATGTACGGGCGGGAGGAGGCGGGCCACAGCTCCACCACGGCCACCCACCAGCCGCCGGACACCACGGCCGCCAGTCCGGCGAGCAGCAGCTGGCCGAGCCTGCGGCGCAGCCGGGTCGGCGCGCAGACGGCGTACAGCAGGGCCAGCGGCGGCAGGATGACGAAGGCCTGGAGGGTCTTCGTCAGGAAGCCCAGGCCGATCGCCGCGCCGGCCGCCACCAGCCACCCCGTCCGCGCCCCGTCCAGGGCCCGGAGCACGCAGTACACGGTGACGGTCAGCAGCAGCGTCAGCAGCGCGTCGGGGTTGTTGAAGCGGAACATCAGCGCGGCCACCGGCGTGACCGCGAACGCGGCCCCGCTCAGCAGGGCGGCCCCCGGCCCGAACTGGCGCCGCACGGCCGCGTACAGCACGGCGGTGGTGCCGACGCCCATCAGGGCCTGGGGCGCCAGGATCTGCCAGGAGCCGAGCCCGAACAGCCGGACGGACAGCGCCATCGGCCACAGGGCGGCCGGGGGCTTGTCGACGGTGATGGAGTTCCCGGCGTCCGAGGAGCCGAAGAAGAAGGCCTTCCAGCTCTCTGAGCCGGCCTGGACGGCCGCGGAGTAGAAGGAGTTGGCGTAGCCGGAGGCTCCCAGGTTCCACAGCAGCAGCACGGCGGTGGCGAGCAGCAGCGCCGCGTACGCGGGGCGCTCCCAGCGCGGCCGCGCCGCCTCTGCCCGGTGTGCCGCAGCGGGCGCCGCGGGGGCCCGTTCGGGGAAGGGGGAGTCGAAGGGGGCTGGTGCGGTGGTCATCGGTGGTCGTCCTTCACGGGAGTGGTGCGCCGCTCGGGGAAGACCCAGGCGCGGAAGAGCAGGAACCTCATGACGGTCGCCGCGAGGTTGGCGGTGATCAGGACGGCCAGCTCGGTGCTGTGGGCGGGGTCCGCGGCGGCCGCGTCGAGGGCGGCCAGCGAGCCGCTGGTCAGGGCCAGTCCGATGGCGAAGACCACGAGCCCCTGGGCCTGGTGGCGGACGGCCCGGTCACGGCCCCGGACGCCGAAGGTGAGCCGCCGGTTGGCGGCCGTGTTGGCCACGGCGGAGAACAGCAGGGCGGCCGCGTTGGCGGCCTGCGGGCCGGCGCCGAGCCGGAAGAGGGAGTACAGGGCGAGGTAACAGAGGGTGGAGAGGACCCCGACCACGCAGAAGCCGAGGAGCTGGCGGGCCAGCCCGCGCGGGACCTCCGGAAGGGCCGTGCGGTCGCGCGGGTCGTCGCCGAAGGGGCGGGCCAGACGGTCGAGGGGGAGCGCTCCGACCGCCAGCGCCCGGCCCACCCGCCAGACGCCCTTCAGGTCCTCGGTGGCGGTCCTGACGATGTGGACCGTGGAGTCGGGATCGTCCACCCAGTCCACCGGCACCTCGTGGATCCGCAGCCCGGCCCGCTCGGCCAGCACCAGCATCTCGGTGTCGAAGAACCAGCCGGTGTCCTCCACCAGCGGCAGCAGCCGCTCCGCCACCTCGCGCCGGATGGCCTTGAACCCGCACTGGGCGTCGCTGAACCGGGCGGCGAGGGAGGACCGCAGCAGCAGGTTGTAGGCGCGGGAGACGAACTCCCGCTTGGCTCCCCGCACGACCCGCGAGGAGCGGGCCAGCCGGGTGCCGATGGCCAGGTCGGAGTGACCGGAGATGAGCGGGGCGACCAGCGGCAGCAGCGCGTTCAGGTCGGTGGAGAGGTCCACGTCCATGTACGCGAGGACGGGCGCCTCCGAGCGCGACCAGACGGTGCGCAGGGCCCGTCCGCGGCCCTTCTCCTCCAGCCGGAAGCTGCGGACCCCCTCGACCGAGGCGGCCAGTCCGGCCGCGACCTCGGGGGTGCGGTCGGTGCTGGCGTTGTCGGCGATGGTGATGCGGAAGGCGTACGGGAACGTGCGGGTGAGGTGCGTGTGGAGCCGGCGTACGCAGGGGCCGAGGTCCTTCTCCTCGTTGAAGACCGGGATCACCACGTCGAGTACGGGCTCGCCGGGCGCGGACGCGAGCGGCGCCCGTGCCGGGAGGGCGTCGGAAGAGGTGTCGGTTGGCATGGTCCGACCCTCGCCGGGCGCCCTGTCACCTCGGTGTGGTGAGCCTGTGCTCCGTCTGTGAGTGCGTACCGGGGTCGTGGGCCGCGAGCGGGAGCACCACTTCGAAGCGGGTCCGGCCGGGCTCGCTGTGCACGTCGACCCGTCCGTCGTGCGCGCCGACCACGGCGTGGACGATGGCGAGGCCGAGCCCCGTCGACCCCGCCGACCGGGACCGGGAGGCATCGCCGCGGGCGAAGCGCTCGAAGACGTGGGGCAGCAGCTCGGGCGGGATCCCGGGGCCGTCGTCCTCGATCCGCAGCCGGACGGCGGATGTTTCACGTGAAACCTCGGCCGTGACCGTGGTGCCGGGCGGGGTGTGGGTGCGGGCGTTGGCGAGGAGGTTCACCAGGACCTGCTGGATCCGGGCCGCGTCGGCGCGCACGGGTGCGGGCTCGTCGGGGAGGGCGAGGCGCCAGTGGTGGCCGGGGCCCGCGGCGCGGGCGTCGCTGACGGCGTCGACGACGAGCGGTGCCAGGTCGGTGTCCCCGAAGGACAGCGGGCGGCCCGCGTCCAGCCGGGCCAGCAGCAGCAGGTCCTCGACCAGCCCGGTCATCCGGGTGGCTTCGGACTCGATCCGGCCCAGGGCGTGCCGGGTGTCGGGGCCGGTCTCCTCCCGTCCCCGGCGGGTGAGTTCGGCGTAGCCCCGGATGGAGGCGAGCGGAGTGCGCAGTTCGTGGGAGGCGTCGGCGACGAACTGCCGGACCTGCGTCTCGCTCTGCTGGCGGGCCGTCAGCGCGGAGGAGACGTGCCCCAGCATCCGGTTGAGGGCGGCGCCCACCTGCCCCACCTCGGTGCGGGGGTCGGCCTCGGCGTCCGGGACCCGCTCGTGCAGGGCGGGTTCGCCGCTGTGCAGGGGGAGTTCGGACACCCGGGTGGCGGTGGCGGCGACCCGGCGCAGCGGGCGCAGGGCGACCTCGACCAGGGCCTGCCCGGCGAGGGAGGCGGCGATGAGTCCGGCCAGGGTGACGCACACCTCGACGGCGATCAGGGTGCTCACGGTGGAGTCGACGCCCGTGAGCGGGAAGGCGAGCACGAGGGTGCCGTCGCGGGACGCCAGCACCCGGTAGGCCCCCAGGCCGGGCAGGTCCGCGTCCACGGGAGTGGTGCGGCCGGGGCCGGCCTTGCGGGCGACCTCGGCGAGGGCGGCGGTCTGGTCCTCGGTGAGGGATTCGCGGTGGTCGAGGCTCTGGCCGGACACGGGAACGACCCGGGCGCCCGCGACCACCGCGCGGGCGGGGTCGAGGCGGATCCCGGCGGCGCCCATCGGAGAGCCGGGGGCGAAGACGAAGCCGACGCCCGCCTCACGGGCCGCCTTCGCGGCACCCGGCCCCCGGGTGGCCATCTCGACGGAGGTGGTCAGCTGCTTGTCCAGCTCGCCGACCAGGCGGGAGCGCATGGTGAGGGTGGTGACGGTGCCGATGGCCGCGCCCACGACGGCGATCAGCGACACCGCCGAGACGACCAGCCGGGTCCGCAGTGACCAGGGGCGCCGGAAGGCCATCAGTCGGCCGGCTTGATCAGGTAGCCGGCGCCGCGCCGGGTGTGGATCATCGGGGGCAGCCCGGTGCCGCCCTCCAGCTTCCGGCGCAGGTAGGAGATGTAGAGCTCCACCACGTTGGCCTGGCCGCCGAAGTCGTAGGACCACACGCGGTCCAGGATCTGCGCCTTGCTGAGCACCCGGCGCGGGTTGCGCATCAGGTAGCGCAGCAGCTCGAACTCGGTGGCGGTCAGGTGGACCTCCTGGCCGCCCCGGACCACCTCGTGGCTGTCCTCGTCGAGGCGCAGGTCGCCGACGGTCAGGACCGAGCCGCCGCGGGCGACCTGGGCGGCACCGGAGCGGCGCACGAGCCCCCGGAGCCGGGCGACGACCTCCTCCAGGCTGAACGGCTTGGTGACGTAGTCGTCGCCGCCCGCCGTCAGGCCCGCGATGCGGTCCTCCACGGAGTCCTTGGCGGTCAGGAACAGCACCGGGACCTGCGGGATCTCGCGGCGCAGGCGCCCCAGTACGGCCAGCCCGTCCATGTCCGGGAGCATGATGTCGAGGACCACCACGTCCGGCCGGAACGCGCGCGCTGCCCGCACGGCCCCGGCCCCGTCGCCGGCGGTGCGGACCTCGCAGCCCTCGTAGCGCAGGGCCATGGAGAGCAGCTCGGAGAGCGAGGCCTCGTCGTCGACGACGAGGACCCGGCAGGGTGCGCCGTCGGGCCTCAGCAGGGCCGTCGGGCTGCCGGTGGACGTGGACGCGTGGGAACGGGTCGTCGCGGTCATGACCCCACGCTGGCGGCCGCCCCTGAAAGCGTTCTTGCCCCTGCCTGTGAATCTCCTGAGAAAGGGCGGTGCCCGGTCCGGCGGCCGGGGGCGCTCAGGAAGGGCCCGGGGCGAGCCCGAACAGGCGGGCGGCGTTGTCGTGGCAGACCGCGCGCAACCAGTCGTCGCCGAGGTCCAGCCGCTCCAGCGCCTCCAGCTGGTGTTCGTAGGGGTAGGGGAGGTTCGGGAAGTCCGTGCCCAGCAGGATCCGGTCCCCGAGGTCGGCGAGCCGTCCCAGCTCCCCGGTCGGGAAGGCGGCGAGCCGTTCCGAGAAGTCGGTGAAGACCATCGTGGTGTCGAGGCGCACCTCGGGGTGGCGGCCGGCCAGGTCGAGGAAGTCCGTGTACTCGGGCATCCCCATGTGCGCGACGACCAGGGGCAGCCGGGGGTGGCGGGCCAGCAGCCGGGCGACCGGCCCGGGTCCGGTGTACTTGCCCGGGGCGGGTCCCGAACCGCAGTGGACGACGACCGGGATCCGCGCCTCGGCCAGCAGTCCCCAGACCGGGTCGAGCCGGTCGTCGTTCGGGTCGTAGCCGCCGACCTGGAGGTGCGCCTTGAAGACCTGTGCCCCGTCGGACACGGCCCGCTCGGTGTACGCCGCCACGCCCTCCTCGGGGAAGAAGGTCGCGGTGTGCAGGCAGTCGGGGGTGCGGGCGGCGAAGTCCGCGGCCCACGCGTTGAGCCAGGCGGCCATCCCGGGCTTGTGGGGGTAGAGCATGGAGGTGAAGGCGCGGACCCCGAACTCCCGCAGCAGCGCCACCCGCCGCTCCTCCTCGTGGCGGTAGGTGATGGGCCACTCGATGCCGGTCAGCGGGCCGACCGCGTCGAAGTAGTCCCAGACCTTCGCCAGCACCCGCTCCGGCATGAAGTGCGTGTGGACGTCCACCAGTCCCGGCAGGCCGAGCCGCTCGCGGAAGACGCGGAGCGCCTCAGCCGTTGCGGGCAAAGCCGTGGCTCCGCTCGACGGTCGCGACGTGCAGGGTGTAGCTCTCGTACCAGTGGGCGCGGCCCTGCTTCATGGCGGCCTGGTGCTCCAGGTCCTCCCGCCAGACCCGCAGGGACTCGTGGTCGCGGAAGTACGCGACGGTGATCCCGAGACCGCCGGGGTTGCGGGCGGACTCGTAGCCGAGGAACCCGGGGTTCTCGTTGACGATCTCGTCCATCCGGGCGCTGGTCTCCGGATAGCCGCTCTCGTCGGGGGTGCGGACATCGGTGAATACGGCCATCACATAAGGCGGTTCGAACGCCGGTACGGGCTGAATGCTCATGCCCCCACCCTCGGCGGAAGGTCCTTGGCGTGTCCATCGGAATCGGCCCCGGGAGCCCAAAGGGATCCAAGTTTTGACCTTGCTCCCGGACCCGGGTCAGAACAGTCCGCCCTGCTCGGCCTCGGACTGCGCGGGGGCGATCGCGGTCAGCGAGACGTCGGTGCGGGCCTCCCCGGGAGCGGCTGACAGCTCCCATCCGGCCAGCAGCCGGGTGTCCACCACGAGCCCGTCCGCGAAGTGCAGGTCCGGGCCGGCGGCCCCCGCCAGCCGCCCCACGACGGTCCCGCCCGGCACCAGCTCCGCGACCACCCGGACCGGAACCGGGAGCCCGGCCAGGCCGAACGCCCCCGCGTGGTCGGTGATCTCGCACCCCACCCGCTCCAGCGACTCCGGCCACCCGGGCAGGGCTGCGGCCCGCGCGTACAGCTCGGCCACCTCCCGGGCCCGCTCGGCCGCCACCGGCAGCCGGGCCCGCACGGCGCGCTTCCGGGCGTACGCGATCCGGTCGGGCACCCCCAGGGCGGCCCGCAGCAGCTCCTCGGTCCGGCGCGCCGCCATCAGCGGCCCGCGCCCCAGCCAGGCCCAGGTGACCGCCCCCTGCTCCAGCAGCCGGACCGGCCCGCGCTCCTCCGCGGTGATGCCGACCTTGACCATCCCGGGCCCGAACCACGCCAGGTAGACGCGGTAGGTCCGCGGGTCGGCCGCGTTGGTGTCCGCCGCCACCGAGAACGACCGGTCCAGCCGGGCGCACTCGGGGCACTGGGCGTTCCCCGCGCGGCCCGGCACCGTCCGGGCCGCCGGGCACGGGGTCCGTTTCCCGGCCCGCCGCACGCCCAGGCAGTGCCGCTCGCCACGGGCGGTGAAGGCCAGCCGCTGCCCCGGGGCGAGCGGGCTGCCGCGCTCACCGCGCCCGCACCACCCGATCGCGGGCCCCTGCGCGCTCCACCGGATCCCCGTGCAGCACCAGCCCTCCGCGGGCCCGGTCACAGCGGGAGCGGCCGCTCGAAGAAGGTCTCCAGGACCACGGTGGCCTGCGTCCCGCTGACCCCGTCGATGGCGTAGAGCCGCCGCAGGACGTCCTGGAGCTGCTCGGTGGTGGCCGTGCGCACCTTGACCAGCACCGAGGCGCTGCCCGCGATGATGTGCGCCTCCTGGATCTCGGGGATGGCGGCGAAGTCCTCCGCCGACTCGCCCATCCAGGCGTTGGAGTCGACCATCACGTAGGCCAGCACCCCGCTGCCCACGGCGGCCGGGTCCACGTCGACGGTGGTCCGCCGGATGACCCCGCGCTCGCGGAGTTTGCGCACGCGCTCGTGGGTGGCCCCGGCCGAGAGGCCCACGGCCGCGCCGAGTGCGGCGTAGGACTGGCCCGCGTCCTGCTGGAGGCGCAGGACGAGCGCCCGGTCGATGTCGTCCACGCCGTCTCCCTCTCCTGGACCCGCCGGCCCCTTGCACCCTTGGGGCCGGCTGAGCCCGTCAGCTCTTGCGAAGACGGTACCTGATCCTGCAATCTCACCATCACACCGAACACAGTTCGGCACTTGACCATTCTGGGGGAATCATGTTGGGCATTGCCGACCTCACCTTGTACGAGATCCTGGACGAGCGCTTCCGTACCGGCCGCTGCGCCAACGGGGACGCCCGCCTGGAGCGGCTCCACGACGACTGCCGCTGGGCCGAGGGCCCGCTGTACCTGCCCGCCTGGCGCCAGCTCGTGTGGAGCGACATCCCCAACGACCGGATGCTGCGATGGGACGAGGCGACCGGCGCGGTCTCCGTCTTCCGCTCCCCGGCCGGCCACTCCAACGGCAACACCCTCGACCGCGAGGGCCGCCTGATCACCTGTGAGCAGGGCAACCGGCGCGTCACCCGCACCGAACCCGACGGCAGCCTCACCGTCATCGCCGACCGCTACGACGGCAAGCGGCTCAACAGCCCCAACGACGCGGTGGTCCGCTCGGACGGGTCCGTCTGGTTCTCCGACCCGGACTTCGGGATCACCAGCGACTACGAGGGCAAGCGGGCCCCGAGCGAGATCGGCGCCTGCAACCTCTACCGGGCCGACCCGGCCACCGGCGAGGTCCGCCTCGTCGCCGACGGCTTCCTCGGGCCGAACGGCCTGGTCTTCTCACCCGACGAGAGCGAGCTGTACGCGGCCGACACCCGCGCCGGCCACATCCGCGCCTTCAAGGTCGGCGACGACGGCACCCTCAGCGGGGACCGCGTCTTCACGGACTGCCCCTCGGTGGACAACGTCCGCTTCGACGACGAGGGCCGGCTGTGGGCGGCCGCGATGAAGTCGGGCGTGCACTGCTACGCGGCGGACGGGGACCTCATCGGCCGCCTGCGCGTCCCCGAGCCCGTCTCGAACATCGCCTTCGGCGGCCCGAAGAACAACCGCCTCTTCATCACGGCCACCACGTCGCTCTACTCGCTCGTGCTCTCGGTGACCGGCCTCCCGCGCGTCCTGCCCGGCCACCCCTGAACCTTCGCCCGGGCGGGGAAAGGCCAGCCGGACGGCCCAACGGGCCCGCGGTCAGCGCGCGACGAACTGCGTCAGGATCGCCTGCATCTCGTAGATGTCGACCCCCTTGGTGAAGGTCTTCTCGATCGGCGCCGGGCTGCCGGATATCCATATCTTCAGCTCGGCGTCGAGATCGAAGTGCCCGGCCGTCTCCACCGAGAAGTGCGTGATGCTCCGGTACGGGATCGAGTGGTACTCCACCTTCTTCCCCGTCAGCCCCTGCTTGTCGACGAACACCAGCCGCCGGTCCGTGAACAGGATCGTGTCGCGCACCAGCAGGTACGCGGCGTAGACCTGCTCGCCGTTCCCCAGCAGCCGCGCGTAGTCCCGCTGCGCCGACGACGGGTCGACGGTGTGCGCGTTCCCGAACAGTCCCATGAGAGCCCCCATCAAGGTTCGAACGATCTTCAAAAACCCTAGCCGGGGCGCCGCCTGATCCACGTCCCCCTCAGGAGCCATCCCACCCCTGAGCTCTTCCGGGGTACCTCTCCCCCTTGAGTACCGTCCAGCGCGAGCAGGAGGCAGCGGGACCCG
The DNA here is from genome assembly GCF_044747545.1 of Streptomyces sp. NPDC090077. Classification (NCBI taxonomy): domain Bacteria; kingdom Bacillati; phylum Actinomycetota; class Actinomycetes; order Kitasatosporales; family Streptomycetaceae; genus Streptomyces; species Streptomyces sp. NPDC090077. The sequence continues at coordinate 107,408 of NZ_JBIVEG010000009.1, forward strand.
CCAAGGCGGCCACACCGGCTCCCGCCGCGTGATCCAGGGCTCGCGTGACGCCCTGCGGGCCGGCCTGCCGGTGATCCCGCTCCGGAACAACCGGCACACGCGCAGCTCGCTCCCGGTCGCGCTCAAGGTCCACCCGAAGGTGGCACAGCGGATCCTCCGGCATGGAAGAAACGCGGGACGCCATCGGCAAGCTGTCCGAAGCGACGGGTGGCGGCGGCTGAGGCGGTTGCCGCACTTCGCTGCTGTACGGCCTAAACGACAGAGGCCCCAGACTCTCGTCTGGGGCCTCTGTCCTGCTGTGCACTCGGCAGGATTCGAACCTGCAACCTTCTGATCCGTAGTCAGATGCTCTATCCGTTAAGCTACGAGTGCTTGGGCTTCCCGGGTTTTTTTCGCCCCGTTGGCCTTGCGAGAACAACAATACATGGACCTCGCCGGGACGCGAAATCCATTAGCCCCAAGGCCTCTGACCTGCGAAAACGCCCTGGAAGAAGATCGTCCGGAAGGTTCGGCGCCGCAGCGTCCGGCCCGGCGGGCTACCCACGGGGAGCCATCCGAAACCCCTTCCGGCCCCCTCCAGGCCCTGAACGCATCCGGCCCGCTCCGCTCCCCGCCAGGAAGCCGAAGGCACCGAAGGTCGCCGACCGCACTTCGACCCCCGAACGCACCGAAGCCCCGGTCCATCAGGACCGGGGCTTCGGTGAGGTGCGGAGGCGGAGGGATTTGAACCCTCGATGGGGTGTAAGCCCCAAACCGCATTAGCAGTGCGGCGCCATAGACCGGACTAGGCGACGCCTCCAGCACACCCTCGCGTACGAAGGTGCGTGCAGATGATGACACAGGCGCGGGGCCGGTCACCAATCCGCTCCCAACGGTACAAGGAGCCGGGGCCGCAGGGCAAAGGCTTAAGCACGCAACGTCGGAGCGGGAATTTCGTTGGTGAGGCGTACGACGTACGGACGACCTGGAGTGCCCCATGCTGCGTCTCGCCGCCTTCGCCGTCACCTCCGCCCTGGCCGCCGCGGCTGCCGGACCGCTGCCGCCCCTGCCCCTGGGCCGCCTGCTGTCCGCACCCGACCGGCTCACCATCGAGATCTCCAAGAGCGGCAACCGCCTCGTGGACGGCACGCACCGGCTGGAGTGCCACCCCGCCGGCGGCGACCACCCCTTCGCCGAGGAGGCCTGCGCCCGGCTCGACACGCTGACCAGACAGGGCAAGGACCCCTTCGCCGAGTCGGAATCCAAGAACTGCTCGTTCCAGTACGGCGGGTCGGCCGTCGCCCGGGTCACCGGAACATGGCGCGGCCAGAAGGTGGACACCACCTTCCAGCGCAGGAACGGCTGCGACATCGCCCGGTGGAAGAACCTGGAACCTGTGCTTCCGGGGGAGCATTCCTGACCTGGGACGATGCGGCGGATGCACGTTTTCCCCCGTCCATCCGCCACCTCACGGCAGGACCGTGCCCTTAGACTCCTCCCGTGACATGCCGGTAGTCGTGGTCAGGGAGGAAGCTCGTCGTGAGCAGCAGGCCATCCCGAGGCGCTGCTCGCCTCGCAGCAATACTCGACGCGCTCCCGGACGCGCTGTTGCTCGTCAACGCCAACGGCACGGTCGTCAACGCCAATTCGATCGCCCTCGAAGTCATGGAGAGCCCCGGTACCGGGCTCGTGGGCCGCGGGGTCCTCGACCTCCTGCCGGAGTTCGACTCCAAGCAGATCCCCGGCTCCATGCGCCGCCCCGGCGACCGCGAAGAGGGCCGCTCCAAGCCGAAGCGGATGACCGCGCGCCGCACCGACGGCAGCGAGTTCCCCGTCGAGGTCACCAGCGCCCACCTCGACGGCCGTGACGCCTACCGCGAGCCCCAGCCGTACACCGGCGACGAACTGCTGATGCTCGTCGTCCGGGACCTCTCCCAGACCGTGGACACCGAGGCCGAGCTGGCCCGCTCCCAGCGGCAGACCGAGATGATCCTGCGCGCCGCCGCCGAGGGCGTCGTGGGCACGGACACCGAGGGCCGCGTCGTCCTCGTCAATCCGGCCGCCGCGCAGATCCTCGGGTACCGCGCCACCGATCTCGGCAACCGCGAGCTGCACGGGCTGATCCAGCACTCGCGCGCCGACGGCTCGCCCTTCCCCTTCGACGAGTCCCCCCTCGCCGACACCCTGCGCAGCGGGCGCAAGCACCGGGTCCGCGGCCAGGTGCTGTGGAACAAGGCCGGACAGGCCGTGGCCGTCGACCTGACCACCTCGCCCGTACGGGACGGGGAGCTGCTCGTCGGCGCGGTGATGACCTTCACCGACCGGCGCCAGTACGACGCCCTCGCGGCGCGCCACGCCCAGCTGCTGGCCGTCCTCGGGGACTCCCTGCGCGGCCCGCTGGAGGAACTGCGCGGGGAGCTGGCCACGCTGGCCGCCGACGACGGGGGCCAGCTGTGGCCCGAGGCCAACCAGCTGCTGCACCATCTCGCCGCCGGCTACTCGCGGATGACGACCCTCGTGGACAACGTGCTGGAGTACCAGCGCCTGGACGCGGGCAGCGACAAGCTCAAGAAGAAGAACGTCCTGATCAACACGGTCGTCGCGGCGGGTGTCGACGGGGCGGTGGAGCTGATCGGCCCCGGTCGGGTGCAGTTCGCCGTCCACGCCCCGACGATCGAGGCCGAGGTGGACGAGGGACGGATCGCGGCTGCCCTCGCGCACCTGATCGCGGACGTCGCCGGGGTGGACGCCACCGGCAAGACCGCCCAGGGCAGCGGGTACGGCGACTCCACGATCGTGGTGGCGGCGGCCCAGCGGGGCGATGTCGTACGGATCGAGGTGCGCGGCCCCTACGAGGGCGGCGACCCGGTGCACGAGCCGATCGTGCGGGGCATCGTCACGGCGCACGGCGGGGTCCTGCAGACGGTGGAGGTGCCCGGTGCGCCCGGCGGGGCGTACGTGCTGGAGCTGCCGCTGGGTTCGGGCGCCGGGACGGTGACCCTGCCGGAGCCCGAGGAGCCGCCCGCGCCGGAGCCCGAGGCCGCCCCCGCGACGGTCTCCGGCGGCCGGCGGGGCCGGCGCGGGGTGGACGCCTTCCTGGAGGACGAGGCCGACGGGGCGAAGGGCCACGGGGCGCGTGAGGGCGGGGGCGCACTGGCGCTGCCGTCCGGGCGCCGCCGTGCGGAGGGCGAGGCGCCCGCACAGGGCGTCGTGGCCGGTCCGGCGGAGCTGGCCCAGTCCCCGGTGAACCCCGCAGGACTCGGTACCGGGCGCCGGCGGGGCCGTGACGGTGACGACGCCCCGCACGACGGGCCCGTGCCTCCGCAGGGCACCGCGATGCCCGCGCTGCCGCCCGTACCGTCGGTGCCCCCGGTTCCGGTGACCGAGCACCCGGCGGGCCGCCGCAGGGCGCTGGGGCCGGCCGGGGCGGCCGCGCAGCCCGGCGGCCCGGTGCCGGCGGGCGGGCTCCCGGCGCCCGGCGCGCCGCGGCCCGTGGCCCCCGAGGGCGGCTTCGCCCTGCCGGCCGGGCCCTCCGCGGGTTCCGGTTCTGCCGAGCCGGACGCCGAGGGGCCGGGCGGACGCCGTGGCCGGCGGGTGCTCGGCGCCCCTGCCGAACCTGAGCCGCCGCAGCCGGCCGAGGCCGCGGAGCCCGCGCTCCCGACCGGGCGGCGGCGTGCGCTGCCCGCGACCCCCGCTTGGCCGGTGCCCGCCGCCCGCACCGCACCCGAGGACGACGAGACCCCCGGGCAGCCCTCCGTCCCCGGTGCCCGACGGCCCGACGGGGCCCCGGCGGGTGCGGGGCAGCCGATCAGCGTGCGCGCTCTGGGCACCCTGGGCCAGGGCATCGCCGTGGACCCGGGCGCGGCGGCCGGGGAGGGTTCCGGTTCCGGCCGGCGCCGTCGGCTCGCCGAACCCGCGCCCCAGGGGCGGGCCTTCGCCATAGGGGCCCCCGAGGCGGGCGCGGCCGAGGGCCCGGAGCCGCTGGACGGCCCCGGGGGAGCGGTCGAGGTGGTCAACCGGCCCGTACCGCAGCCCGTGGACGACGAGCTGCCGCCGGAGCCGCTGGACAACCCGCGCCGGCTGCTGGTGTGGCCCGCGCCGGACGCACAGACGCAGCAGGCGCTGAGCGACCGCGGCTACCGCCCGGTGATCGTGCACTCGCGGGAGGAGGTGGACGCGCAGATCGCGGCGTTCCCCGCCGCGCTGTTCGTCGACCCGCTGACCGGGCCCATCACCCGGACCGCCCTGCAGTCCCTGCGCCAGGCCGCGGTGGCCGCCGAGGTTCCCGTCCTGGTGACGGCCGGGCTGGGGCACGCCACGCGCGAGGCGGCGTACGGCGCCGATCCGGCCGTACTGCTCAAGGCGCTCGCGGCCCGCGACAGCGAGCAGCACCCGTCCCGGGTCCTGCTGATCGAGGAGCACGAGGAGATCGCCACCGCGCTGACCGCCGCGCTGGAACGGCGCGGCGTCCAGGTCGCCCGGGCGGGCGCGGACACCGACGCCGTCGAGCTGGCGAGCCGGATGCGGCCCAACCTGGTGGTCATGGACCTGATGCAGGTCCGGCGCCGGCGGGCGGGGATCGTGGACTGGCTGCGCGCGAACGGACTGCTGAACCGCACTCCGCTGGTCGTCTACACGACCAGCGGGATCGGTCCCGCCGACCTGCCGCGGCTGGCCTCGGGCGAGAGCGTGCTGTTCCTCGCGGAGCGGGCCACCACGGCCGATGTGCAGGGCCGCATCGTGGACTTGCTGGCCAAGATCGGGACCAACTAGCGATCCTGGGCCCCATGGCCATCACCGACACGTCCGAGCACACCGTTCCCGCCGACAACGGGGAGGTCAACCTCCTCATCGCCCGGCAGGTGGAGCCCGGCCACGAGGAGACCTTCGAGGCCTGGGCCCACGGGATCCTGGAGACGGCCGCGGCCTTCCCCGGGCACCTCGGGTACGGCCTGTTCCGGCCGGCCACCGAGGGCGGCCCGTGGTTCCTGGTGCACCGCTTCCGCGACCAGGCGGCCTTCCAGCGCTGGCAGGACTCCCCCGAGCGGGCCCAGTGGTTCTCGAACTGCCTGGGCCACCACCACACCGAGATAGCCCGGCGGGAACTGCACGGGATGGAGACCTGGTTCGCCAAGCCGGGTACGACCCGGCCCGCGCCGCCGCGCTGGAAGATGGCGATCAGCTCGGGGCTGGCCATCTTCCCGATCTCGCTCGCGGGCAACGCGCTGCTCGGGCCGTACCTGGTGGACCTGCACTTCGTGGTGCGGACGGCCGCCTTCGCGGTCGTCTTCAGCACCCTGATGACCTACGTGGCCATGCCCGCCGTCAGCAGGCTGCTGCGGCCGTGGCTCACGCGGGGCTGATCTCCCCGGCTCCTACGCGAGGATGGTGACGTCCAGCTCGCCGTCCGCGTACTGCTTGCGGATCACCTTCTTGTCGAACTTGCCGACGCTGGTCTTCGGAACGGCCCCGACGATCGTCCAGCGCTCCGGGAGCTGCCACTTGGCCACGGACTGGCCGAGGAAGGCGCGCAGGCCCTCGTAGTCCGCCGTGGCGCCCTCCTTGAGGACGACCGTGGCCAGGGGGCGTTCGCCCCACTTCTCGTCCGGGACGGCGACGACCGCCGCTTCGGCCACCTCGGGGTGGGCCATCAGGGCGTTCTCCAGGTCGACGCTGGAGATCCACTCGCCGCCGGACTTGATGACGTCCTTGGCCCGGTCGGTGAGGGTGAGGAAGCCGTCGGAGCTGATCACGCCGACGTCCCCGGTCTTGAGCCAGCCGTCCGCGCTGAACTTGTCCTCGGGACGCAGGGCTTCGCCGGACACCCCGTTGTAGTAGGAGGCGGCGATCCAGTTGCCGCGGACCTCCAGCTCGCCCGCCGACTCCCCGTCCCACGCCAGGACGTCGCCGGCGGGGCCGATGAGGCGGGCCTCGACGCCGGCCGGGAAGCGGCCCTGGGTCACCCGGTACGGCCACTCCTCCTCGGCGGTCAGCCCGGCGGGCGGATGGGCCATGGTGCCGAGCGGGGAGGTCTCGGTCATGCCCCACGCGTGGCAGAGGCGGACGCCGAGCCTGTCGTAGGCCTCCATCAGGGAGGGCGGACAGGCCGCGCCGCCGATGGTGACCTGCCTCATCGAAGTCAGGTCGCGCGGCTTCGCGGTGACCTCGGCGAGCAGTCCCTGCCAGATGGTGGGGACGGCCGCGGCGTGCGTGGGCTTCTCCCGTTCGATCATCTCGGCGAGCGGGGCCGGCTGGAGGAACCGGTCCGGCATCAGCATGTTGATGCCGGTCATGAAGGTGGCGTGCGGCAGGCCCCAGGCGTTCACGTGGAACTGGGGCACCACGACCAGGCTCGTGTCGTGGTCGGTGAGGCCCATCGACTCGGTCATGTTGACCTGCATGGAGTGCAGGTAGATCGAGCGGTGCGAGTAGACGACGCCCTTGGGGTCCCCGGTGGTGCCGGAGGTGTAGCACATGGCCGCGGCCTGGCGCTCGTCCAGCTCGGGCCAGTCGTAGCGTTCGGGGCGGCCCGCAAGGAGCTCCTCGTACTCGTGGACCCGGACGCCCAGGCCGTCGAGGACGGAGCGGTCGCCGATGCCCACGACGACGACGTGTTCGACCGTCGTCAGGTGCGGGAGCAGCGGCGCCAGCAGCGGCAGCAGGGTGCCGTTGACCAGCACCACCCTGTCCGCGGCGTGGTTGACGATGAAGACCAGCTGCTCGGGGGGCAGCCGCAGGTTGAGCGTGTGCAGGACCGCGCCCATGGACGGGATCGCGAAGTACGCCTCGACGTGCTCGGAGTTGTTCCACATGAGGGTCGCGACGCGTTCGTCCTGCCGGACCCCGAGCTCGTCGCGCAGCGCGTGCGCGAGCTGTGCGCTGCGGACGCCGATCTCGGCGAAGCTGCGCCGGTGCGGCTCGGCCTCACCGGTCCACGTGGTGACCTGGGACTTTCCGTGAATCGTCGACCCGTGGGCCAGGATCCGCGAGATCAGCAGCGGTACATCCTGCATGGTGCTCAGCAAAGCGTCCTCCCGGTGAGCGCTGCGGCGCTGCGGCGGCTGTCGGATGCTGCCGATTCTGCGCACGTACCGGTCGGCATGTCACTACCCGGGAGTACAAACAGGCTGGCCCGTCACTGTCCGGAGCCGTCGCGTGGCCGATGTTTCACGTGAAACACCGCGGCTGTCCGTCAGCGCACCGGGGTGAGCTCGGGGTCCTCGCGCAGCTTGACCAGCGCCCGGGAGACGGCGCTCTTGACCGTGCCGACCGAGACTCCGAGGAGCTCGGCGGTCTGCGCCTCGCTCATGTCCTCGTAGTAGCGCAGGACCACCATGGCCCGCTGCCGGTCGGGGAGCCGGGTGACGGCGCGCCACATCGCGTCGCGCAGCGCCTGCGCCTCGGCGGGATCGGTTCCCGCCGGGGTCTCGCTCTCCGGGATCTCGTCGCAGACGAACTCGTCGACCTTGCGCTTGCGCCACTGGGAGGTCCGGGTGTTGACCAGGGCCCGGCGGACGTAGCCGTCGAGGGCGCGGTGGTCCTCGATCCGGTCCCAGGCGACGTAGGTCTTCGCCAGGGCCGTCTGGAGCAGGTCCTCGGCGTCGCAGGGGTTGGCGGTCAGGGAGCGCGCGGTGCGCAGGAGGACGGTGCCACGGGTCCGGAAGTACGCCGAGAACGACGGGTAGTGCGTCGGATTCGAGGCGAGCGTGCACACAGACGTGGTCATGGCTCCACGCTAGAAGCGGCGCGCTCTTCTGGGATCGGCCCAAGGTGCCGGAGCCGGGTCCCTCTCAGGTTGTACGGGCGGGCCGCGCCCCACCTCCTGAAGGTGGAGGGCGCGGCCGCCCGCTGGGACCGCAGTCAGAGCCCGGCCCCCAGCAGCAGACCGGAGGTGGGCACTCCCGTACCGGCCGTGACCAGGACGTTCTCCGCCCCGGGGAGCTGGTTGACGGAGGTTCCGCGCACCTGGCGGACCGCTTCGGCGATGCCGTTCATGCCGTGCAGGTAGGCCTCCCCGAGCTGGCCTCCGTGGGTGTTGAGGGGGAGCGCCCCGGCCGCCGTGAAGTCCGCGGCCTCCCCCGGACCGCAGAAGCCGAAGGCCTCCAGCTGCATGAGCACGAAGGGGGTGAAGTGGTCGTAGAGGATGCCCACGTCGATGTCCGAGGGCCTCAGGCCGCTGGTGCGCCACAGCTGGCGGGCGACCACGTCCATCTCCGGGAGGCCGGTGAGGCCGTCCCGGTAGAAGGAGGTCATCGCCTCCTGGCGGCGGCCGGCGCCCTGCGCGGCGGCGGTGATCACGGCGGGCTTCTGCCGCAGGTCCCGGGCCCGCTCGGCGGTGGTGACGACGAGGGCCTGACCGCCGTCGGTCTCCTGGCAGCAGTCCAGCAGCCGCAGCGGCTCGACGATCCAGCGCGAGGCCGCGTGGTCGGCGAGGGTGATCGGCTTGCCGTGGAAGTAGGCGGCGGGGTTGTTCGCGGCGTGCGCGCGGCCGGTGACGGCGACGTGGCCGAAGGCCTCGGGGGTCAGGCCGTAGGTGTGCAGGTAGCGCTGGGCCGCCATGGCCACCCAGGACGCGGGGGTGAGCAGGCCCCAGGGCAGGGACCAGCCGAGGGCGGAACCTTCCGCGGAGGGTTCGCGCTGCTGGACACCGGAGCCGAAGCGGCGGCCGGAGCGTTCGTTGAAGGCGCGGTAGCAGACCACGACCTCGGCCACCCCGGTGGCGACGGCGAGGGCGGCCTGCTGGACGGTGGCGCAGGCCGCGCCGCCCCCGTAGTGGATGCGGGAGAAGAAGGACAGCTCCCCGATGCCGGCCGCCTGGGCCACGGTGATCTCGGGGCTGGTGTCCATCGTGAAGGTGACCATGCCGTCGACGTCGGCGGGGGTGAGCCCGGCGTCGTCGAGGGCGGCGTGCACCGCCTCGACGGCGAGCTTCAGCTCGCTGCGGCCGGAGTCCTTGGAGAACTCGGTCGCACCGATGCCGGCGATGGCGGCCCGGCCGCCGAGGCCGTCGCGGTTGCGGACGCTCATGCCGGGGCCCCCAGGGTGACGGTCACGGTGCCCGTGACGTGGTGGCCGATGCGGTTGGCCCCGACGATCCTGATCTCGGCGGTGTCCCCGTCGACGGCGGTGACCGTGCCCGTGAGGGTCATCGTGTCGCCCGGGTAGTTGGGGGCGCCGAGGCGGATCGCGACCTTGCGCAGGACCGCGTGCGGGCCCAGGTGGTCGGTGACGTAGCGGCCGACCAGTCCGTTGGTGGTCAGGATGTTCATGAAGACGTCCGGGGAGCCCTTCGCGCGGGCGAGTTCCGCGTCGTGGTGCACGTCCTGGTAGTCGCGGGAGGCGATCGCCCCCGCCACGATCAGGGTGCGGGTGACCGGGATCTCCAGCGGCGGCAGCGCGTCGCCGACCTTCATGCGTGTTCCCCCTCTGCTTCCGCTTCTGCTTCCGCCCCTGCTTCCGCCCCGGATATGAGGGCGCCCAGTTCGGCCAGCAGCTCGCTGCCGCAGCCCAGGTAGGCGTCCAGCTGGCGGCCCCACAGGAAGTGCCGGTGGACGGGGTGGTCCAGGTCGGCGCCCATCCCGCCGTGCAGGTGCTGGCCCGCGTGGACGACCCGCTTGCCCGCCTCGGAGGCCCACCAGGCCGCCGTGAGCGCGTGGTCGCGGGCCGGGAGGCCCTCGTCGACCCGCCACGCCGCCTCGTACGCGGTGACCCGGATCGCCTCCGTGTCCATGTGGGCGTCGGCCGCACGGAGCATGACGCCCTGGTTCGTGGACAGCGGGCGGCCGAACTGCTCACGGGTGGAGGTGTGCTCCACGGCCCGGGCCAGCGATCCCGCGCAGACCCCCGCCTGGAGTCCGGCGAAGGCGGTGCGGGCGGCGCCGAGCACCTGGTCGTACGCTTCCGGGCCGCCGAGCCGCTCGCCCCGCGCCCCGTCCAGGGTGAGGCTCCCCGACGCCCAGGGCGCGGTGGTCTCCACCGGCCGGACGGCTGCCCCGGCCGCGTCCGTCCGTACGAGCCACAGGGCCCGGCCGGTGTCGGGGACCAGGACGTGCGTGGCGTCGCGCAGCCAGGGCACGGCGGGGGCGGTGCCGCTGAGCCGGCCGTCGGGCGTTGCGGTGAAGCGGCCGCGCTCGGGGAAGGCGCCGGTGGCCACCGCCTCGCCGGAGCCGAGGGCGGGCAGCAGCCGGGCGCGCTGCTCGGGGCTGCCGTGCGCGGCCACCGGCAGGACGCCGTACGCGCAGGTGGCGGCGTACGGGACCTGCGCGGTGGCGCGGCCCTGCTCCTCCAGCAGCAGGACCAGGCCGAGCAGGCCGACGTCCTCGACGGCGGCGGTGAGTCCGGCGGCGGTCAGGGCCTTCCAGAGTTCGGCGTCGCTGCCGGTACCGGCAGCGGCGAGCCGTTCGTGGGTGGCCAGGTCGCGGAAGATCCGCGCGGCGAGGCCGGCCGCCGCGGCCTGTTCCTCGGTGGGGTGGAAGTCCATGTCAGCCGGCCTCCCCTCGGAAGACGGGCAGTTCGAGGGTGTCGTCGACGCGCAGGAACTCCAGCCGGACGGCCATGCCGATGCGGACCTTGTCGTAGGGGACTCCGGTGATGTTGCTGACCACCCGGACGCCCTCGGCCAGCTCGACCAGGGCCACCGCGTAGGGCGGGTCGAACGCCGGGAAGGGCGGGTGGTGCATGACGACGTACGAGAACACCGTGCCGGCGCCGCCCGCCTCGACGGTGTCCCAGTCCGGGGAGGAGCAGGCGTTGCAGCCGGGCAGCCAGGGGAAGCGCAGGGTCGCGCAGGCCGTGCAGCGCTGGATCAGGAGCCGGTGCTCGCGGACCCCGTCCCAGAAGCCCTGGTTGTCGCGGTTGATCACCGGGCGCGGCCGGGGCGGGGCCGGGGGGCGGCTCTCGGGCCGGGGGGCGGGGGCGTACTTCAGGATGCGGAAACGGTGGGTGCCGGCGGGTTCGCCGTTCGCCCGGACGTCCATGCGGGTCGTGACGAAGTGCCCGGTGCCCAGCTTGGTCGTCTTGCGCGGCGAGACCGATTCGATCACGGCGTCGAAGGTCACCCGGTCGCCGGGGCGCAGCGGGCGCAGGTACTCCTGCTCGCAGTCCGTGGCGACCACGGAGGTGCAGCCCGCGGCGTCGAGGAGCTCGAACAGCTCGTCGTAGGCGGAGGAACGGTCGGTGTGGCCGGAGAGGCCGCCCATCGTCCAGGCCTGGAGCATGGTGGGCGGGGCGATGGCGTCCGGTCCGGTGTAGGCGGGGTTGGTGTCGCCCATCGCCTCGCACCAGTGGCGGATCATCGGTTCGTTGACCGCGTCCTTGGCCCGGCCCGCGGTGGCGGCGGGCCGCCCCTCGAAGGCCTTGAGCCTCTCGTGGAACGGGTCGCTCTCCCCGGCGGTCATCGCTTCCTCCCCTTCATTCCGAGCCGCATCATGGCGACGATCTCCCGTTGGACCTCGCTGACCCCGCCGCCGAAGGTGTTGATCTGGGCGGCCCGGTTCATCCGCTCCAGCTCGCCGCCGGCGAAGGCCTCCGGACCGCGTACGAGGGCTTCCTCGCCCACCGCCTCCTGGCAGATCCGGTAGACCTCGACGGTGGACTCGGTGCCGAGGAACTTCACTCCGCTGGCGTCGCCGGGCGCCAGGGTGCCCGCGCCCACGTCCTGGACGAGGCGCCAGTTGAGCAGGCGTACGGCGGCCAGCCGGGCGTGGGCCTCGGCGAGCCGGGACCGCACCCAGGGGCGGTCGGCCGGACGCTCGCCGGTGGCCGGGTCGGGGGTGCGCGCGTGGCGCAGGGCCCGCGCGTAGAAGTCCTCGGCCTGCATGCCGATGGCGGCCAGGGCGACGCGTTCGTGGTTGAGCTGGTTGGTGATCAGGCCCCAGCCGCCGTGTTCGGGGCCGACGAGGTTTCCTTCGGGGACGCGGATCGCGTCGTAGTACGTCGCCGTGGTGGTGAGGCCGCCGACGGTGTCGATCGGGGTCCACGCGAAGCCGGGGCTGTCGGTGGGCACCAGGATGATCGAGATGCCCTTGTGCTTGGGGGCCGTCGGGTCGGTGCGGCAGGCCAGCCAGATCCAGTCGGCGTTCTGGGCGTTCGAGGTGAAGACCTTCTGTCCGTCGATCAGCCAGTCCCCGCCGTCGCGCACGGCCCTGGTGCGCAGCGAGGCCAGGTCGGTGCCGGCCTCCGGCTCCGAGTAGCCGATGGCGAAGACGATCTCGCCGCGGAGGATCCGGGGCAGGAACCAGTCCTTCTGGCGCTGGGTGCCGTACTTCATGAGGGTGGGGCCGACGGTGTTGAGGGTGACCATGGAGACGGGGGCGCCCGCCCGGTAGGCCTCGTCGAAGAAGACGAACTGCTCGTCGGGGCCCCGGCCCTGGCCCCCGTACTCGACGGGCCAGCCGAGTCCGAGGAGGCCGTCGGCGCCGATCCGGCGCAGCAGTGCGCGCTGTGCGGCCGGATCCTCGGGGACCCCGTCGGGGAGCAGGTCGCGGAAGTACGCGCGCAGTTCGGCGCGCAGTCGCGCCTGGCCTTCGGACGGGGCGAGGTGCACGGCGCTGGCCTCCCGGCATCGCATCGGACGAGTGAAACTGACTGTCCGTCAGATTCACTGCCGATGTCAAGGTCGGGAGAGGGGGCCGGGCATGCGGAAGGGCGCCCGCACGACCGGACCCCAGCCGGTCCGGTCGTACGGGCGCCCTCAGCGGTCAAGCGGCTCCGGGGCCGCCTACCACCAGGGGAAGAAGTTCACCGCGACGTTGGAGTTGGACTGGTGGATCGCCGTGTACGCGGAGCCGTTGACCTGCGCGGTGTTGTTCTGGTTCGAGGCGCCGGAGCCGGTGGCCACCTGCTGCGAAGTGGAGGAGTTGCCGCTGTTGCTGCCGCCCACACCGCTGCCGATGATGCTGGCGACGCTCGCATTCGATCCGTCGTTCGCGAAGGAGCCGTTGTCGGCCGCGGCCACGCCGCCGAAGACGGCGAGGGCGAGGGGGAGCGAGGCGACGGCGGCGATGACGCGGGCGGTACGGATGCTTGCCATGTCTGATTTCCCTCCAGGAAACCGAAGTGGGGTGTAATCCGAGGCAGTTGGCCGACCGCCTCGGTCGTTCGTGCTGCTGACGACGTCGCGAGACCAGAGTTGCCCACCGAATCCCCGGCGAACCACCCCGCAGCCTGCTATTCCCCCGCAAGCATGACCAACTGCGGATAAACCCCGTTCGCGCCCCTGCCGCCCCACGCGGCGCACCGGCAACGCGCGAAAGCCCTACGCCCGCACGAGGCGAACCGTTCCGCCAAACCGGCTCGTCCCGGACATGCCGAAAGGGGCCGCGCCGTCCGGGAACCCCGCCGTCTCCCGGTCCTGCGGCCCTGCCGTACCAAGCTTCACGCCCCCCGCACGCCCCGGACGAACGCCGGTGCGACCCCCTGTGCCCCATCCCCGGGGGCACTGCACGGCGCGCCTGCGCCGCATCCTGCCGTTTCCGCTGCTGCTCCTGCTGCCGTGCTCACTGCCGTTCCCGCTGCTGGTCCTGCTGCTGGTCCTGCTGGGTCCTGCTGGTCCTGCTGCTCGGGCTCCCGCTAGGCGGCGAGGGTGAGCCCGTCACGGTCCGCCGCGGGGGTGAGGTGCGCGGCGGCGGTGGCCGCGTCGGGTGCGAGGGCCGCGGCGGTGGTCGAACGCCGGACGGACGGGGCCTTGCCGTGGGCCTCGGCCCGGATCCGCTGCTTGATCGTCGGCGGGAGCGAACCGCCCCGCATCACCGCCCGCCAGGTCCGCCGCGCCACCGCCGCCGGCCGGCGGCGCACCACGGGGGCCACCGGGGCGGCGACCGCCTCACCCGCGGCCACCGGGGCCGTCTTCCCACCGAGACCGAGGGCGGCCAGGAGCGCCACGAGCGCGGCGAGGACGGTGGTCCAGATCGAGGTGATGCTGCGGTGGGTCATGACGAGCCCCTCATTTCGCGATGTTCCGACGGGCGGATCTGCATACATTCGTCATGATGTGCCTGCAACCGCAGGACCCCCGCAACGCGCGCCGATCTTCCGACAAACACCACTCGGAAGGCCCAGACCCCCCTCAGGCACCCGCGCACGCAGAAGGGGCGCCCCGGTTCCGGGACGCCCCTTCTGGTCAGCGCGGTGCGCTGAGGTGTGGCGGTGGGTGTGGGATTTGAACCCACGGTGACATCGCTGCCACGACGGCTTTCAAGAGAGTGCTGCGGGAAGCTTCTTCACCGCGGCTGACCTGCTCGTTCCCCGCCCTCGGGGCTCTTCGCCGCCGATGGCGGTCCACACCTGGTCCACTAGCCCGAAACGGGGGTTCTACTGCTGCGCTCCTCGGCAGACGAGTATGCCGCCCAGGCAGGTGACACGAAGAGCGCGCTCTGCCTGAGTGGTCTCGTTGACCAGCTCCCGCGCGCGCTCGATCGTCTCCCTGAACGGAACGCCCATCGTGTCGGCCCAGGCTTCGTACGAGGCCAAGTGCGCGACGACTGGTTCCGCGTCGGTCACCTCGATCACCCCGGGGAGGGGGATCGTGCGGATCTCGCCGAAGACCGTACCGAGGATCGCCGGCGCGTCCTCCAGGGTGAAGCGGGCAGACAGCTGCACTCGGGCTGGCCCCTCTTGGATGCCCAGCACATCGTCCGCGGCCTGGCGCCAGAGGTGCTCCAGCTCCCGCTTGTCAGTCTGACTGTTCGTGGAGACGATCGCGATGCCGCCCGGTGCCAGTACACGGCCCAGTTCCCGCACGGCCTGGGCCTGGTCCTCGACGTGGTACAGCATGTGCAGCGCAAGCACCGCGCCGAGAGCTCCGTCCACGATTGGAGACTGTTGGACGTCCGCGACGACGGCTCCGGGGATGGCGCCGAGGATGCCTTACGAGACGTCCATGGGCAGCACCTTCAGGTCGGGACGGTCCTCCCGCACCCGGGCGACGAACTTCCCTTTACCGCAACCCACGTCCGCGACCGCTCCGCGCACGCCGGCCAGCTCGTTCACCACTATGCCCGGAAGATCGTGACGCGGGGTCTGCCACTGGTAGCGGAACTGACGGGCGGTCAAGTGCTGACCCGTGCCGGACGCCTTGGTGGAAAGAAGGCTGCGGCCGGCGACCAAATGATCGTTCGTGGGCTGGGTGGTCATCGGGGCTCCGTGGAGTTGCTGGCGAGAGCGGGCCGGACGGTCACCTCGTGAATGTGCGCGCGGAGATCGACTGCCGACTGTGAGCCACAGTAGGGCTCGCTTCCGAGGAGTTCGGCCGGATTGCGGAGCCTGATGGTGATGCTCGCCGTGTACGCCTCGGCGGTGAACACCTCCGAGAGCTTCGCCCCGGCTCCCTCGACCCCACCGCTGGCAAGGTACGCCGTGGCCAGGTCCGGATAGGAAGCCTGTAAATCGCCGGGTGAGCGGTCGCCTTCCGGCCCGTCTGATACAGCTCCACGAACGCCTCTTGCAAAGGTGCCGTACGGCCTCCGGCCTGCTGGCGTCTCCCTCTGGCTGGAGTCCGGTGTCTCCCCGGCCGAGGTCGCCCGCCGCGCCGGTCACAGCATCGCCGTGCTGTTCCGCTGCTACGCCAAGGCCATCCGCCGCAACCAACACCACGCAGACCAGCAGATCGAGAGGGCCCTGAACAACGACAGTGACCCGTAAGTCAATCAAGGCACTGTGGGAAGCCCTCCGTAACAACCCCCTGCCTCCTGGCGACGAAAGCCCTCGTCAGAGGCATGCGGCTCGTTAGAGGGGACTTCGTACCAGGTAGGCGGGTGACAATGGGACCCACCCGGCTTTAGTGCGTGACCAGCGTCACATGCAACAGGTGGGAGCGGGCGGACACTACTGAGTGTGGACCAGCAACTGTTCGCGGAGCTCTATGACGCGCACGCCCAGGCGGTGTACGCGCATGCTGTCCGCATGACTTCCGATCGTGCAGGGGCGGATGACATCGTCTCCCTCACGTTTCTCGAAGCTTGGCGATTGCGGGGGAAACTCGACGAAGTAGGGAGTCACCGCACCTGGCTGCTCGGGGTCGCCACCAATGTCATACGCAACACCCGTCGGGCCGCGCGGCGACACAGCGAGGCATTGACGCGCCTACCCAAGCCGAATGACGTCCCGGACCCGGCCGATCGCGTCGTGTCCCGGATCACGCACACCGCAGAGGCGGCCGCCGCCCTGGCCGCATTGGACCAGCTCCGACGTGCCGACCGCGAAGCCATCGTCCTGTCTGTCTGGTCCGGGCTCAGTCCTGCTGAAGTGGCAAAGGCATGCGGCGTCACAGAGTCGACCGTTCGCTCCCGCCTGTCACGGGCACGCAGCCGCCTTCGCAAACTCACCACCGCCAATCTGGCCGCGGACCCAGTCGCGGGGCGTGCGTCCACGTCTCGTACCGCACGGGAGGGACACCTGTGAACGCCGCCGATGACGCACGGAGCGAACGAGCCGAGCTCGACGAACTCCTGCGGCGCCTGGACGGGATCTCCGACGGGGACCTGCCCTTCCGCGCCCAGCGCCCGATCAAGGAGCATCTGATGCGCGAAATCGAACAAGCGGAGCAGACCACGCGCCGGCGTTCCTGGCGCCCCCTGTACCTTTCCCTGGGGGTGGTGGCGGCAGCGTGCGCGGTGGCCGTCAGCTTCACCCTGACCGGCAGCCATTCGAAGGAACCCGCCAAGGCCGCACGCCCTGAGCCCGCGGCCGTGCAGCTCTTGGACCGCGTCGCCCTGGCGGCCGGATCCGCACCGGCTCCAGTGGTACGCGACGGACAGTTCCTGTACACGAAGACCGTGGGACAGTCCGTCACCCTCTCCGAGATCCCGGGCGGAGGGGGGAAGATGGAGAAGATCCCCTCGGACGAATCGGCCGAGTTTTGGCATTCGGTCGACGGCTCGGCGGGATGGACGAAGCGCACCGCGCGAGGGACCGAGACGTTCCCCCCCGAGGGTCCGCCAAATCTCAACGGACCCACCTATCGATTCCTCGAATCGCTGCCGACCGATCCCGACCAGCTGCTGAAATTGATCTACGAGGACACCCGCAGGCAACATGGGGCCGGCTCCGGTTCGACCACCGGTCCCGATCAGCAGGCGTTCGTCGCCATCGGGGACATGCTGGGGCGAGTCCAGGCCCCGCCCGGTTTGAGCGCGGCGCTCTACCGCGCGGCGGCGCGCATTCCGGGTGTGGTCCTGGTCCCTGAGGCGAAGGACGCCGCGGGTCGGACGGGTGTTGCGGTCGCGCGCGTTCACCAGGACGAGCGCACCGAGTGGATCTTCGACAAGCAGAGCCTGCGGCTCCTGGGCTCCCGCACGGTCACCCTCAAGGACAGTTCCTGGGGAAAGGCCGGCGAGACAGTGTCCACGCGGGCGATCGTTGCCCAGGGAGTCACTGACCGACCCGGCCAACTGCCGCGCGGCTGAGGGCCTTCCGGTCAAACATCCCGCAACGGTGTCCAACTCGCCAGCGATTCGAACATCGATGTGATCTTCACCACGCACGACTCTCTGGCCAGGCCATAACCTCCTGCATGCGCAGCCACACAATCTGTGACTGCACATGTGGTGTGTAGGCAGAACCGCCAACGGGCGGACAATCAGGGGGAGGGCCGATGCGTTCACTGCGTGTCGCTATTGCTACAGGTGCCGCTCTGGGTGCCATCATCATCACCTCGTCGACAGCCAGTGCCACGACGCCTGCGCCGACGTCGGTAGCACCCTCGGCCGGGGCTCTGAGCCCCGCCGCTGAACAGGCTCGCAAGGATGCGCAGACGCCCAAGCCGATCTTCGCCACATACAAGGGCAAGCGCATCAACCTTAACGAGGGGTGGCAGGGGGCTCAGGTCTGCGCTGAGACGCTGAACCTCGAAGTCAAGTGTTTCGACAACCAGGCCGAAGCGGACGCCGGCCTGGTCAAGGACAACGCCGCGGTCGCCAAGAAGGCGACGGAAGAAGCACGCAAGGTGCTCGGCGCCAAGGCGGCCCAGGAGGCCGCGGCCTCGGCGATGGCGATACCCGACTGCGGGTACGGGTGGGTCTGCCTTTGGGAGGACATCAACTACACGGGTCGCAAGCTTCAGTGGAGTGCCAGCGGCCACAAGAATCTCGCAGACAACGATCGCGGCGGCTTCCGCGACAAGGCCACCTCGGTCTGCGTGGCTCGGCCGACTTCGGGGGCGACCCTGATCGACTTCCGAGACTTCATGGTGGACCCCACCCTGTCCATTGGGGCCACAAACTGCCACAACCTGACCAGCATCGGGTACAACCACGGTGGCCAGAGTGGCACCTGGAACGACAAGGCCGACGCAATCGACATGTAACAGCTGCACCGCTCAAACCGTCGGGAGACAGTGGCAGCAGCCGACACAAGGGGCGCCCCGATGCGGGCGCCCCTTTCGCATGCCCGCGCAAGTCCAGGTCAGTGACATGTAGACCGTGGACCGTGGTCCACACCTGGTCCATAGGCAATGGTCCAAAGCGGTGCAGGGGCGGCGCAGGGTGAGACAGGGCCCATAAGGAAGGGGCGCCCCGTGTTCGGGGCACCCCTTCCGATCAGCAGCTTCTCTGACCTGTGGCGGTGGGTGTGGGATTTGAACCCACGGTGACATCGCTGCCACGACGGTTTTCAAGACCGTTCCCTTAGGCCGCTCGGGCAACCCACCTGGCCGGTACAGAGTACCGGGATGTGGGGGCGGGTGGGGCTGGAGTTGGCCTCGGCCCGGTCAGGAGGTCTGGGCCTTGTCGTAGGCCGCCTTGGCCTCGTTGCCGAAGTAGGGGCCGAACATCGTGTTGGGTAGGAAGTTGTAGCCGAAGCTGTTCACCGAGACCTGGGTACCGAGGCCCGTGGACTCGTTGAAGTCCTGGAACCAGGGGCCGCCGCTGGAGCCGCCCGTCATGTTGCAGGCCATGCTGTGGTCCTTGGTCAGCAGGAAGTCCTTGCCCGTGTTGGCGCTGCAGTAGACGAGCTTGGTGCCGTCGTACGGAGCCGCCGCGGGGAAGCCGAAGGAGTACATCCGCTTGTTGTAGCCGCCGTTGAACAGGAGGCCCTGGGCGCCGACGACCTGGCTGAGCTTCTGACCGTTCAGCGGGGCGACGACGGCGAGACCCACGTCCATGTTCATGTCCTCGCTCGCCGCCCACTGGTCGGTGGCGAAGGTCTTGACCGCCGACCACTGGCCGTACGGGGCGTTGCCGTTGTCGTAGGCCGGCACGAAGATCCAGTTGGTGTGCCAGGCGCCCTGGTACTTCACGCAGTGGCCGGCCGTGATGACGGTGCTGCCGTTCTGGCTGGTGACCGAGTCGCCCGAGCAGGAGGCCGTGCGGCCCTGGAAGGTGAAGAACACCCGGCCCGAGGTCCTCACCACCGCCCCGCCGCCCGTCCAGGCACCGCCGGCCTGCGGGAACGCCATGACGGACGCGGGGGAGGTCGGGGGCACCCGGGTGGGGAGGGCCGTCTTCGCGGGCGCCGTACGCGCTCCGCCCGGGGTCGCCTCCAGGTCCAGCGGGGTGGCCTGGCGCATCCGCTCGGAGGTCCAGAAGCCGGGGGTCTGCCCCGGCCGGAACGAGGAGGGCGACTCGGCCGCCGCCGAGGGGGAGGCCGCCGTCAGGGCCCCCGCGAGCAGGGCGCCCGCGGCCAGGAGGACGGATGCCGCCGTGCGATGACGATTCACGCAGGACTCCTTCTGCCGTGCCCGTGCCGGAGCGACCCGGGCAGGGGTGGGGGTGAAGAGCTGTCGGTGCGGATCGGCTGTTCGGCTTGCGGGGGCAGGGTCGCACGGGGGCCCGGAGATGTCAGGGGGCAGTCCGGACGTTCGGTCGGTTCCGGCCAGGAAATGGCCAACTCGCCTTGGTTTCCACGGTCATGTGGTCACGAGGACGCCCGCGAAGGAGACCCCCGCCACCACCACCCAGGCCCCGAGCCCCAGCAGTGCGGCGCGGCCGCCGGTACGGGCCAGGGTCGGCAGGTGGACCGCGCTGCCCAGCCCGAACAGGGCCGCCGCCAGCAGGGCCTCCTGCGCCGTGTGCGCCCAGTCCAGTGCCGCCCCGGGCAGCAGACCGGTGGCGCGCAGGGCGGCCGCTGCCAGGAACCCGGCGACGAACAGCGGCACCGGAGCCGGACGCCGTCCCGAGGAGGTGCGTACGCCGCGCCGCCGGGCCCGCATCGAGAACGCCACCGCCGCCACCAGGGGGGCCAGCAGGGCCACCCGCATGAGCTTGACCAGCACCGCCTCGCCGAGCGCCCCCGGGCCCGCGGTCTGGGCGGTCGCCACCACCTGGCCCACGTCGTGGACGCTCGCCCCCACCCACCGCCCGAAGGCCGGGTCCGAGAGCCCCAACGGGCCCTGGAGGAGAGGGAGCACCGCGATGGCCAGCGTCCCGCACAGGGTCACCAACGCCACCGAGGCGGCCACGTCCTCCTCGTCGCTGCCGGAGACCTCGCTCACCGCGCCGATGGCCGAGGCTCCGCAGATCGAGTATCCGGTGGCGATCAGCAGGGGCTGGTCCCCCGGGAGCCCGAGGCGCCGGCCCAGCCAGACCGTGCCGAAGAAGGTGGCCGCGACCACGGCGCACACCATCGCCACTGTCGCCCAGCCCAGCCGGAGCACCTGGTCCAGCCCGAGGCCGAGCCCCAGCAGGACGATGCCGATGCGCATCAGCCGCCGCCCGGCCAGCGACAGGCCCGGGCGGGCCGGTCCGCGCACGACGTTCCGTACGCCGGGAAGGTGGGCCACCGCGATCCCGAGCACCACCGAGGCGGTCAGCATCGGGATGCCGGGTACCAGCCGGTGCACGCCCCATGCCACCAGCGCGCCGGCCGCGGCCATCCCCAACCCGGGCCAGGAGGGGGGTGTTTCACGTGAAACATGGCGGACCGCCTCGCTCCGGGGGCGGTGGAGGAGTGCCATCAGTCGACGGGGAGCGTGTAGACGCGGCGGATGCTGCTGCCCAGGCGGGAGACGTCGGCCCCGTAGACGTGGACCGATATCGCCTTGCCGGTACAGGAGTTGCGGACCTTGTGGATGTCCCCGGGCGGTGCGAACCCGCAGACCTCGCCCTGGGCGTTGACCACGTCCTCGGTGGCCACCAGCCGGGCGGCACCCGCGCCGGGAGCGAGCCGGTAGCGTCGCTCGCTCTCCTCGCCCTGGTGCACCCCGGCCACGCACCACGAGACGTGGTCGTGGATACAGGTCTCCTGACCGGGCATCCAGACCAGGGCCACGACGGAGAAGCTGCCGTCGGGCTCCGCGTGCAGGATGTGCTGCCGGTAGTGCTCCGGGTCGCCCTCCTGCTGCTCCGCGGTCAGCAGGTCGGCCGCGCCCAGGTGCGGGGCGAGCCGTTCACCGACCAGGTAGGAGGTCAGGTCGGGGGCCAGGCCCCGGTCCACGACGCTGCGGATCTCGCTGACGAGGGCGGCCATCCTCGTGGTCGTACGGGCCGGCGTGGTGGTGGTCATGCAAGCAGCGTCCGTCGGCGCATCCATCACGTCCAACGACAGTTGTGACCTGAAATCCCAAGCAGAGCTTATGGATCGGGGGAAGCGGGGATCAGCCGGATCAGCAGCCGACGCGGTTGGACGCGGCCTTCTTCAACTCGTCCAGTACCACCGCGGTCGCCGGGATCCGCAGGTGGTCCCGGTAGACGTACGCGGCGATGTGACGGCGGGCCGCGGGCTCCAGCACCCGCCCGCAGACCCGGCTGAGGGACAGCGACGGCAGCACCAGCGCGGGCATCATCGCCACGCCCAGCCCCTGCGCGACCAGGCTCTGCACCACCAGGTTGTCATCGGTCGCGAAGCGGATGTCGGGTACGAAGCCCAGTTCCGCGCACTCGTGCAGCAGGTTCGCCCGGCAGCGCGGACAGCCCGCGATCCACCGCTCCTCGGCGAGGTCGGCGAGGTGCACGGCCCGGCGCCGGGCCAGCGGATGGCCGGTCGGCAGCAGCACCGTGAGCTGGTCCTCCAGCAGCCTGACCTCGGCCACTTCCTCCGGTATGTCCTCGTGCAGGCCCGGGTAGGTGAAGGCGAGGGTGATGTCGCACTCGCCGCGCTGCAGCCTGCGCAGGGACTCCGGCGGCTCTCCCTCCAGCAGCTCGACCTGGATGCCGGGATGGTCCTTGGCCAGGCCGCTGAGGGCCTCGGGGACGAGCGTGACGTTGGCGCTGGGGAATCCGCAGACCCGCACGCGGCCGGTACGGAGCCTCGTGTAGGCCTTCAGCTGGGCCTCTGCGGCGGAGAGGCTCCCCAGGATGGACTCGGCATGCCTGGCCAGGGACTCACCGGCCTCGGTCAGCTTCATGCGCCGGCCGACACGGGTGAACAGCGGGGTGCCGACGGCGCGTTCGAGCGCCTTCATCTGCTGGGTGATCGCGGGCTGGGTGTAGCCCAGGGCGCGTGCGGCCGCCGAGTACGAGCCCGCCACGACCACTTCATGGAATGTCCGTATGTGCCGTGAATCGAACACGAGCGAAGCATAAGCAGATGTTGGGAGGGGCCGTAGGCGGAATCCCGCCCACGGCCCCTCCCATCAAGCCACTGTCGAGCGGCTGTTCGCCGCTACTTGTCGCCGACGCGCGAGCCGAGCGTGATGTCGACCGTGGTCGGCTTGCCCGCCCGCAGGTAGGTCAGCTTCACCGTGTCCCCGGGCTTGTACGTCCAGATCAGGCTGATCAGTGTCGGACCGCTGTCGACCTGCTTGCCGCCGAACTCGGTGATGATGTCGCCGGGCTTGAGGCCGGCCTTCCCGGCCGGGCCGTTGGGGTCGACCAGCTCGTTGGCGGGTGCTCCCTGCTCGGAGATCTTGGCGCCGTTCGTCTTGGCCTGGAGGTCCACGGAGACGGAGATCACCGGGTAGACCGGCTTGCCCGTCTTGATCAGGGACTCCGCGACGTTCTTGGCCTGGTTGATCGGGATGGCGAAGCCGAGGCCGATGGAGCCGGCCTGCCCGCCGCCGAAGCCGCCGCCCCCGCCCGCGGACTGGATGGCGGAGTTGATGCCGATGACCGCCCCGCGGCCGTCGAGCAGCGGGCCGCCGGAGTTGCCCGGGTTGATGGAGGCGTCCGTCTGCAGGGCGCTCATGTACGAGTTCTTGCCGCCGGAGCCGTCACCGGAGGCCACCGGACGGTTCTTGGCACTGACGATGCCGGTGGTGACCGTGTTGGACAGGCCGAAGGGGGCGCCGATCGCGATGGTCGGGTCGCCGACCGCGACCTTGTCGGAGTCGCCCAGCGGCAGCGGCTTGAGACCCGCGGGCGGGTTCTTCAGCTTGATCACGGCGACGTCGTAGCCCTGGGCCCGGCCCAGTACCTCGGCCTCGTACCTCTTGCCGTCGGAGAAGGTCGCGGAGAGCTTGCCGCCGTTCGCGGCGGAGGCCACCACGTGGTTGTTGGTGAGGATGTGGCCCTCTTGGTCGTACACGAAGCCGGTGCCGGTGCCGCCCTCGCCGTCCCCGGCCGAGGCCTCGATGGTGACGACGCTGGGCAGGGCGGTCGCGGCGAGGCCGGCGACGGAGCCGGCGTCGCGCTTGAGGTCCTTGGGGGTGTTGCCCGCGGTGATGGTGGTGGAGCCGAAGCCGCCGCCGTTGTTGCGCTCCGCCGCCCAGTAGCCGACGCCGCCGCCGACGCCGCCCGCGAGCAGGGCCGCCACCAGGACGGCAGCGACCAGGCCGCCCTTGCCCTTCGGCTTGGCCGGCGGGGTGCCGTCGGAGGTGAGGGGGGCGCCCCAGCCGCCACCGCCGTGGCCGCCCTGGCCGCCGTACGCGGGAACCGTGGGCGGCGGCGGGGGCCAGGCCTCGGCGCCGTACGCAGGCTGCGCTCCGGGGGCCGGCGCCTGGGCCTGCCCGTAGCCGTCGGCCGGGGGCACGGAAGGCGGCGCGGCCGGGGTGGGCGGCAGCTGCTGGGTGTGCTCCGCGGCCGGGGCGGACGCCGGGACCGGAGCCGGACCGGCCGGGGTCTCGGACACGCCGGGCGCGGCCTCCTGCACCGGGGCGGGCCCGGGGAAGGCGGCGGCGGGCTCGGCCGGAGCGGCGGGCGCCTTCGTCAGGTCGGGGGTGGAGGCGGCCGGCGCGGGGGGTACGGACGGGGCCGCGGGGGGTGTCGGGGCCGCGGTGCCCTCGTTCTCGGTGCTCACAGCGCTCTCTCCTCGTCACACACGCTTACAGGCTTACACGGCTGCACAGGCTCTGGGCGTCTCAGGTACTGGGCATATCAGGCGAAACCGGCCCGACACCCACCTGGCATCGGTCCGACTGAACGTTCGAGGTGCCGTACAAGTTCCAGGACGAAGCCTTTCCCATGACCCGTCAGGGCACTGTAAGCCGGACCTGTGCATCTCCTTCCATCCTTTATATCCGACATATAGGACACCCTCCCGGGACTCACCCCGGCACGTTGGGCCCCCTCGGTGGCACCATGACCGGGTGACCCACGCATCGCCGCGCCCCATCCAGGTCGTCGCCCACCGCGGCGCCTCGGAGGACGCCCCCGAGCACACCCTGGCCGCGTACCGGAAAGCCATCGAGGACGGCGCCGACGCCCTCGAATGCGACATCCGGCTGACCGCCGACGGACACCTGGTCCTGGTCCACGACCGCCGCGTGAACCGCACCTCGAACGGCCGCGGCGCTGTCTCCGCCCTGGAGCTCGCCGAGCTCGCCGCCCTCGACTTCGGCTCGTGGAAGGACCGCGAGGAGTCACCCGACTGGGACGCGGACCCCGAGCGCACCTCCGTGCTGACCCTGGAACGGCTGCTGGAGCTGGTGTCCGACGCCGGCCGGCCCGTCCAGCTCGCGATCGAGACGAAACATCCCACCCGATGGGCCGGACAGGTGGAGGAGCGCCTCCTCTTCCTCCTCAAGCGCTTCGGACTGGACGCCCCGCCCGCCGGCGGCCCGCACCCGGTCCGGGTCATGAGCTTCTCCGCCCGCTCCCTGCACCGGGTCCGGGCGGCGGCGCCGACGGTGCCCACCGTGTACCTGATGCAGTTCATCTCCCCCCGGATGCGGGACGGACGCCTGCCCGCGGGGGTCCGGATCGCCGGACCCGCGATGCGGATCGTGCGCAACCACCCCGGCTTCATCCGCAAGCTCCAGGCCGCCGGACATTCCGTGCACGTATGGACGGTGAACGCTCCCGAAGATGTTCAGCTATGCGCTGATCTGGGTGTAGAAGCGATCATCACGAACAGGCCACGTCAGGTTCTGTCACAACTCGGCCGCTGACGTCCCCTTTTGCCCACCTGTCACGCACGCCCCGTGCGTGACAGGGAGTGCACCGGCGCATCCGCTCCGCATCCGACGGTCATGAATGCGTCAGAACGACGTCAGAGGGCCTCGTCACGGCGGTTTCCGGTCCAGGCCATTGGGGCATCCAGACCATGGCGTGGGGCTAAGGAGGTTCCGGGGGTGGCGTTGGTGATGGCACAGGAAGTGCCCACGTCGTCGTGCATGGACATACGCCATGGTCCTGCGGGCGTGGGCGAGGCAAGGCGCCGGATGCGCGAACAGCTGCGCATGAGCGGCCTGTCCGAATCGGTCGTGGACGATGCCGTACTGATCCTTTCCGAACTGCTCAGCAACGCCTGCCGCCACGGCCGGCCGCTGGGCCGGCACGAGATCGGAGACGGGGAGATACGCGCCGCGTGGCGCGTCGACACCGCGGGGCGGCTGACGGTCGAGGTCACGGACGGCGGCGGCCCCACCCGCCCGATCCCGGCCACGCCCTCGGTCACCGCACACGGCGGGCGGGGGCTGAACATCATCAGCGCCCTGGCCCAGGACTGGGGTGTCCGGGACGGAGCGGCGGGTGAGGTCACCGTCTGGGTGATCGTCGCCCGGGGGTCCCGGCACGAGGATTTCGCTACGCGCGTCACAGCCCCGGCGATGGACTTCGCATCGGCCTTCGACGACCTGGATCCGTGAAGCGGATCCGACCGCACGACCAGTAGCACCGGCCATCCGCACAGGCGGCCGTCCGGGAGCGCACGCCGACCGTGCTCCCGGCCGCACCCCACCGGTTCCGGCGGTACGAACGGCTAGGCTCGCGCCCAGAGACACCGCCGTACCGCCGCAACCGGGAGACACCCACGATGGCCAAGAAGCGCCCCGCCGCGAAGACCGCGAAGCCCCAGCTCGAGAACGGGGAGATCCCGGTCGTCGGCGCGCGCGAGCCCTGCCCCTGCGGTTCCGGGCGCCGCTACAAGGCCTGCCACGGCGCGGCCGCCTCGCACGCCTCGACCGAGCACGTACAGCGTCCGTTCGAGGGACTGCCGGCCGAGTGCGACTGGGTGGCGCTGCGCGAGCTCGTGCCCGCGGCCACCATCCCGCTGACCCTCAAGGGCGGCCTGCCCGAGGGCGTCCCGTCCGTCACGCTGGTGACCGTACTCCCCCTGGCCTGGCCGGCCCTGCGCCGCGAGGACGGCTCGGTCCTGCTCGGCCTCCAGAACGACTCGACCACCGGCGACCTGGCCCGCGACATGGCCGACACCCTGGAGCGCGCGCTCGTCGCCGAGCCCGGCACTCCGGTCCCGGCCCGCCGGGTGCCCGCCGAGGGTCCCCGACTCCAGGATCTCCTCGACCTGGACGGCGTTTTCGAGCCGGTTGTGCACACCGGCTTCGAATTCTGGATTCCGGAGGCGGAGAGCGCCCAGAGCGCCTCCCCGGAGATCGCCGCCTCGCTGGAGCGCGCCAACGCCGCCGCCATCCCGACCGTCAAGCTGACGGGCGTGGACGCGGCCTACTGGTGCGAGACCCCGGACAAGAACCACCTGCGCTGGGTCATGCCGCACCCGGAGGAGAAGCTGCTCGACGCCCTCGCGCGGCTGCACGCGGCGGGCACGTCCTCACTCGGCGAGGGCACCAAGCTCGTCGGTTCCTTCCGCGCCCACGGCCTCGTGGTCCCGGTCTGGGACCTGCCGACCGGGGTCTCCGCGGAGGACGTGGAGAAGCCCGCCGCCGAGTTCGCGGAGCGGCTGGCCGCGGCCCTGTCCGCCGACGCCCCGCTGACCGCCGAGGAGCGCCGGGCGCGCGGCGGGCTCACCAACCGCCAGATCACGCTCAGCTGACGGACGGACACGCACGGGTTCGGTGACTGGGGTCACAACTCCCGCTAATCGCCTGCAAATCGATGTCTGAATATCAGAGATCGAATTTGCGAACAGGCGATCTCTTGTTACCGTTCTTGTAGCCCGGTCGCTGGTGCATCCCCCGTCGCCAGCGACCGGGCCCTTGTCTTTCCGGTGGCGCTCAACCCACGCCGGGGCCGGGCGAGTTGCTCCCGGACCGCAGCAGCAGTCGCCCTTCCTCATCCGGAACTGCAAACTCCGCTACAGCCGAGTAGTCCTGCGGCGCACCCGCCGAATCTCCCCGGGGCGTCTCGCAGAGTCCCGGCTCGTCCCCCGCGGCCACCGCACAGCGGATCTGCACCGTCCGGCCGGCCGGCCCCATCACGGTGAGCACGGCGTCCAGCGCGCGCCCGCTGGTGTTGCGGTAGTAGCTGCGGCCCCAGGTCTGTCCCGCGCTCTCCAGGACGCACGTCTGCGCCTCCAGCCCCTGTGGGGCGGAGAGTTCGGGTCCGCAGCGGGAGTCGGTCCGCGGCTGTTCGGCGGGCCCCGGCTGCGCCGGCGCCGGGGCGGGACGTGCCCCGGCGGGCGTACCGGAAGCGTGGGAAAGACCCAGCGAGGAGAGCAGCCCCCCGCCTTTTCCGTCACCCTGACCGGCGAAATCCGGCCCGGCGATCGCTCCGGCCAGGGGGAGCGACAAGATGATCAGCACACCGGCGCCGATACCGATCAGGCGGAGATTCATTCGCCGAAGATAGCGACGCGGGAATGGGGCACGGAGATCCCCGCGCCCAATTCCCTTGGAAACCCGTCGTGCTGGCACCCGTACGAGTGATGCGGCGGCCCTCCGCCGCCCGGCTTTCAGTAGGCGAGCCGGCTGCCGCCGCCCGGCGTGCTGCTGCTCGCCTCGACGAGGGCGTCCACGACCGCCTCGACGTCCGGCAGCCACAGGCCGCCGGGGCCGGGCCCGGCGTCAGGCTCGCGCTCCCAGCGGACCTGCCCGCCGCCGCTGGCCGTGGACGGGGGCAGCAGCAGGTAGCCGCCCTCGCCGTGGAAGCGCAGCGAGGAGGGCACGTGGTCCTTGGCGTAGAGGAGTTCACCGAGTCGCTCGAGCGAGTACGGGGCCACCATCAGGGACCACCGGGTGGGGGTGGCGACGACCGGCCCGAGCCGCAGGCCCTGCGCTTCCAGCCGTACGACGGCACGCGCGGCCGCGGCGGCCGGCAGGCTCACCGCGCACGGCGCCTTCCCTCCGGTGGCCAGCAGCACCGGGGCGCCGGGGCGCCGGGCCCACCACCAGGCCACCATCCGGACGTCGGTGGTGGCGGCGAGCAGCCCCGGGTCGAAGGGGTGCGCGCCGGGCACCACGCAGTCGGGGTCGGGGCAGGCGCACCGGGCGCCGTCGGCGCCGGCCCGGCCGACGCCCGGGAGTACGGGCCAGTTCCAGGCGGTGGCGCAGGTGAGCGCCCCGTCGAGGAGGGAGGCGGCCGCGGCGCCGTCCGGGCCCGGCGCGGCCGGGCGGGAGGCTGCCCGTGGGAGTTTCAAGCGATCGCGGAGCCGCTGGAGACGCCTTCCGAGGATCTCGCGCATGAGCGCTCGTTCCTTTCCGTTGAACGCCGAAGGGCCACATCACACCATGTAACCGGTGTCTCACCACACGTACACGTTTCGCGTCACTGTCCGCCAGAAGCAGGTTCACACGGTTCGTGCAGTTTTCTTACGGGTCCGTCAAACGTCCGGCGGGGACCCGGAGCGAGCGGTCCGGGCGACCCGCGCCGGTCTCGAAACCGGCTGCCGCCGCTAAGGACGGCTCCCCGCGCCGGGTGGTTCCCCGGCGGTGCGCGGGAGGGCGTCAACTGACCCCGGGCACCATCGAGTACGTACCCGGAGCCCCTGGAGCGTCCGCCCAGTCGATCGCAAAAACCGTCTGCATGGCGCTTTTTCCGGCCAAGTTTTAGCCCCGGCTGGACAGTGAGTTGCCGTCCCACGGACACCAGTATTCCCGCCTGGGCAATGCTGGACATCGATCCTCGTGTGCGTGTAGATGTGGATCCATTGATGGCGGCGCAGCACGATCTGGGGGTTTGCGATGCTATATGGCGAATCGCACCAGGTGGAAAGGCGGACGCCATGAGCGCCCCGCATCTGCCGAAAGTGGCTGGAATCGATCCAGCGGTTACCGCGTCAGCGCACACTGCGGCGCCCGCACCCGGCTCCACCTCCGTGACGTCCACGGCCGCGGCCGCGCCGGGGACTTCCGCCGGCTCCGCCCGGACCACCCCCGCCCAGGGCGCGCCGCCCGCGGCGAGCAGCGTCATCCAGGACCGGCTCGCGGGGATGGTCTCCGACCTCACCACCCTCCACGAGCTCACCGAACGCCTCGCGCGGGCCGGCGACCTCGACTCCTCCCTGCGGGAGTTCCTGCGCGCCGGAGCCGCCCTCGTCGGTGCGCGCCGCGGACTGGTGGTCCTGGAGCCCTCCGACGGCCTGGGCCCCGCCACCACCATCGGCCTGGGCCTCGGCCGCGCGGACCTCGGGCACATCGAGACGGTGCCGCGCAGCGCCACCTCGTACGGACGCATCCTCGACGGACTCCCCGACGCCCACGGCGGCTCCGAGTTCCTGCCCGAGCCGGGCACGGCACCGGCCGCCGGCCCGAGCGGACACGAAACCCCCGTCGACCCCCGCCACCGGGAGGTCGCGGCCCGGCTCGGCTACGCCGCGAGCTACGCGCTCCCAGTGGCCGCCGCCACCGGCCGGCTCGGCGCCGCCGTCTGGCTGTACGACGAGCAGGCCGAGCCGAGCGACCGCCAGCGCGACCTGGCCGGGCTGTACGTCCGGCACGCCGCCGAGCACCTGGCCCGGATGGTCGAGGTCACGCGCTCGCGCGACCGGCTGGCCACCATCTCCGAGGAACTGCTGCCCAGCCGGCTGCCCCGGATCCCCGGGGTCCAGCTCGCCGCCCGGCACCGCACGGGGCCGCGCGGCGGCGGCGACTGGTACGACGCGCTGCCCCTGCCCGAGGGCGCCATGGGCCTGGCCGTCGGATCGGTCACCGGCTCCGGCCCGAGCGCCGTCGCCGCGATGGGGCGGCTGCGTGCCTCGCTGCGCGCGTACGCCGTGATGGAGGGGGAGGACCCCGTCGCGGTCCTGTCCGACCTGGAGCTGCTGCTGCGCCTGACCGAGCCCGCGCGCTCGGCGACCGCCCTCTTCGCGTACTGCGAGCCCGCCGCCCGCAAGATCGTCCTGGCCGGCGCGGGGCACACCCCGCCGCTGCTGATCGGCGAGCGCCGGACCGAGTACGTGGAGACCTCGCTCTCCGCCCCGCTCGGGATGCTGGCGTGCTGGGAGGCACCGAGCGTGGAGATCGAGCCCGCGCGCGGAGAAACGGTGCTTCTCTACACCGACGGGCTGCTGCGCCGTACCGGTGACCCCATGGACCGGGCCTACGCCCGGCTGCACGCGGCCGCCGCGGGGGTCCCCCGGAGCGCGCGGGAGGATCCGGCGGCGATCTGCGACCACATCCTGAAGACGGTGCTGGCGGATCCGGGCCCCGGCGCGGCCGGGGAGGCGGAGGACGTCGTCCTGCTCGCCGCCCGGTTCGACTGAGGCCCGCCCTCCCGGGGCAGCACGGAAGCCCGTGCCCGGTTTGACTTGTATGTCACAAGTCGAACCGGGAGCCTTCCGCTCGCACATACGATGGACGGGGTCCGCACCCGGTCCTTGCATGTCGTAGCAGCTGAGGAGAAGACGTGGCTGACGAGCTCACCCCGGAGACCCCGGAAGAAGAGCAGCCCCAGAAGAAGCACAAGCAGCGCAAGAACGGGCTGTACCCGGGCGTCAGCGACGAACTCGCGGAGAGCATGCGCACCGGCTGGGCCGACACCGAGCTGCACGGCCTGGAGCCCGTCGCCCAGGCCGGCCACACCGCCGACCGCCGCGCCGCGCTGTCCGCGCGCTTCCCCGGCGAGCGCCTGGTCGTCCCGGCGGGCCGCCTGAAGACCCGCTCGAACGACACCGAGTACCCCTTCCGCGCCTCCACCGAGTACGCGTACCTCACCGGCGACCAGACGGAGAACGGCGTCCTGGTCCTGGAGCCCACCGGGGAGACCGGCCACCAGGCCACCGTCTACCTGCTGCCCCGCTCCGACCGCGAGAACGGCGAGTTCTGGCTGTCCGGCCAGGGCGAGCTCTGGGTCGGCCGCCGGCACTCCCTCGCCGAGGCCGAGCAGCTCCTGGGCATCCCCGCGAAGGACGTGCGCGAGCTCCCCGAGGCCCTCACCGAGGCCACCGGCCCGGTGCGCGTCGTCCGCGCCCACGACTCCGTCATCGAGTCCGCCCTCACCGACAAGGTGACCAAGGAGCGCGACGAGGAGCTGCGCGTCTACCTCTCCGAGGCCCGCGCGGTGAAGGACGCCTTCGAGATCGGCGAGCTGCAGAAGGCCGTCGACTCCACCGTCCGCGGCTTCGAGGACGTGGTGAAGGTCCTCGACAGGGCCGAGGCCACCTCCGAGCGCTACATCGAGGGCACCTTCTTCCTGCGCGCCCGCGTCGAGGGCAACGACGTCGGCTACGGCACCATCGCCGCGGCCGGCTCCCACGCCTGCACCCTGCACTGGGTCCGCAACGACGGCGCGGTCCGCTCCGGCGACCTGCTGCTGCTCGACGCCGGCGTGGAGACCGACTCCCTCTACACCGCCGACGTCACGCGCACGCTGCCGATCAACGGCACGTACACCGACATCCAGCGCAAGATCTACGACGCGGTGTACGAGTCCCAGGAAGCCGGCATCGCCGCCGTCAAGCCCGGTGCGAAGTTCCGCGACTTCCACGACGCCTCGCAGCACGTCCTGGCGGAGAAGCTCGTCGAGTGGGGGCTGCTGGAGGGCCCGGTCGAGCGCGTCCTGGAGCTCGGCCTCCAGCGCCGCTGGACCCTGCACGGCACCGGCCACATGCTCGGCATGGACGTCCACGACTGCGCCGCCGCGCGCACCGAGGCGTACGTCGACGGCACGCTGGAGCCCGGCATGTGCCTGACGGTCGAGCCCGGTCTGTACTTCCAGGCCGACGACCTGACCGTGCCGGAGGAGTACCGCGGCATCGGCGTCCGGATCGAGGACGACATCCTCGTCACCGAGGACGGCAACCGGAACCTGTCGGCCGGGCTGCCCCGCACCTCGGTCGAGGTAGAGGCGTGGATGGCGCGGCTGAAGGGCTGACGCCGGCGCTCGGGCGTACGGGTGGGCGGGAACCGCATGCGGTTCCCGCCCACCGTCGTCCTACGACACCTTCAGCAGCGCGTCGTCACGCCACTTCAGCATCTTGTCGAAGCTCACCACGGCACCGCGGCCCGGCCGGTTGCGGAAGCGGACGTGGTCGGAGAGCTGCTCGATCAGGTGCAGGCCCCGGCCGCTCTCGGCGAGGCAGGAGCCGGCGGATCTGGGGCGGGCCACCGTCGAGGGCGGGAATCCGGGACCCGAGTCGGACACCTCGATGCGGCAGCGGTCACCGTCCAGATAGGCCGTGACGCGGTACTCCTCGGTGCCGTCCGGGGTGCCGCGGGCGGGGCTCCCGCCGGGGCCTTCGCCGGACTCCGCGCCGGGCCGGCCGACGCGGCCGCCGTGCTCGACCGCGTTCGCGCACGCCTCGCTCAGCGCGACCGACAGGTCGTGGCAGATGTCCGGGTCCACCCCCGCGGTCTCCATCGTCCCCAGCAGCAGCCGCCGGGCGAGCGGCACGCTCGCGGCTTCGCGCCTCAAGTGGAGAGACCACCAGATGCTCATACGGGTACCTATTGCCGCCCGCACCGGGCCGTAAGCCCCCGGCGGCCGGCACGGCCCTCATTCGGCCGATGTGCGTTTCCGGGGCGGCGGTGTATGCGGGGGCACGGGGCCGTCGGCGGATCCCGGCCGGACCGGGTGCTCCGCCGCTGGCCGGGGCCCGGCCGGTACGGCGTACGGAGCCGACGGCGGGGCCGGTCGCGGGCCGACGGCGGGCCGGTCGCGGGCCGACGACGGGCCGGCCCGGTGCGGACCGGTCGCCGGCCGGCGACCGGAACCCAAGGGTCCCTCCAGCACCTGCCGTAGGCAGGGCCTAAGCGCAGTGCGATGATGTCCCGGCCATGACTGCCACCCACACGACACGCGCCGGAGCAGGTCTCCGGATGACCCGGGCCGCGGTGTTCACCGCGGTCTGCGTCGTGCTGTCCGCAGCCGGCCACGCCGTGGCCTCCTGCTCGACCGTGCCGTGGTGGGCCCTGGCCCTGGCCTTCGTCGCCGTCTTCGCGGTCGCGGCCCCCCTCGCGGGACGCCGTCGGCCGCTGCCCGGCATCGCCGCCGGACTGGCCGTCGGACAGCTCGGGCTGCACACGCTGTTCGGCCTCGGCCAGCACGGTGCCGCGGCCGCCCAGGCACCGGCCGACGGCGCGGACGCCTCGCTGGCGGCGCTCGCCGCCCGGCTGGTCTGCGGGGGCAACTCCGTGCCGCTGAGCGCGTCCGACGCCCGGCAGATCCTGGAGGCCGCCGGACTGGACCCGGCCGCCGTGGCCGCCCAGGCCGCCGCTCAGGGCCACATGGCCCACGCCCACCTGGCGGGGGGCGCCGCGGCACCGGCGACCGGCCTGTTCACCCCGGCCATGCTGATCGGCCACCTGCTGGCCGCGCTCGCCGCCGGCTGGCTGCTGGCCCGGGGCGACGCCGCGCTGTTCCGGCTCGTCGAGCTGTCCCGGCTCACCGCCGAAGCCGACCCCGTACGTCCGCTGCGCGCCGCGCTGGCCTTCGTACGCGCCCTCACGGCCGGGCTCCCCGGCGCACCCGCGCGCGGTCCCCGGGCCCGCCGGAGCGCTGCCGCGCCCGCCGCCTCGACGGGCCGGGACGCACTGCAGCACACCGTGGTCCGGCGCGGGCCGCCGACGGCGCCGTTCGTCCTCGCAGCCTGACGCGGCACCCCACTCCCCGGAACACCCGGTGGGAACACCGGTGCCGCGACCTCCGCGCGCGCCCGCGTGCGGAGCCGACGCCACCCCTGCTTCCGTGGAGTGTTCCTGTCATGAAGACCTCTCGCGTCTCCCTCGCCGCCGCCCTCGCCGCCGCCCTCGCCGCCGGCTCCGTCCTCGCCCTGTCCGGCACCGCCTTCGCGCACGTCAGCGTGCAGCCGGCCGACGAGGCCGCCAAGGGCGGCTACGCGACGATCAACTTCAAGGTCCCGAACGAGCGCGACAACGCCTCGACCACCCAGATCGAGGTCAACTTCCCGGCCGACCAGCCGCTCACGTCCGTCATGCCGCAGGAGCTCCCCGGCTGGACGTCCACCGTCGAGAAGACCAAGCTCGACAAGCCGCTGACCGTGCACGGCAAGCAGATCAACGAGGTCGTCACCAAGGTGACCTGGACCGGCGGAAAGATCGAGCCCGGCAAGTTCCAGCAGTTCCCGGTCTCCGTCGGCAAGCTCCCCGAGAACGCCGACAAGATGGTCTTCAAGGCGATCCAGACGTACGACAACAACGAGGTCGTCCGCTGGATCGAGGAGCCCAAGGACGGCGCCCCGGAGCCGCAGACCCCGGCGCCCGTGCTGAAGCTGACCGCCGCCAAGGGCGGGGACGACCACGGCGCCGCCGCCAAGCCGGCCGCCGACGGGGCCAAGAGCGGCGACAAGAACGACAAGGGCGAGGAGAAGGGCGGGCACGACGAGGCCGCCAAGAGCGCCTCCGACACCACCGCCCGCACCCTCGGCATCGTGGGCATCGTCGTCGGCCTCGCCGGCGTCGCCTTCGGCATCACCTCGCGCCGCCGCGCCGCCGGCAACTGACGCGCCGGGCCCCGGCCCGACGCTCCACCGTCGTACGCACGACATCCGCACCATCCCCGATCCCAGGGACATTTCCTCATGCGCACCACACGTGTGACGGTCGCCGCCCTCGCGGTGGCGACCGCGCTCGCCCTCACCGCCTGTGGCGGAGAGACGGCCAAGAACACCGGTTCGGTCACGCAGATCACGGGCCAGAAGAAGGCCGGATCCGCGACCGTGCTCGACCGCCCCTTCGACAAGCCGGAGCTCGTCCTCACGGACACCACCGGCAAGCCGTGGAACCTGCGCGAGCAGACCAAGGGCCGGCCGACGCTCATCTACTTCGGCTACACCAACTGCCCCGACGTGTGCCCCCTGACGATGAGCAACATCGCCGTCGCCAAGAAGGCACTCCCCAAGGCGGACCAGGACAAGCTCCAGGTCGTCTTCGTCACCACGGACCCGGAGCGGGACACCCCCGACTCCCTCGGCGCGTGGCTCAGGGCCCAGGACCCGTCCTTCACCGGACTGACCGGGGACTTCGCCACCATCCAGGCCGCCGCCCGATCTCTCGGCATCGGTATCGAGGCCCCCAAGAAGGAGGCCGACGGCACCGTCGTCTCCATGCACGGGGCCCAGGTCATCGCGTTCTCGCCCAAGACCGACGAGGGCTACGTCCTCTACGGCGAGGGCACGACCGTCGACGACTACACCAAGGACCTGCCGAAGATCATCAAGGGAGAGAACCCGTGAACGCCCGCACCACCCGCACCATCGCCGCCGCCCTCTCCCTGACGGCAGCGCTCGCCATATCCGGCTGCTCCTCCGAGGATGCGGCCAAGCCGGAGATGACGGTCAGCGGGGCCTTCATGCCCCAGCCGGTCAACGACAAGATGGCCGGCGCTTTCATGGTCATCAAGAACGACTCGAAGACCGCCGACAAGCTGCTCTCCGCCACCAGCCCGCTCTCGGACGATCTGCAGATCCACGAGACCAAGGACCAGAAGATGCAGCAGGTCCAGTCGATGGACGTGCCCGCCAACGGTGAGCTCAAGCTCGAGCGCGGCGGCAACCACATCATGTTCATGGGGCTCAAGAGCACGCCCAAGGTCGGCGACAAGATCACGATCGAGCTGCGCTTCGAGAAGGCCGACCCGGTCAAGGTCGAGCTGGACGTCAAGGAACGGACGTACAACGCGCAGAACTCCACCGCCCACTGACGGACCGAGGAACTGACACGCCATGACGGCCACCGCCCCCGCTCCTCCTTCGGCCCGCGTCCGCGCCGCGGCACTCCTGCCGCGCCTCGCGCTGGTTCTCGCAGCCCTGCTGGCGACCCTGTTCACCGCGGCCGCCCCGGCCACGGCACACGCGGCACTCACGGCGAGCGACCCCCAGGACGGGGCGGTGGTCGCCACGGCGCCCGCCCAGGTCACCCTCTCCTTCTCGGAGCAGGTCGCCATGGGCGACGACTCCATCCGCGTCATGGACCCCCAGGGCAAGCGCGTCGACACCGGCGAGCTGAGGGACATGTGCAGCGGATCGATCATCCGCTACGGCACCGCCCTGCACCCGGGCCTGCCCAACGGCACGTACACCGTCGCCTGGCAGGCCGTCTCCGCCGACAGCCACCCGATCTCCGGGGCCTTCACCTTCTCCATCGGCACCCCCTCGGCGACCAGCGTGGCCCTTCCCGACCAGAAGGTGGGCGGCGGCCCGGTCGGCATCGCGTACGGCATCGCCCGCTACGCCGCCTACGCCGGGTTCACCGTCCTCGTCGGCGGCGCCGCATTCATCCTGCTGTGCTGGCGCCGGGGCTCCGCGGAGCGCCCGCTGCAGAAGCTGGTGGTGGGCGGCTGGGTCACCCTCACCGCGGCCACCCTGGCGATGCTGGCGCTGCGCACCCCGTACACGGGGTCGGGGAAGTTCGCCGACGCGTTCGACCTCGACGGGCTCAAGGCCGTCCTGGACACCAAGACCGGCGCCTCCTTCCTCTCCCGGCTGCTCCTGCTCGGTGCGGCCGCACTGTTCATCGCCGTGCTCTTCGGCGCCTACGCCCGCCGTCAGAAGTCCGCGGTGGACGCGGCGGAGGCCGACGGCACCGGGGACCGGGCCGAGGACAAGAAGGAGACGAGCGACCTCGCCTTCGGTCTCGGCATCGGCGGCACGGTCGTGGCCGGCGGCATCGCCGCCACCTGGGCGCTGTCGGAGCACGCTTCCACCGGCATCCAGCCGGCGATCGCGATGCCGGCCGACATCCTGCACCTGCTGGCCATGGCCGCCTGGCTCGGCGGGCTCACCGCGCTGCTGGTCGCCCTGCGCAAGGTGCCGGACATCGAGCGGGAAGCCGTCCGGCGCTTCTCCCGGGTCGCCTTCATCAGCGTCATGGTCCTCGCCGTCACCGGCGTCTACCAGTCCTGGCGCCAGGTCGGCAGCTGGTCCGCCCTCACCGGCACCAGCTACGGCAGGCTGCTGCTCATCAAGGTCGCGCTCGTCGCCGTCCTCATCGCCATCGCCTACCTCTCACGGAGGTGGACCGCCCGGCTCGGGGAGGTCCGGGCCGCGGAGCCGGCGAAGGTGCTCGCGGGAGCCGATGTTTCACGTGAAACATCGGCCGTGGCCGACGGGGACGCCGAAGCCGGTGCCGCCGCCGACCCGAAGCGGGCGGCCCAGCTCGCCCGGCAGCGCGCGGCCCGTGAGAAGGCCGCCGAGACCCGTGTCCGCGATGCCGATCCGGGCCGGGCCGGCCTGCGCCGCTCCGTGCTCGCCGAGGCCGGCGTCGCCGTCGTGCTGCTGGCCGTCACCACCGTCCTGACCAGCACCGAGCCCGGACGTGCGGTGGAGCAGGAGGCCGGCCGGGGCGGAGGGTCCGCCACCGCGGTGCCCAACCGACCGGTCAAGATCACCCTGCCCTTCGACACCGGCGGCCAGAACGGCAAGGGCAACGTGCGGCTGGAGCTCGACCCCGGCCGGGTCGGCGCCAACACCCTCCACCTGTGGGCGGACGGGCCCGACGGCAAGCCCCTCGACCTCCCCGAGGTCAAGATCTCCTTCACCCTGCCGGCCAAGGAGATCGGCCCGCTGCCGCTCGCCCCGGACCGGGCCGCCGCCGGACACTGGACCGCGTCCGGGGTCCAGCTGCCGCTCGCGGGCGAATGGCGCATCGACGTGACCGTGCGCACCTCCGACATCGACCAGACGACCGTCCAGAAGAACGTGAAGATCGGCTGAACAGCGTGACCGACAGCACCGGCAGCAACCCCGACATCGAGATCTCCCGGCGCCGACTGCTGGGCACCGTCGGCGCCGCGGGCGCCGCGGGGCTCGCCCTCGGCGCCACGGGCGGCGCACTCGTGCAGTCAGCGGTCTCCGGCTCCCCGGCCGGCTCCCCCGGAGCCGCCGGGTCCCTCGCCTCCCTCGGCGCCACGAAGGTGGCCTTCCAGGGAGGACACCAGGCCGGCATCACCGACCCGCTCCAGGCCAAGGGCCACGTCCTCGCCTTCGACCTGGCCCCGGGCGCCGGGCGCAAGGAGGCCGCCGCACTGCTGCGCCGCTGGTCCGACACCGCCCGGCGGCTCATGGCCGGTGAGACCGCGCCCACTGCCGACAGCGGGATCGCCCTGGACGCGGGACCCTCCTCCCTCACCCTCACCTTCGGCTTCGGCCACTCCTTCTTCGACCGGACCGGCCTCACCGCCCGGCGCCCGGTGGCCCTCGATCCGCTGCCCGACTTCTCCTCGGACCGGCTCGACGCCCAGCGCAGCAACGGCGACCTGTGGGTCCAGATCGGCGCCGACGACGCGCTCGTCGCCTTCCACGCCCTGCGCGCCGTCCAGAAGGACGCCGGGGAGGCCGCCCGCGTGCGGTGGCAGATGAACGGCTTCAACCGTTCCCCCGGCGCCACCGCCTCGCCCATGACCGCCCGGAACCTGATGGGCCAGGTCGACGGCACCGGGAACCCCAAGCCCAAGGACCCCGACTTCGACAAGCGGATCTTCGTGCCGGACGCCGGTCCCGGACCCGCCGAGCACTCCTGGATGGCCGGGGGCTCCTACGCCGTCGTCCGCCGGATCCGGATGCTGCTCGACGACTGGGACAAGCAGTCCCTCGCCCAGCAGGAGCAGGTCATCGGGCGGACCAAGGCCTCCGGTGCGCCGCTGACCGGCGGCGACGAGAAGACCGCGATGGCGCTGGACAAGCTCGGCCCCGACGGCAAGCCGGTGATCCCGTCCAACGCCCACGCGCGGATCTCCGCCCCGGCGCAGAACGGCGGCGCCGCCATGCTCCGTCGGCCCTTCTCGTTCCACGACGGCATCGGCTCCGACGGCGCCCCCGATGCCGGCCTGCTGTTCATCTGCTGGCAGGCCGACCCGCTGCGCGGGTTCGTCCCGGTCCAGCGCAAGCTCGACCGCGGCGACGCCCTGTCGGAGTTCATCCGGCACGAGTCGAGCGGGTTGTACGCGGTCCCGCCCGGGCCGGGTGCCGGGGAGTACGTGGGGCAGCGCCTGCTCGAAGGGTGAACAGCGCCGCACCGGCGGGTGGCCCGGCATTAGGCTGACCGCATGTCGGCCACCCGCTTCACGTATCTCGGTCCCGAGGGCACTTTCACCGAAGCCGCCCTGCGCACTCTGCCGGAAGCAGCCACCCGGGAGCTCGTCCCGATGGTGTCGGTCCCGGCCGCCCTGGACGCCGTGCGCAACGGCGAGGCCGCGGCGGCGCTGGTGCCGATCGAGAACTCGGTGGAGGGCGGTGTCACGGCCACGCTCGACGAGCTGGCCTCCGGCGAGCCGCTGATGATCTACCGCGAGGTGCTGCTGCCGATCGCGTTCGCGCTGCTGGTGCGGCCCGGGACGAAGCTGTCCGACATCAAGACGGTCACCGGTCATCCCGTCGCCCAGCCGCAGGTGCGCAACTGGCTGCGGACGCACCTGCCCGACGCGGTGTGGGAGTCGGCGGCCTCCAACGCCGACGGTGCCCGGCTGGTGCAGGAGGGCCGCTTCGACGCGGCGTTCGCGGGCGAGTTCGCCGCCGCCACCTACGGGCTGGAGGCTCTGGTCACCGAGATCCACGACGCCCAGAACGCCGAGACCCGCTTCGTGCTCGTCGGCCGGCCGGCCCGGCCGGCCGCGCCCACCGGCGCCGACAAGACCTCCGTCGTCCTGTGGCTCGGCGACGACCACCCCGGTGCGCTGCTGGAGCTCCTCCAGGAGTTCGCCGTCCGCGGGGTGAACCTGATGCTGATCCAGTCCCGACCGACCGGCGAGGGCATCGGCAACTACTGCTTCGCCGTCGACGCCGAGGGGCACATCTCCGACCGCCGGGTCAGCGAGGCGCTGATGGGCCTGAAGCGGACCTGCCCCCAGGTGCGCTTCCTCGGCTCCTATCCGCGTGCGGGCGTCGCACTGAGTGAGGTGCGGACCGCGCGGCCGGGAACCTCCGACGGCGACTTCACCGAGGCCGCCGACTGGCTGACGCGCTGCCTCGACGGCCGGGCGTAGTCCTTCGTCCACTGTCCACAGAGTTATCCACAGGGCGAGATGCCGACCTGGGGACAAGTCGACAGAGCGGTACGACAAGGTCGACATATCGGCCGGGTGGCCCAGGTTTCGCGCTGGGGAGCGCCAGGTGAACGGCGTCACCCCCGCATCACCGATCAACTCTTTGGGGCGAGCCATTCCCACCCGAATGAGTGTGTGAGGGCGGTTTGAACCCTGATCGGCCCGGACCGGTCCCGGATGCCTATTGATCTAATTCGATGTCCACAGATCCGGCGCACAGCCTGTGGATAAGAGGCCTCCGGAAGGAATTCCTGTGGACAAGGGCCTGCCCCCTCCCGCCCTCCGGCCCTGCTCAGACCCTGCACGCCGATCGCCGTTGTGCCCCTTTTCGGAGAAAGGGGACGATTTTATCCACCACCCCTGAGGGGCTGGATCCAGCCATCGAACGACCGCCGGACAAGCCCGGGGCGGGCCATTTCCATTCGCACCAATTGGGACATAGCGACACGCAGCGTGATATCGGTGTGAGCCCGGGAAGCCCAGCCCGGTAGCCTGGAGGGGTGATTGACCTCCGGCTGCTCCGTGAAGACCCTGACCGTGTCCGCGCCTCGCAGCGCGCCCGTGGGGAGGACGTCGAACTCGTCGACGCACTGCTCTCCGCCGACGAGCGCCGCAGGTCCTCCGGCATGCGCTTCGACGAACTGCGCAACGAGCAGAAGTCGCTCGGCAAGCTCATCCCCAAGGCCTCCCCGGAGGAGCGGGCCGAGCTGCTGACCAAGGCCGAGCAGCTCAAGCAGGACGTCAAGGCCGCCGAAGCCGAGCAGAACGAGGCGGACGAAGCCGCCAAGCAGCTCCTGCTCAAGCTCGGCAACATCGTCCACGAGGACGTCCCCGTCGGCGGCGAGGAGGACTTCACCGTCCTGGAGACGCACGGCACGATCCGCGACTTCGGCGCCGAGGGCTTCGAGCCCAAGGACCACCTGGAGCTCGGCGAGTCGCTGGGCGCCATCGACATGGAGCGCGGCGCCAAGGTGTCGGGTTCGCGGTTCTACTACCTCACCGGCGTCGGCGCCCTGCTGGAGCTCGCCCTGGTGAACGCGGCGATCGCGCAGGCCACCGAGGCCGGTTTCATCCCGATGCTGACCCCCGCGCTGGTCCGCCCGCGCGCCATGGAGGGCACCGGCTTCCTCGGCCAGGCCGCGGAGAACGTCTACCACCTGGAGAAGGACGACTACTACCTGGTCGGCACCTCCGAGGTCCCGCTCGCCGCGTACCACATGGACGAGATCATCGACGCCGAGAAGCTGCCCCTGCGGTACGCCGGCTTCTCCCCGTGCTTCCGCCGCGAGGCCGGCACGTACGGCAAGGACACCCGCGGCATCTTCCGCGTCCACCAGTTCGACAAGGTCGAGATGTTCTCGTACGTCGCGCCGGAGGACGCCGAGGCCGAGCACAAGCGCCTCCTGGAGTGGGAGAAGCAGTGGCTCACCAGC
The DNA here is from genome assembly GCF_044747545.1 of Streptomyces sp. NPDC090077. Classification (NCBI taxonomy): domain Bacteria; kingdom Bacillati; phylum Actinomycetota; class Actinomycetes; order Kitasatosporales; family Streptomycetaceae; genus Streptomyces; species Streptomyces sp. NPDC090077. The sequence continues at coordinate 149,196 of NZ_JBIVEG010000009.1, forward strand.
CTGGAGCTGCCGTTCCAGGTCATCGACGTCGCGACCGGCGACCTGGGCGCCTCCGCCTCCCGCAAGTTCGACTGCGAGGCCTGGATCCCCACCCAGGGCAAGTACCGCGAGCTGACCTCCGCCTCGAACTGTGACGGCTTCCAGGCCCGCCGCCTGGCGATCCGCTACCGCGACGGCAAGAAGACCGCTCCGCTCTCCACGCTGAACGGCACCCTGTGCGCCGTCCCGCGCACCATCGTCGCCATCCTGGAGAACCACCAGCAGGCCGACGGCTCCGTGCGGGTCCCCCCGGTGCTCCGCCCCTACCTGGGCGGCCGCGAGGTCCTGGAGCCGATCGCCAAGTGAGCCCCGCTCCCTTCCCGTACAAGCTCGTCGCGACGGACCTCGACGGCACGCTGCTGCGTGACGACGACACCGTCTCGGAGCGCACCCGTGAGGCGCTCGTCGCGGCCACCGCGGCGGGCGCGGTGCACATCGTCGTCACCGGCCGGGCCGTGCCCTGGACCCGGCACGTGCTGGACGACCTCGGCTACCGCGGGATCGCGGTGTGCGGGCAGGGCGCCCAGGTCTACGACGCGGGAGCGCACCGGCTGCTGACCTCGGTGACGCTGGACCGGCAGCTCGCCGGTCTGGCGCTGTCGAAGCTCGAGGCCGAGGTGGGCCCGCTGGCGCTGGCCGCCAGCCGTGACGGGGTCGAGGGCGAGGTGCTCTTCGGCCCCGGCTACCAGGTGCAGGAGGGCCTGCCGGCGCTCTACCTGGAGGACACGGCCGAGGTCTGGACGGCCCCGCTGAACAAGCTCTACATCCAGCACCCGAGGCTGGGCGACGACGAGCTCGTCAAGGTGGGCCGGCAGCTCGTGGGCAACCTGGTCGACATCGTCATGGCGGGCCCGGGCATAGTGGAGATCCTTCCGCTGGGCCTGAGCAAGGCCACCGGCCTGTCCCTCGCCGCGCGCAGGCTGAAGGTCAAGGCCGCGGACACGATCGCCTTCGGCGACATGCCCAACGACATCCCCATGTTCGGCTGGGCCGCGCACGGCGTCGCCATGGCCAACGCCCACCCGGAGCTGAAGGCGGTGGCCGACGAGGTGACGACCTCCAACCAGGAGGACGGCATCGCGGTGGTCCTGGAGCGCCTGCTCGGCGCCCTGTAGCAGTCCATCGGGACCGGACGTACGAGAGGTCCGGGACGGCCCGCGCCGCGAGGCGCGCTCGAAGTGGCCGTCCCGGACCTTTTGTTGCTCCCCGCACCACTCACTGTGCCCCGGCCGCACGGGCCGTACCAGCGAATTTCCGCCGGTCAGCCGTGGAGCCTGCGGCGCCGCCAGTAGGCCGCCGTCACGAGGGCCAGGAGCGGCCCCCACAGCAGCAGGGGCGCGTAGCACAGGGTCATGAACCAGTACGCGGCCCCGCTGGGCGCGGTGGGGCTCTGGGTGAAGTTGGCGTTCCACCCGAACGCGGAGAGCACCGTGATCACGGTGACGGCCACGGCGCCGAGCGCCGCGGGAACCACTGCGGCCGGCGGCGGGATGCGGCGGCCGCCCAGCCGGGGGATCCAGCGCGGGACCTCCTCGCCCCACCGCTGCACGAGGCCCAGGGTGAGCAGGCCCAGGCATTCGGCGAAGGTGCTGAGCGCGATGAGGTAGAGCGATCCGATGCCGGGGAAGTTGTCGGCGTGCAGCGCGTCGCCGGCCTTCCAGCCGACGGGGATCCCGACCGCGATCAGTACGCGCCACAGCCCGCTCGGGAGCAGGGTCAGCGCCGCGGCCTTCGCGGCCCGGCGGACCGGGAGGGAGACGCCGGGCACCACGGAGACGGCGGAGGCTGCCGGGACAGGGGCGGTGAGGGTCATGGTTCACGTCCTTTTGCGGAGGCGGCTGGTGGTGCTCCAAGCCTCGTCCGGCAGGGTTCTCGGAACCATCGGCCGAACAGCAGGTTCAGCGCCGTCCCAACGCGAACCCGCCTCTGCCGAACGGCAGATGGAAGACCGCGCCCCCGGTTCGTAGGGTCTGCGGCATGACCGTCGATCCGCGCGCCCTGTACGCCCCGGCACTGGCCGGTGTCTCCGTGCTGTCCCTCGGCGGATCCTTCGCCCGGGCGCCCGGGGCGTGGACCCTGGCGGGGGTGGCTCTGCTGCTGCCCCTGCTGGCGCTCGTGGCCCGGTGGTCGGCCGTGCGGCCCGGGTCCGTGGCCGGCGCCCTGGGCGTCGCGGCGGTCTCGCTCTGGCCGGTACCGCTGCTGTGGGCGGACGGGGCGTCGTGGCTGGAGTGCAGCGGGGCCGCCGCGTTCTGGTCGGCGCCCGCCCTCGCGGCGCTGGCCCTCGGCGGCCACCTGCGCCGGCAGGAGGGCCGGACCCGGCGTGCCGTACGGGACGCCCGGCGCGGCCAGCAGCTCGAACTGGCCCGCGATCTGCACGACTTCGTCGCGCACGACGTGAGCGCCATCGTGGTGCAGGCCCAGGCGGCCCGGTTCGTCGCCGGGAACGACCCCCGTCAGGCGGTGCTCGCCCTGGAGCGCATCGAGGCGGCCGGCCTGAGCGCGCTGGCCTCGATGGACCGGACGGTGCACGCGCTGCGCGCGGCGGGCGGCGGCTCCGCCACAGCGGCACCCGGGCTCGCGGAACTGCCGGACCTGGTGGCCCGGTTCGAAGGCGGGGTCCTGGAGGCCGAGCAACAGGCCCTGGCCGCCCTCTCGCGCGAGGCGGACACCACGGCGTACCGGGTCGCGGTGGAGGCGCTGACGAACGTACGCCGCCACGCGCCCGGAGCGGCCTCGGTACGGGTCGGCGTCAGCCGGGCCGCTGCGGGGATCGAGCTGAGCGTGGCGAACACCGCGCCGCCGCGCGGGCCGCGGGGCCTCCTCGGCCGTCGGCGCGGCGGGACGGGGCTCGCGGGCCTGCGGGAGCGGGTGGAAGCGGCGGACGGCACCTTCGCGGCGGGGCCCGACGGGAGCGGCGGATGGCGGGTTTCTGCGGTCTTCCCGTCGGCCGGCGCCCTTCAGGGGTGATCATGGCAGCGTGACCACGAGCATCCTGATAGCCGATGACCAAGAGGACATCCGCAGCGGCTTCCGGCTGATCCTCGACTCCCAGCCGGACATGACCGTGGTGGGGGAGGCCGCCGACGGGGAGCGCGCCGTGGAGCTGGCCCGGCGGCTGCGCCCCGACGTGGTGCTCGCCGACATCCGCATGCCGCGCCTGGACGGGCTGGAGGTGACCCGGCTGCTGTCCCCGCAGACCCGGGTCGTGGTGGTGACCACCTTCGACCAGGACGACTACGTCCACGCCGCGCTGCGCAACGGGGCCTGCGGCTTCCTGCTGAAGCGGTCGGGCCCGACGCTGCTGATCGAAGGGGTGCGGGCGGCGATGGCCGGCGACACCCTGATCAGCCCTCAGATCACCGTCCGGCTGCTGAGCCGGCTGTCGGGTCCCGGGACCACGGCGGCTCCCGTGCCGGCCGGACAGGTGCTGACGGCGCGCGAGCGGGAGATCGTACGGTTGGTGGCGCGGGGGCGTACGAACGCCGAGATCGGGGCGGAGCTGTTCATCAGCGCCGGTACCGCGAAGACGCACATCGCGAACGTGCAGGCCAAACTGGGGGCCCGGAACCGGGTGGGGATCGCCGCGTGGGCCTGGGAACACGGAGTGGTCGGCCCCGAGTAGGGGCTGCTGGAGGGCCCGGCCCGTGTTTCACGTGAAACAACGGGTCAGGCTCGTGTTTCACGTGAAACATCGGCCGTCGGCCCGTGTCCGTGCGGATCTCGGTGCAGGGTCAGCGGCCAGGCGAGAAGCCCGACGGCGAGTGAGATGGCGTGCCCGAGGTCGGTGAAGGAGCCGTCGGTGAGCAGGGGCAGTCCGAAGAAGGCGACCACGCCGAGGAGGTAGAACCATCTCCAGGGGTGCGGGAGCCGGTAGGTCAGCACGCCGATGGAGGCCGCGAGCCCGTAGCTGACGCCGATGTCGACCACGTGGGTCATGCTGTGCGGCGCCCGGTGGTCCTGGATGGCCATCAGGAGCACCTTCTGGCTGAGCAGGGTGGCGACCACGTGCGCGGTCGCGACGATCAGGAGCCAGCGCAGGGTGCCGAGCCAGCGTTCCACGGGGGCGTGGAAGAACTCGAAGAGCACGGCGTAGAGGGCGAGCGAGGCCGGGTTCTCGATCCAGAAGGCGCTGCTGAGCAGGGCCCGGACGGGGTACTTGACCAGCTGGTGGATGTTGCTGCTGTTGCGGTGGAGCAGCACGTGGTCGAGCCGGTCCGGGGCGATCGCGACGACGAGGCTGGTGACGGCGACGATCAGCAGCCATATGTGCGTGCCGGGCGAGGAGCGTATCCAGGACCGCAAGGGCCTGGACGGCTCAGGCTCGGGATGCTGGATCATGCACCGATGATGCCCCGCAAAACTGTGCCCCGCCTGGCCGGTGGGCCGGGCGGGGCACGGTCGTGGACGCTGCCGCCGGAGTCCTACTCCTCGCCGGCGAGGGTGAGGCGGCGCAGCTTCTGGCCCGCGTACACGGTGGCGCCGACGGTGACCGCGAGGAGCAGGACCACCGCGGTGGGCAGGCCGACGCTGGCGTCGACGTACCCCTGTCCCGCGACCTTCTCGGCCAGTGCCAGGGCCCACTGCTGGACGCTGAGCGTCTTGGCTCCGGAGACCAGGCTGCCGAAGAGGGACTCCCAGATGAGGGCGTAGACCAGGCCGAAGACGACCGCGTGCCGGCTGACGGTGCCCAGCAGCAGGAACAGGGCGCTGTAGGCGATCGAGGCGACGAGGGCGGCCACGGTGTAGGCGACGGCGATCTGCTGGCCGTTGCCGTTGAGGATGAAGCCCGCGATCAGGGTGGGGATGGCGGAGAAGGCCATCGTGACCGCGATCGCGACGATCAGCTTGGTCATGATGATCGTCGGCCGCTTCACCGGCTTGGAGAGCAGGTAGACGATCGAGCCGTCGTCGATCTCGGGGCCGATGGCGCCGGTGCCGGCGATGACCCCGATCAGCGGGACCATCGTCGCGAGGGCGAAGCCGCCGAGGAGGTCGGCCGCCACCTTGTCGTCCACACCGGTGAAGAAGCGGACGGCGAGGGCGATGACGATCAGCAGCGCGGGGAGCGCGAAGAGGATCAGGGCGCGGCGCCGGCCGAGCAGGGCCCGGTAGGTGAGCCGGGCGACGGTGGGGTTGTACATGGGTGCCAGCTCCTTCAGGCCGCGACGAGGTAGGAGAAGACCGACTCGAGGGACTCGTCGGAGGGGGAGACCGTCAGCAGGCGGATGCCGTGGTCGCGGGCGACGCGCGGCAGCAGCTCGGTGAACCGCCCGAAGTCGACGGCCTGGATGCGCAGCGCGCCTTCCTGGAGGTCGACCTCGATGCCGGCCGTGGACGGGTCGGCGATCAGGGCCGCGGCGAGCGCCCGGTCGTCGGAGGAGCGGACGAGGTAGCGGTGCGGGCGGTCCGTCATCAGGCGGCGGATCTTGCGGAAGTCGCCCGATGCGGCGTGCCGGCCGGCGACGACCACCTCGATGTGGGAGGCGAGCTGTTCGACCTCCTCCAGGATGTGGGAGGAGAACAGGACGGTGCGGCCCTCGTCGCCCATCCGCCGCAGCAGGTCCATGAGCTGCATGCGCTGACGCGGGTCCATGCCGTTGAACGGCTCGTCGAGGAGGAGCACGGACGGCTCGTGGACGAGGGCGGAGGCCATCTTCACGCGCTGGCGCATGCCCTTGGAGTACGTGGCGATCTTGCGGTCCTGGGCGTACTCCATCTCGACCGTGGCGAGCGCCCGCTGGGCCGCCGCGTCGTCGAGCCCGTGGAGTTCGGCGTTGGCCACGACGAACTCCCGGCCGGTGAGGAAGTCGTACATCGCCTCGCGCTCGGGCACGACGCCGATCTGCCGGTAGACCTGCTCGTTGCGCCAGATCGGCGCTCCGTCGAGGGTGACGGTGCCCGTGGAGGGGGCGAGGAAGCCGCCCATCATGTTGATGAGGGTGGACTTGCCCGCGCCGTTGGGGCCGAGGAGTCCGGTGACGCCGGGACCGATGCGCATGGTCACGTCGTTGACGGCGACGACGTTCCCGAACCAGCGGGAGGTGTGGTCGATGTCGATGATGGTCACAGCCCGGCCTTCCGGTAGCGGGCCATCAGGGCGGCGTAGGAGCCGACGATGAGGCCGAGTACGACGAGCAGGTACACCACTCCGGTGGCGGCGGAGGGGCCCTCGCCGCCGGGGAAGGCGGAGGTCGCGCCGAGGAAGGCGGTCTGCACCCCGTCGATCAGGGAGATCGGGGAGAAGAGGCCCATCCACTCGATGGCCCCGGTGTTCCCGGTGGAGTACGCGACGGCCTGGACGGTCGAGACGGCTCCGTAGGGGATGAGCAGCAGGGCGATGACGGCGGCCACGCCGAAGCCGCGGCGCGGGGTGAGCGCGGCCATGACGAGGCCGAGGCCGGCGAAGAGGAGCGACAGCAGCAGTACCGACACGAGCCCCTGCCCGAATCCCTTGGTCTGGTGACCGAAGTCGAACTTGGCCAGCAGCGAGCCGATCCACATGATCAGCAGCGGCGTGGCGGTGAGGATGAAGAGGGCCGAGGCCATGGCGGCGTACTTCGCCAGCACGTAGTCGACCCGCTCGATGGGCCGCGAGAAGTACAGCGGCACCGTCTTGAAGCGCAGGTCGCGCGAGACCGACTGGGGCGCCTGCGAGGCGAGGTAGAGGCCGATGATCACCTGCGTGGTCAGGGCGTACGTCGTGTACTTGATCGGCAGGTCGCTGGAGCCGGGGACGGCGATGGCCACCGCGACGATGATCAGCGCGGGGATGCACATCACCGCGAAGAGGATCATCGGCAGCACCTTGGACTTGGCGGAGCGGCCGAGCCCGTACGCGCCCCGCAGGGACTGCGAGAACAGCGAGGTACGGGCGTAGCCGCGGCCGAGCCGGGGCCCGTCGTAGGACCGGTAGCCGATGTTGTGGATCTGGGTCGAGGTCTCAGGCGCCATCGGGGCCGGCTCCCTTCGGGTGGGCGGGGGACGAGGACCGGTCGCTGTCGCGGAAGACCTCGGCGATGTGGTGGCGACGCTGCTCCATGCGGACCAGGCCGAGACCGAGGTCGGCGACGGTGTCACGGACGGTGTCGTACGTCTCCTCGCCCGTGGCCTCGACGAGGAGGATGTGGCCGGCGCCGGGCAGGCCCTGCTCCTCGCCCGCGTGCAGGGTGATGCCCGCGGCGGTGAGCGCCTTGCGCAGGGCGGCGGTGCCGTCCGGGTACGCGTCGGAGTCGGTGACCTCGACCGCGAGGGTGGCCGTGGTCTGGGTGAAGTCGCTGGTGGAGCTGGAGCGCAGCAGCTTGCCGCCGTCGACGACGACCACGTGGTCGCAGGTCCGCTCCAGCTCGCCGAGGAGGTGCGAGGTGACCAGGACCGAGATGCCGAAGTCGGTGTAGACGCGGCGGATCAGGCCGAGCATCTCGTCGCGGCCGACCGGGTCGAGGCCGTTGGTCGGCTCGTCGAGGAGGACCAGCTGCGGGTCGTGGACCAGCGCCTGGGCGAGCTTGACCCGCTGCTTCATGCCGGTGGAGTAGCCGCCGATGGGGCGGTAGCGCTCCTCGTACAGTCCGACGTGGCGCAGGGTGTCGGCGGTGCGCTCGCGGGCGGCGGTCGGCGGGAGGCCGGACATGCGCGCCATGTGGACGACGAACTCGGTGGCGGAGACGTCCGGCGGCAGGGCGTCGTGTTCGGGCATGTAGCCGACCCGTTCGCGGATGGCGCTGCCGTGCGTGGCGACGTCCAGTCCGAGCACGGCGGCACGGCCCTCGGTGGCGGGGGACAGTCCGAGCAGGATCTTGATCAGCGTGGACTTGCCGGCTCCGTTGGCGCCCACGAGGCCGGTCACGCCGGGCCCGATGTCCAGGGAGAGCCGGTCGAGGGCGGTCACTCGGGGGTACCGCTTGCTCAGGCTTTCGGTCGCGATGACAGTCACGGCTCCGACGTTAGTGCCGCGGGGGCCGCCGATCGTCAGACCTGGAGCGGGATCCGGTATCCGCCTTGAGGACTACGGACCCTGACGGAAGGCTGATGCGGCCGAAGTTTGTCCACAGGTCCGTGCAGGGGCCTTGACGCCACCTCCGCCCATTGTCACATTCATCAGTGGCAGGTTTCGGGAGCGTTGGGCGACAGGGACGGACGGCCGGCATGACTGGGGACACCAAGCAGCGCACCGCGCACGACTCCGGGCAGCTCTCCGCCGGGCTGCGCGGCTTCAGGGAGGTCCAGCGGCTCGCGTACGAGTGCGCGGAGACCGTGGCGGCGCAGCTGCGTCCGGGAGTGACCGAGCGCGAGGCGGCGCGGATGCAGCGCGACTGGCTGCGTGAGCGCGGGGTGCAGGACTGGTTCCACCTGCCCTTCGCCTGGTTCGGGGACCGTACCGCCTTCGCGAACTTCAAGATCCCCCTCCAGTTCTTCCCCACCTCGCGGCGGCTGGAGCCGGGGATGCCGTTCATCCTCGACATGGCACCGGTGTACCGGGGATACGCGGCCGACATCGGCTACTCCGGCAGCCTCGGCCTCAACCCGGTGCAGGACCGGCTGATGTCGGACCTGCGGCCGCACCGGGAGCTGATCCTGGAGCAGGTGCGCGAGCGCCGGCCCTTGCGGGAGATCTACGAGAACGTCGAGCGGCTGATGACGCGGCAGGGGTACGCCAACCGTCACCGGGCCTACCCCTTCGGGGTCATCGCGCACAAGATAGACCGGGTCAAGGAGCACCGCTGGTCCCCGACCGCGTTCGGCTTCGGCATCCAGTCCCTCCGGGGGCTGGCGTCCGACGCCCTGCACGGGCACCGGGAGGGCTGGTCTCCGCTGTGGAGTCCGTACCACTTCTCCGACCACCCGCCGCAGCCCGGTCTGTGGGCGGTGGAGCCGCACCTGGGCTTCCGGGGCACCGGTGCGAAGTTCGAGGAGATCCTGGTTGTCACCGACTCCCGGGACCCCGAGGAGAGCGCGTTCTGGCTGGACGACGACCTGCCGCACGTGCGGCGCTGGGCTGAGGAGAAGGCGGCATGAGCGGGATGAGGGGCACGGCTCTGGAGGGTGCGCGCGAGCGCCGGGTGAGCACGGGCGGGATCGAGCTGTGCGTCGTCGAGCTCGGTGACGCGGCCCGGCCGACGGTGCTGCTGGTGCACGGGTACCCGGACAGCAAGGAGGTCTGGTCGGAGGTCGCCGAGCGGCTCGCGGACCGCTTCCACGTGGTGCTCTACGACGTGCGCGGCCACGGGCGCTCCTCGGCTCCGGTGCCGCTGCGCGGGGGCTTCACCCTGGAGAAGCTGACCGACGACTTCCTCGCCGTGGCGGACGCGGTCAGTCCGGACCGTCCGGTCCACCTGGTCGGCCACGACTGGGGCTCCGTGCAGGGCTGGGAGTTCGCGACGGTCGCCCGTACCGAGGGGCGGATCGCCTCCTTCACCTCGATGTCGGGGCCTTCCCTCGACCACTTCGGGCACTGGATCAAGCAGCGGATGAGGAGGCCCTCCCCGCGCCGGACCGCCCAGCTACTGGGCCAGGGCGTCCGGTCCTGGTACGTGGGCATGCTGCACACCCCGGTGCTGCCGGAGCTGGCCTGGCGCGGGCCGCTCGGCAAGCACTGGCCGAAGCTCATCGAGCGCAGCGAGGGGATCCCGGCGGGCAGTTATCCGACGGCCTCGCTGTCCTCCGACGCGGCCCACGGCGCCTGGCTCTACCGGGACAACGTGCGGGCCCGGATGAGCCGCCCCCGCTCCGACGCGTACGCGCACGTGCCGGTGCAGCTGATCGTCCCGACCGGGGACGCCTTCCTCTCCGAGCGGCTCTACGACGACGTGGAGCGCTGGGCGCCGGGGCTGGTGCGGCGGACCCTGCCCGCCAAGCACTGGATCCCGCGGACCCGGCCGGACCAGGTGGCGGCGTGGATCGCGGACTTCGTCACGGCTCGCGAGGAGCCGGCCGCGCGGGCGCCGGAGCAGCGGGCCCCGGGGAAGTACGCGGACCGGTTCGGGGGGCAGCTGGTCTTGGTCACCGGTGCCGCCAGCGGGATCGGACGGGCCACCGCCTTCGCGTTCGCCGAGGCCGGGGCGCGGGTCGTGGCGGTGGACCGGGACGGCGAGGGCGCGGCGCGCACGGCCGAGATGGCACGGCTCGTCGGCGCCCAGGAAGCCTGGGGCGAATGCGTCGACGTCAGTGACGAGCAGGCGATGGAGAAGCTCGCGGCGAAGGTCGCCGCCGAGTACGGGATCGTCGACGTACTGGTCAACAACGCGGGGATCGGCCTGTCGGGCCCGTTCCTGGAGACCGGTTCCGAGGACTGGAAGAAGGTCCTGGACGTCAACCTGTGGGGGGTCGTCCACGGCTGCCGGATCTTCGGGAAGCAGATGGCCGAGCGCGGGCAGGGCGGCCACATCGTCAACACCGCCTCCGCGGCCGCCTACCTGCCCTCGCGGACGCTGCCCGCGTACAGCACCTCCAAGGCCGCGGTCCTGATGCTGAGCGAGTGCCTGCGCGCGGAGCTGGCGTCCAGGTCGATCGGGGTCTCGGCGATCTGCCCGGGCATCGTCAACACCAACATCACGGCCACCTCCCGGTTCGCCGGGGTGGACGCGGCCGAGGAGAAGCGCCGCCAGGAGCGCTCCTCGCGGCTGTACGGACTGCGCAACTTCCCCCCGGAGAAGGTCGCGGACGCGATCCTGCTGGCCGTGGTGAAGAACCGGGCCGTGGTCCCGGTGACGCCCGAGTCCAAGGCCGCCCTGTGGATGTCCCGCTTCGCGCCGAACGCGCTGCGCCGGATCGCCCGGCTGGAGCCCCGGCTGTGATGCCGTGCGACGGCATGCGCGGCACGGCCATACCCCGCTCCTGCCCGCGGTCGTACCATCCCTCGCAGGAGGGCTCGCTGCTCAAGGCGGTCGAGTACCTGGCGGCGTGTCCTGCCGCCCGGACCGCGGCGGGCGCGGTCGGCCGAGCCGCCATGTCGTAGGGAGCCGGGATTGTCCGATCAGGCGGTAGCCGAGTACCGGATCGAGGATCTGGCCCATCACAGCGGGGCGACGGTGCGCACGATCCGGGCGTACCAGGACCGCGGCCTGCTGCCGAAGCCGGAGCGGCGGGGCCGGTCCAACGTCTACCGGGACACGCACCTGGCACGGCTGCGCCAGATCGCCGACCTGCTGGACCGCGGCTACACCCTGGCCTCAATCAAGGAGCTGCTGGAGGCCTGGGACGCGGGGCGGGGGCTGGGCGGCGTGCTCGGTCTGGTCGCCGAGGTGCACGGGCCCTGGACCGACGAGGAGGCCGACCGGATCAGCCGGGAGGACCTCAACGCGCGGTTCGGCGGCCTGCCCGACGACGACGCGGTGGACGAGGCCTGTGAGCTGGGGGTGCTGGAGCGGATCCCCGGCCGCCCGGACGAGTTCCTCGTGCCCTCGCCCCAGGAGCTGGCCGTCGCGGCCGAGCTGTACGCGGCGGGGGTTCCCCTCGGGGCGATCACGGGGCACCTGCGGGAACTGCGCGGGCAGGTGGAGCACATCGCCTCGCGCTTCCTGGAGTTCACCACCGAGCACGTCTTCGCCCGCTACCTCGGGCAGGTACCGCCGACCGACGCGGACGCGGCCGAGGCGGCGACGATGGTGCGCAGACTGCGGCCCCTGGCGCAGCAGACGGTCGACGCCGAGCTCGCCCGGGCGATGAGGCTGTTCGCGACCCGGCACCTCCAGCGCCATCTGGGTGCGACCGGTGCGGCGCAGCCGACGGGTCCCGCCCCGGTGGCCCTGCCCGCCGGGACGGTGCGGGCGGTGCAGGAACTGGTGGGGCCGGAGCACGTCGCGGAGTTCGTCCGGGCCGCGACGGAGCGGGAGCTCCAGGCCCGGACGATGAACGATCTGGCCAGCCGGGGCGGCCGGTAATGCTCGATCGGTAGTCCACAGGGAGACCCGGGGGCGAATCACCCAGATGTCTCCGAAACCCGCCGAAACATCTGTGGACAACTCCCTTTCTCCTGTGGGCAACAGGGGTGACCGTCTAGACGATGGCCTCGAACGCCGAGTCCGTGCGGGGGATACCGGCCACTTCGGTCCCCTTCTCCGAGTGCCCGGGGCGCGGCTCTCCGGTGTCGCCCGCACGGCGCTCGCGGCCGTAGAGGAGCGCGGCCAGCGCGAGCCCGAGGATGCCTCCGAGCAGCTGCGCCGCGACGAAGCCGGGCAGCGACTGCGGGGCGATACCGGTGAAGGAGTCGCTGAAGGCCCGTCCGATGGTGCCGGCCGGGTTGGCGAAGGAGCCCGACGAGGTGAACCAGATCGCGGCGGCGATGTACGCGGCGACCGCGGCCGGGATCAGCCGGGGCCGGCCTATGCGGCCGAGGCCCTGGATGACCAGGACCAGTCCGGCGGTGGCGATGATCTCGCCGATCAGCAGGTGGCCCCCGTCGCGGACCTGGGTGGAGAAGGTCCCAGGGGTGCGGCCGAACATCGTCTCCGCCAGTACGGCGCCGCCGATGGCGCCGGCGGTCTGGGCGGCGGCGTACGCGAAGGCCTCACGTGCGTCGAGTCCCTCGCCGCCGGTGCGCCGGGCCCACCAGGCGGTGAGGGTGACGACCGGGTTGAGGTGGGCTCCGGAGAGGGGGCCGAACAGGGTGATGATCAGGCCGAGGCCGATCGCGGAGGCGAACGAGTTGGCGACGAGGGCGACACCGGTGTCGCGGCTGAGGTTCGCGGCCTGGATGCCCGAGCCGATCACCACCACGAGCAGGCCTGCGGTGCCGATGAGCTCGGCAGCCGCACGCCGAAGCAGTGAAGCCTTATTTGTCATAGTTTCTCCCTCTGGATACGTCGTGATGCGGAAAATGTATTCCGTATCTTGGAAAAGCGATAGAGGGACCTCCCGCTCGTCCGAGGGGTGGAAAATCGCTGCCGCGGGCCCCCGCGAGCCGTCAAGCTGGGGACATGGATGACCGACGCACCGTGAAGGTGTCCAAATACGTCTCGAAACACCTGCGGCACCAGCCGGAACGGATCGGACTGGTGCTCGACGCCCAGGGCTGGGTGGAGATCGACGATCTCCTGCGGGCCGCCGCGGAACACGGATTCCCTTTCAGCCGGGCCGAACTCGACCACGTGGTCGCCGCCAATGACAAGCAGCGGTTCGCCGTCGACGGCGCCCGTATCCGCGCCAGCCAGGGGCACACCGTCGCGGTGGACCTGGGCCTGCCGGCGGCCGAACCGCCCGCGTACCTCTACCACGGCACCGTGGCCGCCGCCCTCGACGCGATCCGCGCCGAGGGACTGCGCCCCATGGCCCGCCACCACGTACACCTGTCGCCCGACCGCGAGACGGCGACCCGGGTGGGCGCCCGCCGGGGCAAGCCGGTGGTCCTCGCCGTGGACGCCGGGGCGATGCACGCGGCCGGACACGTGTTCCGCGTCAGCGCCAACGGGGTGTGGCTGGCGGACGCGGTACCGCCGGAATTCCTCCGCTTCCGCTGACCGGCCGGGGAGCACCGGCCGACGCGGAATTCACGGAGTGATTGTCGGATCGTCCACCTACTCTGTTCTCGTTCCGGGATCAGTGAGGGGGGTACCTCGCGATCGCCGACCGACCACGCGAGCAAGCGAGCTGATGCCTGATGACATCCGTGTCTCCGTCCCCGTCCGAATTCCCCTCCGATTCCCCGGCCGAGGCCGCCGTCAACAACTTCCAGGTCGATCTGCGCGGCCTGGTCGACCTGCTCTCCCACCACCTCTATTCCAGCCCCCGCGTCTACGTCCGCGAACTCCTCCAGAACGCCGTGGACGCCGTGACCGCCCGTCATGCGCACGAGCCCGGCGCGGAAGTCCGCATCCGCCTGTCCGCGGCGGCCGGCCGCATCACCATCGAGGACTCCGGCATCGGCCTGACCGCCGCCGAGGCCCACTCCCTCCTCGCCACCATCGGCCGCAGCTCCAAGCGCCGCGGTGAAGGCGCCTCCGCCGCCGAGCTGGAGGGCCTGGAGACCACCCGCCGGCAGTTCCTGGGCCAGTTCGGCATCGGCCTGCTCGCCTGCTTCGTCGTCGCCCGCCAGATCCGCGTCGTCACCCGGTCCGCCCGCGACCCCCAGGCCGCGCCCGTCGAGTGGCTGGCCACCGACGACGGCTCGTACACCGTGCGCGAACTGCCCCACGACGCCCGCCCCGAACCCGGCACCACCGTCCACCTCGAAGCCCGTCCCGGCGCCGAGGAGTGGACCGAGCCCGCCCGGGTCGAACGCCTCGCCCGCGACTACGGCTCGCTGCTGCCGTACCCGATCACCTTCGATGACGGCCTCGGCGGCGCTCCCCGCCCCGTCACCGACCGGCCCGCCGTGTGGGACCGCGCCCACCCCACCCCGGCCGCACGGCGCGTCGCCCTCGCCGGACACTGCGTGCAGCTCTTCGGCTTCACCCCGCTCGACAGCATCGACCTCGACCTGCCGGTGGCCGGGGTGCGCGGAGTCGCGTACGTCCTGCCCGAACCGACCAGCCCCGCCCACCGGGCCGGACACCGCGTCCACCTCAAGGGCATGCTGCTCACCGACCAGGCCGACAACCTGCTCCCCGACTGGGCCTTCTTCGTCCGCGCCGTGCTCGACACCGACACCCTGCGGCCCACCGCCTCCCGCGAGAACCTCTACGACGACGAGACGCTCGCCGCCGTGCGCGAGGCCCTCGGCGCCCGCATCCGGTCCTGGCTGGCCGAGCTCGCCGCGAGCGAACCGGACCGCCTGGCGGCCTTCCTGAGCGTCCACCACCTCGGCGTGAAGTCCCTCGCCCGGCACGACACCGAACTGCTCGGACTGATGCTGCCGTGGCTGCCGTTCGAGACCAGCGACGGCTCGATGAACCTGGAGGAGTTCACGGCCGCGCACTCCGAGATCCACTTCACGCGCACCGTCGAGGAGTTCCGGCAGATCGCCCCGATCGCGGCGGCCCACGGTCTCGGGGTCGTCAACGCCGGCTACACCTACGACGCCGACCTGCTGGCCCTGCTGCCCTCCGTACGCCCCGACCTGAAGGTCAGCGAACTGGACGCGGGAGCGGTCACCGACCGCCTCGACCCGGTCCCCACCGCCGTCGAACTCTCCCTGGCCTCGTTCCTCTCCACCGCCCGCACCCGGCTGGAGGCCCAGAGCTGCGACGTGGTGCTGCGCGCCTTCCAGCCCGTGGCCGTCCCCGCGCTGTACCTCGACGACCGCCAGGCCCGCCAGGAGCGGGACCGGTCCGCCGCGCTCGAATCCGCCGACTCCCTGTGGAGCGGCATCCTCGGCTCGCTGCGCGGCTCCGGCCCCCGCGCCCGCCTCGTCCTCAACCACAACAACCCGCTGATCCGCCGGATCGCGGGCCTTCCCGACCCGACGCTCGCCGGCACCGCCGTCGAATCGCTCTACGGCCAGGCGCTGCTGATGTCCCAGCGGCCGCTCCGCCCGGCCGATTCGGCCCTGCTCAACCGGGCCTTCCTCGGTCTCCTGGAATGGGCGACCCACCCCGCCGCAACCCCGACCGCCCCGTCCGAGGAGGACGAGAAGTGAGCACCCTGACGGCCGACGAGATCCGGCGCGCCCTGTACGAGAACCGCAGCCTGCCCCACGGCGCCGCCCGCAACGCCCAGGCCGAGGCACTGACCGCGGCCGCCGAGGTCTGCGGCGACACCGGGGTGTTCCGGACGGCGCTGGTCAACCAGATCGACGCCTACGAGTACAGCGCCGAGCGGAGCCGCATGGTGGTGCCCTTCGCCCGCCTGCTCCAGGAGTACGACCGGGACCCGTCCGCCTTCGACTCGGGCGACGCCCACTCCCTCTTCTGGCGCTTCAAGTGGGTCTCGGGCCAGATCATCAGCTCCCCCGACGTGCCCATCTCCTCCGTCACCGGCTACCTCGACGACATGGAGAAGCGCTACCGGATCGCCGGCTACAGCGAGCGGGCGGTACGCCAGTCCGAGTACTTCCTGGCCGACGCCATCGGCGACGACGAGCGGGCCGAGCGGGCCATGGCCCAGTGGCGCGCGGCCGACCGCGACGCGATGAGCGACTGCCACGCCTGCGAGACCAACTCCCAGGGTGTCTTCTGGGCCACCAAGGGCGAGGACGCCAAGGCCATCGAGGTCTGGGAACCCGTGCTGACGGGCGAGCAGACCTGCATGGAGGAACCGCACCGGGTGCTCGCCCGGTCGCTGCTGCCCCTGCTGCGCCTCGGCCGCACCGACGAGGCCCGCTCGCACCACCTGCGCGGCTACCGGATGGCCCGGGGCAAGGAGAGCCTGCTGCGCGCGATCGGCCAGCACATCGAGTTCTGCGCGCTCACCGGCAACGAGGCGCGCGGGGTGGAGATCCTCGCCGAACACGCGGCCCAGCTCCGCCCGCTCGTGGACGTCAAGACCCAGCTGGACTTCTACGCCGGCGTCATCGTCCTGCTCCGGCGGCTGGCCGAACTCGGCCACGGCGCCGACCCGACCGTGCCGTACGAGGGCTCCCCGCGCACCGTCGAGGAGCTGCACGGCGTCCTGAGCGCGGAAGCCCTGGACATCGCCCGGCGCTTCGACGTCCGCAACGGCACCACCCGGGTCTCCGAGCGGCTCTCCCAGCGGCTCTCCCGTGCCCCGCTGGCCGAGGTGCTGCCCCTGGGCGTGCGCAGCACCGCCCTGCCGCAGCCGACCGGGGCGTCCCCGGCCCCGGCCCCCGCACCCGTGCCCGTCAGCGCGGCCGAGTTCAGCGTTCTGGTGGAGCAGGCCCGCGACGCCCGCGACACGGGCCACCCGGGCGCGGACCGGCTCTGGGCGGAGGTAGGCGTACGGGTCTCCGCGCTCGCGGAGCCGGACGTGGACCCGCTGCTGCGCGCCGAGGTGGCCGAGCACCGGGCCCTGACGGCCGCGCGGGCCGGGGCACCGGACGCGGCGGTGCTGCTGACCGCCGTCCGCGACGGCTACCGGGCACTGGGACGGGCCGAGCGCGCCGCCCTCGCCGAACTGCGGCTGGCGAGCGCGGCCGCGCAGTCCGGGGCCGCCCCGGCGGAGGTCCGCGCCCTGCTGGCGGCGGGCCTGCGCGCGGCCGAGGCGCTGGACCCGGCGGAGCCGCTGAGGGTCCGCCGGATCGCGGTCGCGGAACTGTCGGCGCTGCGCCTGGAGCCGTACCTGCGCTCGGCGGAGGCCGCGCGCGAGCACGCCCACGAGCACGACGACACCCATGCCCACAGCCACGGCCACGAACACGGCGAGGAGCACGGGCTGCTGGTGGCCGGACTCGTCTCCTTCGTCTCCTCCTACGGGCAGGCGCTCCCGGAGCTGGCCTCCGAGGCCGAGGAGATGCTCGGCCGGCTGGCCCTCTCCCAGGGCGACACCGAACGGGCCCTGGAACTCCTGGCCTCCTCCGCTGATCGGGCGGTCGAGGCGGGCCGGCCGTGGCACGCGGCGGACCCCCTGGTACTGCGGGCCGGTGTCCTGCTCTCGCTGGGACGGCCCGAGGAGGCCGAGGCTGCCGCGCGGTCCGGCCTGGAGCACTCCGCCGAGGTGACCGACCCCGAGGAGCAGGGCATCGCACGGCTCACCCTCGCGGACGTCCTGCTGCGCGGACGGGGCTCGGCAGCAGAGGCCGCCGAGCACGCCCTCGCGGCGGCGCACTGGTTCGACCAGGCGGGGCTGGCCGCCGACGGCGGGGCCCAGGCCCGGCGGATGCTGGCCCAGGCCTATGCCCGGGACGGCCGGACCGCCGACGCGGCGGAGGTGCTGCAGTCGGCCCTGCCGGACCTGCTGGAGCACGGCGAGGGACAGGCCGTCTCGGCACGGGACTTCCTGGGCAACCTGCTGCGCGACCTGCGCGAGTCCCGGGCCGCCGCGGAGCAGTTCCTGCTCGCCGCCGACCTGGTCAAGGACTGGGAGGACCCGCGGCCTCAGGCGGGCTTCGCCCAGGCCGCCGCCGACAGCCTCTCCGACGCCGGCCTGGCCGACGAGGCCGTGGCCGCGTACCGGCGCGCTCTGGAGCTGCGCCGGCTGACCGGCGACGCGGTGGTCTCCGAGGTCCGCATCCTGCGCTCGCTGGCCTGGCTGGGGATGCGCGAGGAGGTCACCGAGGAGACCGCGGGAGCCGCCCGTGTCCTGATGGACGAGGCCGCCGGAGTCCTGGAGGCGGCCTTGGCGGCCGGGGACCCCGAGGACCGGGAACTGCTCTCCGAACTGGCGCAGACCTGGCACCAGCTGGCTCAGGTGCTCGACCGGCTCGTGAGCACCCGGGGTCCCGGCCAGGAAGGGGAAGACGAAGGGGACGAGGAGTCCCCGGCCGGGGGAACCCTGGGTCCCGCCGTCGTCGAGGCCCTGCGGCTGGAGGAGATCCGCCTGTGGGAGCGTGCGGCCGAGCTGTACGCGGGGCTCGGGCCGGAGGCCCTCCAGGACCGCTTCCAGTGCCTGAACAACGCCGCGTGGACCGATGACGAGCTCGGCCGCCCGGAGGCGGGCGCCGCCAGGATCTCGGCGCTGCTGGAAGAGATCGAGGCCCTGCCCGAGGGCACGGCTCCGGAGTGGATGGTCCCGCAGGCGCAGCGGATCATCGCGAACCTGACGTCCTGAGCGTCCTGCCGGCCCGGCCGGGTCCCGTCGTGCGACGGGACCCGGCCGGGCCGTCGGTTTCAGCCGTCCAGCTGGGCGAGCCCCTCGGTGGCGATCCGCTCGAAGACGGCCTCGTCGGCGGCGAAGTCGGAGTCCGGGATCGGCGCATGGATGACCAGCTCCGTGAAGCCCAGTTCGCGGTGGCGGCCCGCGAAGTCGACGAACGCGTCGACGGACTCCAGCATCGTGCCGCGCTCCGGGGTGAAGCCGGTCAGCAGCACCTTCTCGATGGAGCCGGAGTCCCGGCCGATCTCCGCCAGGGCCTTCTCCAGGCGCCCGTGCTGGACGCGCAGGGCCGCCAGTGACTCCTCGGGCGTGCCCTCGGCGTGCTTCGGGTCGCCCGCGGTCACCCAGGCCTGGCCGTGGCTGGCCGCGAGCTTCACCCCGCGCGGGCCGGTCGCCGCGACGGCGAACGGGAGGCGGGGACCCTGAACGCAGCCGGGGACGTTGCGCGCCTCTTCGGCGGAGTAGAACGTGCCGTGGTGGGTGACCGCCGGCTCGGTGAGCAGGCGGTCGAGCAGCGGCACGAACTCCGCGAAGCGGTCCGCACGCTCACGCGGGCTCCACTCCTCCTGCCCGAGGGCGGTCGCGTCGAAGCCGTTGCCGCCCGCGCCGATGCCGAGGGTGATGCGTCCGCGCGAGATGTCGTCCAGCGACATCAGCTCCTTGGCCAGGGTCACCGGGTGGCGGAAGTTCGGCGAGGTGACCAGGGTGCCCAGGCGGATCCGCTCGGTGACGGAGGCCGCGGCGGTCAGGGTGGGCACCGCGCCGTACCAGGTCTGGTCGCGGAAGCCCCGCCAGGTCAGGTGGTCGTAGGTGTAGGCGGTGTGGAACCCGAGGCGCTCGGCCCGCTCCCACTGGTCACGGCCTCCCTCGTGCCACGGGCGTACCGGCAGGATCACAGTGCTCAGGCGCAGAGTCATGCCGTCGAGCGTACGGCGGTCCGTGGCGCGTACACCAACCACGCCTCGCCCATCAGGCCCCGGCTCGTCCGGTCCGGTGCATGTTTCACGTGAAACATGCACCGGACCGGACGGGCTCCGCAGGGGCGCTCCGCGACCGGGCGTGGAAATTCTCTGGACGATCATGGTCCGGCGGCGGGGACCCATGGGTGAAGATGGAGCGGTGACCTCGGCTTCTCAGCGCCCGGACGGGCCGACCCCCGCACCCCGGCTCATCGCCACCGACCTCGACGGCACCCTGCTGCGCGACGACAAGTCCGTCTCGCTCCGCACGGTCGCCGCACTCGCCGCTGCCGAGGAGGCCGGGATCGAGGTCTTCTTCGTCACCGGCCGCCCGGCACGCTGGATGGACGTGGTCAGCGATCACGTCCACGGCCACGGACTGGCGATCTGCGCGAACGGCGCCGCCGTCGTCGACCTCCACGCCGGCCGGGAGTTCGTCCAGGTCAGGGCGCTGCCCCGGGCCACGGCCCTCACCGTCGTGAACACCCTGCGCAAGGCGGCTCCCGGCACCTCCTTCGCGGTCGAGATGACCACCGGCATCAACTACGAGCCGGCCTACCCGCCGTTCTTCCAGGACCCGGGCGCCACGGTCGCCACCGCCGAGAAGCTGCTCCACGAGGAACACGACGACCACGCGGCACCCGTGCTGAAGCTGCTCGCGCACCACGCCGAAATGACCCCGGACGACTTCCTCGCCCTGGCCCGGTCCGCCGCCGGTGCCTACGCCTCCATCACCCGCTCCAGCCCGACCGCACTGCTGGAGATCAGCGGTCCGGGCGTGTCCAAGGCCAGCACCCTGGAGCTGTGCTGCGCCGAACGCGGGATCTCCCCCGCGGAGGTCGTCGCCTTCGGGGACATGCCCAACGACGTCGAGATGCTGCGCTGGGCCGGCACCTCGTACGCCATGGGCAACGCCCACCCGGACGTGATCGCGGCCGCGTCCGGCCGCACGGTCGCCAACAACGAGGACGGCGTCGCCGTGGTCATCGAGCAGATCCTGGCCGAGCGCGCCGCGCGCGGCTGAACCCTCCCGCCGGTCCCCGGCGGGAGGTCACAGCGGGGCCTCCCAGACCAGGGTGGTCCCGCCGCCGTCCTCCCCGATGCCGGACCCGTACCAGCTGGAGCCCCCGAGGGACTCCGCCCTGCGGCGCAGGTTCCGCAGACCGCTGCGCCGGCCGCCCTCCGGCATGCCCACCCCGTCGTCGGCGACCTCCAGCCGTACTCCGGGCCGCCCGTCGGGCAGGCTGGCGGTGGAGTCGACCAGCACCTCGATCCGGGACGCGTCAGCGTGCCGGAAGGCGTTCGACAGGGCCTCGCGCAGGGCGGCGATCAGGTTCTTGCCGGCCAGCTCGCCGACGACCGTGTCGACCGCGCCGACGAAGCGGTGCGCGGGCTTGAAGCCCAGCGGCACGGCCGCCATGTTGATCTCCCGCAGCACCCGGGTGCGGAGCCCCGACGGGGCCTCCGCCGGCCCCTGCTGGAGCGCGAAGATCGCCGTGCGGATCTCCTGGATGGTCACGTCCAGCTCGTCCACGGCCTTGCCCACCCCGTCGCGGACCTCGGGCACGATGGACCTGCGCTGCGCGCCCTCCAGCATCATCCCGGTGGCGAACAGCCGCTGGATGACCAGGTCGTGCAGGTCCCGGGCGATCCGGTCCCGGTCCTCGAACACCGCGAGCCGCTCCCGGTCGCGCTGGGCCTCGGCCATCATCAGCGCGAGGGCGGCCTGGGAGGCGAACTGCGTGGCCAGGGTCCGCTCCGCCTCCGTGAAGGGCCGCTTGCCGCGGGCCCGCGGGGTGACCAGCGCCCCCAGCACCCGCCCGCCGCTGTGCAGCGGCAGCATCATGCAGGGTCCGTACTGGCTGGTCAGCCTGCTGATCATGCGGGGGTCGACGGCGGCGTCGTCCACGAAGACCGGCTCGCCCCGCAGCAGCTTGTCCACCACCGGGCTCTCGGCGGGAATGACCACGCCGAGCGAGGTGCCCGGGTTGTCCGCGGAGACCGCGACGATCTCCATGCCGCCGTCCTCCGCCGGAAGCATCACGATCCCGGCGGCGGAGTCGGCCAGGCGGCGGGCCTGTTCCGCCACCACCGACAGGGCGTCGTCCGCGTCCCCGCCGGACAGCAGGGCCGTGGTGACGGCCACCGAGCCGTCGATCCAGCGCTCGCGCTGGGTGGCGGCCTCGTACAGCCGGGCGTTGCCGATGGCGATGCCCGCCTCGGTGGCCAGCACCCGGACCATGTGGACGTCGTAGTCGTTGAACTCGCCGCCGCCGTTCTTCTCGGCGAGGTAGAGGTTTCCGAAGATCTCGCCCTGCACCCGGATCGGGACGCCCAGGAAGGTCTTCATGGGCGGGTGGTGCGCGGGGAAGCCCGCCGATCGCGGGTCCTTCGTCAGATCGGGGAGCCGGACGGTGTCCGGGTGGGAGATGAGCGCCCCGAGCAGACCGCGCTTCCCGTCCGGGCGGTGCCCGATCTTCCTCGCCAGCTGGGCGCTGACTCCGAACGTGACGAAGTCCGAGAGCCCCGGACCGTCCGTGTCCACGACCCCGATCGCCGCGTAGCGGGCGTCCGCCAGCTCGGCGGCCGTCTCGCAGATCCGGTCGAGGGTGGAGTGCAGTTCGAGGCCGGTACCGACCGAGCGCATGGCCTCCAGCAGTTGCGGGACGCGCGCGGTCAGCTCCGTGGACAGCCCGTGCAGGCTCCGGGTGGCCTGGGTGGCGGCCTCCAGCGGATCCGGTGCGCCCCCACCGGATTCCGGTGGCTCCGCCGATTCCTGCGACTCCTGCAGCGACATGCCCTTGAGCCTAGTTAGTACCGTTTAGGAGGGAAAGTCAGCCCCGGTGCCGACGAGGGCCCGATCGGCCTCCCGCTCCCGCTGCAGGAGGGTCCGCAGCGGCCCCTCGGCCGCCGCGAGCTCGGCATGGGTGCCACGCTGCACGACCGTTCCCCCGTCCAGTACGAGCACCTCGTCCACCGCCTCGAGCCCGGCGAGCCGGTGCGTGATCAGCACGGTGGTCCGGCCCTCGGTGGCCGCCAGCAGATCCGCCGTCAGGGCGTCCGCGGTCGCCAGGTCCAGGTGCTCGGCCGGCTCGTCCAGGACGAGGACGGGGAAGTCTGCCAGCAGCGCCCGCGCCAGGGCCAGCCGCTGGCGCTGCCCGCCGGAGATCCGCTCCCCGTGCTCACCGACCAGGGTGTCCAGCCCGTCCGGAAGCCCGTCGGCCCACTCCAGCAGCCGGGCCGCGGCGAGCGCCTCGCGCAGCTCCTCCTCGCTCGCCCCGGTCCGGGCCAGGCGCAGGTTCTCGCGCACCGAGCTGTCGAAGAGGTGCGCATCCTGGGCGCACAGGCCCACGATCCGGCGCACGTCGTCCCCGTCGAGGGCGCGGACGTCCGTCCCGCCCAGGGTGTACGCGCCTTCGCCCGGGTCCAGGAAGCGCAGCAGGACCTGCGCCAGGGTGGTCTTGCCCGAACCCGACGGCCCGACGACCGCGATGCGCCGTCCCGCCTCCAGGGTCAGGTCCAGCCCATGCAGCGCATCGCGCTCCTGCCCGGCGTGGCGGGCGGTGAGGCCCGTCAGCCGCAGCGGGAACGGCGAGGCCGGCAGGGCCCGGGGCTCGGCCGGCTCGGCGACCGGCACCGGGGCGTCGAGGACCTCGTACACCCGCTCGGCGCTACGGCGCACCCGCTGCCGGTACTGGACGGCCAGCGGAAGCCCGTTGACGGCCTCGAAGGCGGCGAGCGGGGTCAGCACCACCACCGCCATGGCCACCCCGGACAACCGGCCGTCGGCGACGGCCTCCGCACCCGCGAACGCGGCCCACACCACCGTGAGTCCGCACACCAGGGCGGACAGCCCGCCGCCGAGACCGGTGGCCGCGGCCCCGCGCGAGGCGATCCGGGTCAGCACACCGTCGCTCTCCCGCGCCCGCTCCTTCCGGCCGGCCAGCGCACCGGCCACCGTCAGTTCGGCCGTACCCGTCAGCAGATCGGCCACCCGGGTGGCGAGTTCGCCCCGGGCGGGCGCCAGCCGCCGCTCGGCACGCCGCGCACAGGCACCGCTGACCAGCGGCACCCCCACCCCGGCCGCGAGCAGCCCCACCGCGAGTGCCGCCCCGGCCCCGGGCAGCATCCAGGCGGTGAACGCCACCGACCCGGTGCCGACGAGCACCGCGGTGCCCACCGGAAGGAGCCAGCGCAGCCAGTAGTCCTGGAGCGCGTCGGCATCGGCCACCAGCCGCGAGAGCAGGTCCCCGCGCCGCTGCTCGCGCAGTCCGGCGGGGGCGATCCGCTCCAGCCGGCGGTACACCGAGACCCGCAGGTCGGCGAGCATCCGCAGGACGGCGTCGTGCGACACGAGCCGCTCGGCATAGCGGAAGACGGCCCGCCCGATCCCGAAGGCCCGCGTCGCGGTGACGGCCACCATCAGGTACAGCACCGGCGGCTGCTCGGAGGCCCTGGAGATCAGCCATCCGGAGACGGCCATCAGCCCGACGCTGCACCCGACGGCCAGCGACCCGAGCAGCAGGCCGAGCCGGAACCGGCCCCGCCAGGCCGCGGCCACGGCCCGTACCCGCCGCAGCGGGTACGCGCCCGCCCCGGCACGACCCGCGTTCCCGCCGCCGAGACATGCCGCGACGCGCTCCGGCGCGTTCCCGAGGATCCACTCACCGGGATCGGAGGTCACGGTCTGCCCGTGCGGGGCCGGCCGGGCGGCGGCCGCGGGAGCAGCCGCCACAGCACCGCCGGAGGCCCCGTCCGAAGGGGCTCCCTCGCCCACCGCCACCACCCGGTCGGCCACCGCCAGCAGCGCCGGCCGGTGCACCACGAGCAGCACGGTCCGCCCGACCGCGAGGCGGCGTACGGCGTCCACGACCGCCGCCTCGGTCTCCCCGTCCAGGGCCGCCGTCGGCTCGTCCAGCAGCAGCACCGGCCGGTCCGCGAGGAACGCCCTGGCCAGGGCGAGGCGCTGCCGCTGCCCGGCGGACAGCCCGGCCCCGCCCTCGCCGAGGGCGGTCTCCGCCCCGCGCGGCAGGGCCGCGACGAACTCCCACGCCCCGGCGTCGCGCAGGGCCGCCTCCACGGCTTCGTCATCGGCCCCGGGCCGGGCCAGACGGACGTTCTCGGCGATGGTCCCGGCGAACAGGTGCGGCCGCTGCGGGACCCACGCGATGCGCTCCCGCCACTGTTCCAGGGAGAGGTCCGCGAGGTCCGTGTCACCGACCCGGACCCGCCCGGCCGTCGGGGTGACGAACCCCAGCAGCACGTTCAGCAGCGTGGACTTGCCCGCACCGCTCGGCCCGGTGAGGGCGACGCACTCGCCCGGTCCGACGGCGAGCGACACGGATCCCGGAGAGCTCGCGCCCCGCCCCTCGTACCGCACCTCGACCCCGTCGAGCACGATCCGCAGACCCGTGGCCGGCACGTCGGCGCCGCCTCCCGGTGCGGGGGCCGGGGTCACGAGGACCTCGAAGATCTCTTCGGCGGCGGCCAGCCCCTCGGCGGCCGCGTGGTACTGCGCCCCGACCTGGCGGAGCGGCAGATAGGCCTCCGGCGCGAGGATCAGGATGACCAGCCCGGTGTACAGGTCCAGTTCTCCGTGGACGAGCCGCATGCCGATGGTGACCGCGACGAGCGCCACCGAGAGGGTGGCCAGCAGTTCCAGCGCGAAGGAGGAGAGGAAGGCGATGCGCAGGGTGCGCATCGTGGCCTGCCGGTAGTCGTCGGTGATCTTCCGGATGGACTCGGCCTGGGCCTTGGCCCGCCCGAACACCTTCAGCGTGGGAAGGCCCACCACCACGTCGAGGAAGTGCCCCGACAGCCTGGAGAGCAGCCGCCACTGGCGGTCCATCCGGCTCTGGGTGGCCATACCGATGAGGATCATGAACAGCGGGATCAGCGGCAGGGTGACCACGATGATGGCCGCCGACACCCAGTCCTCGGTGACGATCCGGGCGAGGACCGCGACCGGGACCACCACCGCGAGCCCCAGCTGGGGCAGATAGCGGGAGAAGTAGTCGTCGAGCGCGTCCACGCCCCGGGTGGCCAGCGCCACCAGGGATCCGGTGCGCTGCCCGTTGATCCGGCCGGGCCCCAGGTCGGCGGCCCGGTCCAGCAGCCGGCCGCGGAGCTCGGACTTCACCGCCGCGCTCGCCCGGTGCGCGGCCAGCTCCGTGAGCCAGGCGACGAGGCCGCGCCCCAGGGCCACCGCCACGAGCAGCAGCAGTGGCGTCCGGAGCGCGGCTCCGTCGAGTCCCCGCTCGAAGGCTCCGACCACGATCTCGGCGATGAGCATCGCCTGGCCGACGACCAGCCCCGCCCCGGCGAGCCCGAGGGCTACCACCGCCCCCAGGAAGAGGCGGGTGGAACGGGCGTACCGCAGCAGGCGCGGGTCGATCGGTTTCACGTGAAACATCCCCTCGGCAGGGTCGGGCAGGAGTGACGCGTGCGGCTCAGTGCGCGTCGACGATGTGCTGCGTGCCGATCCGCTTGCGGAACACCCAGTACGTCCAGCCCTGGTAGAGCAGGACCAGGGGCGTGGCCACCGCCGCGCACCAGGTCATGATCTTCAGGGTGTACGGGGTGGACGAGGCGTTGGTGACCGTGAGGCTCCAGGCCGCGTCCAGCGAGGACGGCATGACGTTCGGGAACAGCGTCAGGAAGAGCATCGCGACGGCTGCCGCGATGGTGATCCCGGACAGGGCGAACGCCCAGCCCTCCCGGCCCGCCAGGTTGAACCCGAGGGCCGCGACCAGTGCCAGTACGGCCACGGCCATCGCCACCAGGCTCCACGCGTCACCGCGCGAGGCCTGCGTCCAGATCAGGAAGGCCAGAGCCAGCACGGCCGTCACCACACCCAGCCGGGTGGCCAGCGCACGCGCGCGGTCCCGGATGTCCCCGACGGTCTTCAGCGCGGCGAAGACGGCACCGTGGAAGGTGAACAGCGTGAGGGTGACCAGGCCGCCGAGGACCGAGTAGACGTTGAGCAGGTCGAGGACGCTCCCGACGTACTCCATGTCCTGGTCGATCTTCACCCCGCGGACGATGTTGGCGAAGGCCACGCCCCAGAGGAAGGCCGGGATCAGCGAGGTCCAGAAGATCGCGTGTTCCCAGTTGGTCTGCCACCGCTCCTCGGACCGCTTGTGGCGGTACTCGAACGCCACGCCGCGGACGATGAGGCAGCCCAGGATGACCAGCAGCGGCAGGTAGAAGCCGGAGAACAGGGTCGCGTACCACTCCGGGAAGGCGGCGAAGGTGGCACCGCCCGCCGTGAGCAGCCATACCTCGTTGCCGTCCCACACGGGCCCGATCGTGTTGATCAGGACCCGCTTCTCCGTGCGGTCCCGGGCGAGCAGCTTGGTCAGGACACCGATTCCGAAGTCGAAGCCCTCCAGGAAGAAGTAGCCGGTCCACAGGACGGCGATCAGTACGAACCAGACGTCGTGAAGTTCCATGGTGTGGTCCCCTCAGCCTCAGTACGAGAAGGCCATCGGCCGGTCGGGGTTCTTGTCGTCCCCGCCGATCCTGGTGGGCGGGTTGAGGTCGGCCTCGGTCAGCTCGGGCGGGCCCGCCTTGACGTACTTCACCATCAGCCGGACCTCGATCACCGCAAGCACGGCGTAGAGCAGCGTGAAGCCGATCATTGAGGTGAGCACTTCGGCCTGCGTGACGTTCGGCGAGACCGCGTCCCTGGTGCGCAGCACTCCGTAGACCACCCACGGCTGGCGGCCCATTTCGGTGAAGATCCAGCCCCAGGAGTTGGCGATCAGCGGGAAGAGCATGGTCCAGAGGGCGACGATCCAGTACAGCTGGGTGAACCGGGGGCTGAGCGCCTTCTTGAAGAGGACGAGATGGGGGACCTCGTCCTCGGCGGTGCGCAGCGCCGGCGGCAGCAGGAACCGCTTGCGGGTCAGCCACAGCCCGAGCATGCCGATCCCGAGGGAGGCCATGCCGAAGCCGATCATCCAGCGGAAGCCCCAGTAGGCGACGGGGATGTTGGGGCGGTAGTCGCCGGGTCCGAACTTCTCCTGCTCGGCCTTGTTGACGTCGTTGATGCCCGGGACGAAGGAGCTGAAGTCGTCGTTGGCGAGGAACGACAGCAGGCCCGGGATCTCGATGGCCACCTTGTTGTGGCCCTTCTCGACGTCGCCGTAGGCGAAGACGGAGAACGGGGCCGGCGCCTCGCCGTCCCAGAGGGCCTCGGCGGCGGCCATCTTCATCGGCTGCTGCTTGAACATCACCTTGCCGAGCAGGTCGCCGCTGATCGCGGTGCCCAGACCGGCGATGATCATGACGACCAGGCCCAGCCGCAGCGAGCTGCGCATCACCGGGACGTGCTTCTTGCGCGCGAGGTGGAAGGCGGCGATGCCGACCATGAACGCGCCGCCGACGAGGAACGCGGCCGTGATGGTGTGGAAGAACTGGGTGAGGGCCGTGTCCTGGGTGAGGACCTTCCAGAAGTCGGTGAGCTCGGCTCGGCCCCGCTCCTCGTTGATGCGGTAGCCGACCGGGTGCTGCATCCAGGAGTTGGCCGCCAGGATGAAGTACGCGGACAGGACGGTGCCGAGGGAGACCATCCAGATGCAGGCGAGGTGGATCTTCTTGGGCAGCTTGTCCCAGCCGAAGATCCACAGGCCTATGAAGGTCGACTCGAAGAAGAAGGCGATCAGCGCCTCGAACGCCAGCGGGGCGCCGAAGATGTCACCCACGAATCGCGAGTAGTCGGACCAGTTCATGCCGAACTGGAACTCCTGGACGATGCCGGTGACGACACCCATCGCGATATTGATCAAGAAAAGCTTGCCCCAGAACTTCGTGGCCCTGAGGTACTTCTCCTTCTCCGTGCGGACCCACGCCGTCTGCAGGCCGGCGGTCAGCGCGGCGAGCGAGATGGTGAGCGGCACGAAGAGGAAGTGGTAGACGGTGGTGATGCCGAACTGCCAGCGCGCCAATGTCTCAGGCGCCAAAGCTAGGTCCACGTCGTCTTCTCCTTGTCGTCGCCGTGGTCACAGCGGGCAGTCTGCCTGGCGGGTTCCCTCCCATACCGGGAGGAAGCAGGACACGCTTGTGAACGCGTTCACATTCACAAGCATTATGTCCTACCGCCTACGGCCTGAATCAGCCGGGGTCCCTCTTATCGGCCACTAGCCAAGGATTTCAACAGATTGTTGAATGTGGCCCATGCAGATTCGAATCTCCTGGCCTGCGGGCCTGCTCACCGCAACCCTCGACGAGACCCCGACCAGCAAGGCGCTGGCCGCGGCCCTCCCGATCTCCGCCTCCGCAAACACCTGGGGCGAGGAGGTCTACTTCGACACCGGGGTCTCCGTGGCCCTGGAGGACGACGCCCAGCAGGTCGTCGAGCCCGGCACGGTCGCCTTCTGGACCGAGGGCGACGCACTCGCCCTGCCCTACGGCCCCACGCCCATCTCGCGCGGAGGCGAGAGCCGCCTGGCGAGCCCCTGCAACGTGCTCGGCTCGTTCGACGGCGACCCCCGCCTCCTGGCCACCGTCCGCGACGGCGACCCCATCCGCGTGGAGCTGGTCTGACGACGGCTGCGTGACCACAGCAGCCCCGCCCAGCCCTTCGCCACCACGGCTCCCCGTGGCTACAGCTCCTTGAAGAACGCCTCCGCCGTGTGCAGGAAGAGGTCGTTCGCCTCGGTCTCACCGATCGTGACCCGCAGGCCCTCGCCCGCGAAGGGCCGGACCACCACACCGGCCTTCTCGCAGGCCTCCGCGAACTCCGCGGTCCGCTCCCCAAGCCGCATCCAGACGAAGTTGGCCTGGGTGTCCGGAACCGTCCAGCCCTGCGCGAGCAGCGTCTCGTGCACCCGGTTGCGTTCGCACACCAGCGTCCCGACCCGGCCCATCAGCTCGTCCTCCGCCCGCAGCGAGGCGACCGCCGCGTCCTGGGCGAGCTGGCTCACGCCGAAGGGCACCGCCGTCTTGCGCAGCGCCGCGGCCACCGGCTCATGCGCCACCGCGAAGCCGACGCGCAGGCCGGCCAGCCCGTACGCCTTGGAGAACGTGCGCAGCACGGCCACGTTCGGACGGTTGCGGTAGAGCTCGATGCCGTCCGGCACGTCGGCGTCGCGCACGAACTCGCGGTAGGCCTCGTCCAGAACCACCAGGACGTCCGAGGGCACCCGGTCCAGGAACCGCTCCAGCTCCGCGCGGCGCACGGCAGTGCCGGTGGGGTTGTTGGGGTTGCAAACGAAGATCAGGCGGGTCCGGTCGGTGATCGCGGCGGCCATCGCGTCGAGGTCGTGGACGTCCCCGTCGGTCAGCGGCACCTGCACCGACGTCGCGCCGGAGATCTGGGTGATGATCGGGTACGCCTCGAAGGACCGCCAGGCGTAGATGACCTCGTCACCCGGGCCGGCCGTCGACTGGATCAGCGACTGGGCGACGCCCACCGAGCCGGTGCCCGTGGCGATGTGCTCGACCGGCACGCCGAAACGCTCCGCCAGCTCGTTCACCAGTCCGGTGCACGCCATGTCCGGGTAGCGGTTGAACCGGCCCGCGGCCGCGACCGCGGTTTCCAGGACGCCCGGCAGCGGCGGATACGGGTTCTCGTTCGAGGACAGCTTGAACGCGACGGCCCCGCCCGCGGCAGCGGGCTTGCCGGGCTTGTAGGTGGGAATGCCGTCCAGCTCGGCGCGCAGCTTCGGGCTCTTCTCGCTCACCGCAGGTCCTCCTCGACCGTCCCGTCGACGTCTCCGTCGACTCAATACTGCTCACCTTATGAGGATTCCGCCGATCCGAGAATGGCGGGCGCCAGGAACACGGGGGGAGCGCACGCATATATGCGCGCGCCGGTGGCCTGCGCCGTGGCGCGCATCCCTCGTGCAGGTGAGTTGAGGGCGGCCCGACACGGCTCCGTTTTGGCATGCTCGTACCCGTCTACAAGCCCCACTTTCGACACAAGGCGGGAAATACCTTCAATTCCAAGGTCATTGGGGGTGGCGAACCATGCAGAATCGTGCCTGTCAACGCGTGCATATGCACCTGAACCACCCTCCCCTCCGAGCCCTACTATCGGCTCGCCATGACAGCAGCAGGGAAGCATCAGGTGAGCCGGACCGAGACCACCCGGCGGGTCGGCGGCCGACAGGGCCGTGCCGGCATCAGGGACGTGGCCGCCGCGGCGGGCGTGTCCATCACAACCGTCTCCGACGCGCTCAATGGCAAGGGGAGGCTCCCGGACGCCACCCGCCGCCACGTCCGCGAGGTCGCCGACCGGCTGGGGTACCGCCCCTCCGCCGCGGCCCGCACCCTCCGTACCGGCAAGTCGGGGCTCATCGGCCTGACCGTGACCACGTACGGGGATGAACCTTTCACCTTCACCGAGTTCGCGTACTTCGCCGAGATGGCGCGGGCCGCCACCTCCGCGGCACTCGCCCGCGGCTACGCCCTCGTCATCCTGCCCGCCACGTCACGACACGACGTCTGGTCCAACGTGGCCCTCGACGGCACCGTCGTCATCGACCCGTCCGACCACGACCCCGTCGTCAGCGAGCTGGTCCGCCAGGGCCTGCCCGTGGTCTCCGACGGCCGGCCGGCGGGCACCCTGCCCGTCACCGCCTGGGTGGACAACGACCACGAAGCCGCCGTACTGGGCCTCCTCGACCACCTCGCCGCCGCCGGGGCCCGCC
Source organism: Streptomyces sp. NPDC090077 (assembly GCF_044747545.1). Taxonomy (NCBI): domain Bacteria; kingdom Bacillati; phylum Actinomycetota; class Actinomycetes; order Kitasatosporales; family Streptomycetaceae; genus Streptomyces; species Streptomyces sp. NPDC090077. The sequence continues at coordinate 180,427 of NZ_JBIVEG010000009.1, forward strand.
GCATCGGACTGCTGACGGGCACCACCACCGACACCTACACCCGGCTCTCCACGACCGCCTACCTCAACTGGTGCGAGCGCGTCGGCCAGGACCCCGTCTACGAGTCCTACCCCGCCCACGACCCGTGCGCGGGCGCCGTCGCCGCCGACCGGCTCCTCGCCCGCCCCGACCGGCCGGACGCCGTGTACGGGCTCTTCGACCCCAACGGCACCGACCTGCTCGCCGCCGCCCGCCGCTACGGGCTGCGGGTCCCCGAGGACCTGCTCCTCGTCTGCTGCAGCGAGTCCACCGTCTACGCGAACACCGAACCGCCCATCACCACGCTCTCCCTGAAGCCCCGCCGCATCGGCACCGCGGTGGTACAGCTGCTGATCGACGCGATCGAGGGAGTGGACACCGGCCGCCCCGTGGAACAGGTCGTGCCGACCGAGCTGATCATCCGCACCTCCTCGCAGCGCAGGACCCCCCGGACGACCGTCAGCCCGCCCCGCTCACCGGCCCAGGACTGACCTCCGCGCCGCCACTTGGGCGGGGCCGACGGCCCCGCCCAGGATTTCCCCAACACCGAAATCGGCACAAAGGGGCAGGAAGCAGAGGTTCCGGCCAGGATTCACCACCCCTGGTGCGTCACAGAGCGCGAGCCGCATTCCTATGATGGGCGCACGACATCACGGACCCTCCGCCCCGGAGGCGAGCAGGGTCCGCAGGTGTACGGCAGCGCGACGGTGGTGGAGGGGTCGATGACTCAGGGGGCCGGTCAGGGACCCGCGATGCGGACGGACACGCTGCGGGACTTCCGGGTGCCGGTCTCCGAACCCGTGCCGTACGCCGCGCCCGCCGCACTGCCCGGCGAGCCCCCCGTGTACGGCGAGTACCCCGTGTACTACGAGGAGAGCGCACACGTGCCCCCGCGGCCCGGGTACGCCCCCGAACAGCCCGCCCCGGCCCTTCCCGGCCACCCGGGCACGGAGACCGTCCCGCAGCAGCGCACCGCGGGCGACGGCGAGTACGACGGCGGCGACGACGGCTACACGCCCACGCAGCGCGACCTGCCCGTCATCGTCCGCGGCCCGGCCGGCGGCCCCGGGGACACCGTGCAGGTCCACTACGTCCCCCAGGAGAACCCGGGTTCCGGCCCCGGCCCGCTCTACGTCGTGGGCGACGTGCACGGTTACCTGGACGAGCTCATCCGGGAACTCCAGGCCCAGCACCTCATCGACGCCGAGTGCCGCTGGTCCGCCGGCAACGCCCGGCTCTGGTTCCTCGGCGACTTCACCGACCGCGGCCCCGACGGCATCGGCGTCATCGACCTCGTCATGCGCCTCTCCGCGGAAGCCGCCGCCGCCGGCGGCTACTGCAAGGCCCTGATGGGCAACCACGAACTGCTCCTGATCGGCGCCAAGCGCTTCGGCGACACCCCCGTGTCCTCCGGCGCCGGAACCGCCACCTTCCAGGCCGCCTGGCTGCTCAACGGCGGCCAGCGCACCGACATGGAGCGCCTGGAGGACGTCCACCTCCAGTGGATGTCCCGGCTCGACGCGGCAACGCTCCAGGACGGCCACCTGCTGCTGCACTCCGACACCACGGCGTACCTGGACTACGGCGACTCCATCGAGGACGTCAACGACACCATCCACGAACTGCTCAACCGCAACGACGCCGACATCACCTGGGACCTCTTCCGCAAGTTCACCAAGCGGTTCGCCTTCCGCGACGAGGAGACCGGCCCCCAGGCCGTACGGGAGCTCCTGAGCACCTACGGCGGCGGTCGCGTCGTCCACGGCCACAGCCCCATCCCGTACCTGCTCGGCGAGGTCGGCACCGAGGACGGGGACGACTCCCACGGCCCGGAGGCCGTGGACGGGCCGCACGTGTACGCGGACGGGCTGGCGATCGCGATGGACGGCGGCGTGACGATGGCGGGCAAGCTGCTCGTCGTTCAACTACCTCTGCGCGACTGAGCGTTCTCGGAGCGGGGTATTTCAGCAAAGCCCCTGTCACGGCGTGGCAGGGGCGCTCTACCATCGCTCTATCCGTAGCAGGCTCTCCTCCGTTTGTGCCGGAGCCCCGGATCTACGCGGGCATACCGGCATGTACGGAGCATCGGGGGATGCACATGACCAGCGCTCCGCACCTGCTCACCGAAGACCGACCCGAGTTCGACCGGCTCCTCGACGAGGCGCTGCGCACCGCGGACGAACGGCCCGAACTCGCCACCCTGGGCGAACGGCTGAACGCCGAACAACTGCGCACCATGGCCCTGGCCGCCACCACGCTCCTGACCGCCGCGGCGGCCGCCGAGTACGACCACTACGTGAAGGTGCGGGAGGAGCTCCGCGACGGGGCCCTGTCGGCCTCCGGGGCGGCCGCCGAAGACGGGGCCGAGGACCAGGACGGCGGGGCCGGAGTGAGCGCCGTGGTCGGCGTCCTCGCACCGGTACTGGCGGGCACCGCCATGCTGATCTTCCTGCTGGTGGGCTACTGCCTCAAATTGCTCGACCCCGCCCCGGCCTTCGCCGAGACGATGCTGACGGCGGGCTGGCTCTTCGGTGCGCTCACCGTGGCCGCCCTGCTGTTCGCCGTGATCGGGCTGCTCGTGACGGCCGTGCGCAACAGCTCCACGGAGGTCGCGGCGGCGGAGACCGTGCCGATACCCGACGAGCTCTCCCGCGCCCGGGAGGCCTGGCGCAACGCGCTGTTGGAGCGGGGCATCGTGCCGTTCCTGCGCGACGCACTGGCCGACCCCACCGCGGGAGCGGGCTACCCGGTGCCGCGTACGCCGGGGGCCGGGCGGATCCCCAGCCTGGGGTACACACGCCCGGACTTCACCAGCCCCGGCCCGTCCTCCCAGGGGCCCCGTCCCGGCTACACCTCGCCGGACTTCACCAGCCCCGACTTCGGCGGCCCGGAGCACGACCCGGAGTGAGACCCCGGCCTGTTTCACGTGAAACATCCGCGGGGCGCACGGGCCCTCCCGCAACGCAGAAGGCAGAAGGCCGGCCGACGGCTCCCCCCGGAATGCCGTCGGCCGGCCCTCTCCGCACCGGTCAGTCGGCCAGCGGCAGGTAGACCCTGTTGCCCGAGGCCGCGAACTCGGCGGACTTCTCCGCCATGCCCGCCTCGATCTCGTCGGCCTTCAGGTCACCGCCGTGCTCACGGCGGATGTCCTGCGAGATCTTCATGGAGCAGAACTTCGGACCGCACATGGAGCAGAAGTGCGCGGTCTTGGCCGGCTCGGCCGGGAGCGTCTCGTCGTGGAACTCACGGGCCGTGTCCGGGTCGAGGGCCAGGTTGAACTGGTCCTCCCAGCGGAACTCGAACCGTGCGTCCGACAGGGCGTCGTCCCACTCCTGGGCGCCCGGGTGGCCCTTGGCCAGGTCCGCCGCGTGGGCGGAGATCTTGTAGGTGATGACGCCGGTCTTCACGTCGTCCCGGTTGGGCAGACCCAGGTGCTCCTTGGGCGTCACGTAGCAGAGCATCGCGGTGCCCCACCAGGCGATCATCGCGGCGCCGATGCCCGAGGTGATGTGGTCGTACGCGGGCGCGACGTCCGTGGTCAGCGGGCCGAGCGTGTAGAACGGCGCCTCCTCGCAGATCTCCTGCTGGAGGTCGATGTTCTCCTTGATCTTGTGCATCGGGACGTGGCCCGGGCCCTCGATCATCGTCTGGACGTTGTGCCGCTTGGCGATGGTGTTGAGCTCGCCCAGCGTCTTCAGCTCCGCGAACTGCGCCGCGTCGTTGGCGTCCGCGATGGAGCCGGGGCGCAGGCCGTCGCCCAGCGAGTACGTGACGTCGTACGTCGCGAGGATCTCGCAGAGCTCCTCGAAGTTCGTGTAGAGGAAGTTCTCCTTGTGGTGCGCGAGGCACCAGGCGGCCATGATCGAGCCGCCGCGGGAGACGATGCCGGTCTTGCGACGGGCGGTCAGCGGCACGTACGGCAGCAGCACGCCGGCGTGGACCGTCATGTAGTCGACGCCCTGCTCGGCCTGCTCGATGACCGTGTCCTTGTAGATCTCCCAGGTCAGGTCCTCGGCCCTGCCGTCGACCTTCTCCAGGGCCTGGTAGAGCGGCACGGTGCCGATCGGGACCGGGGAGTTGCGCAGCACCCACTCGCGGGTGGTGTGGATGTTGCGGCCGGTGGAGAGGTCCATGACCGTGTCGGCACCCCAGCGGGTCGCCCAGGTCATCTTCTCCACCTCCTCCTCGATCGAGGAGGTGACCGCGGAGTTGCCGATGTTGGCGTTCACCTTCACCAGGAACTTCTTGCCGATGATCATCGGCTCGATCTCCGGGTGGTTCACGTTGGCCGGAAGCACCGCGCGGCCTGCGGCGATCTCCTCGCGGACGACCTCGGGGGAGACGTTCTCGCGGATCGCGACGTACTCCATCTCCGGGGTGATCTCGCCCCGGCGGGCGTACGCGAGCTGCGTGACGGCGGCGCCGCCACGGCCGCGACGGGGCTGCCGCGGGCGGCCCGGGAAGACCGCGTCGAGGTTCTTGAGGCCCCCGCGCGGAGAGGTGTGCTTGATGCCGTCGTCCTCGGGGCGCACGGGACGTCCCGCGTACTCCTCGGTGTCGCCGCGGCCGATGATCCAGTTCTCGCGGAGGGGCGCGAGGCCCCGGCGCACGTCGGTCTCGATCTGCGGGTCGGTGTACGGCCCGGACGTGTCGTAGAGCGTCACGTCCTTGCCGTTGGTGAGGTGGACCTGACGGACCGGCACCCGGATGTCGGGGCGGGAGCCCGCGACGTAGCCCTTGTGCCAGCCCGGCTTGCGCTCGGTCGAGCCGTCGGCGTCCTGGCTGACGGCAGGCGTGCGTGCGTCCTGAATGGTCATGAGACCTATCTCCCTACGCCGGCATTACCCGGTAACAGGTTCGGCGGTCGACGCAGCCTCCTCCCGTACGCATTCTCATGCGCGTACGGTGATCAGCGCCCTCTCAGCCCGGTGCTCCGAGCTCCCGCGTTGTGCAAAGTAGCCCCCACGTTAGCGTCGTGTGTGGCGTGCTGAACAGTGGGCCCCCTCATCTCTTGCGATGATCTGCCAGTGACGTCCTCGCCGCAGCCTCCCCACGAGCTCACCGATCCCTTGGGCCACACCGGCCACGAGCATGCGCCCCACGGGCATGCCCCAGCCTCCTCCCACGGGCCTTCGCACGGCCACGGACACGGCCACGGACACGGCCACAGTCACGGCCACGGGCCCGCGGCCCCGGTCTCCAAGCACCTGCGCAAGGTGATCGCCGCCGTGCTGATCCCCTTCGCCGCCGCCGTCTTCATCGGCATGGCCGTGCTCTGGCCGGGCGGCGCCCCCGCGCACGAGCGCACCGGCGTGGGCTTCGACCGGCAGACCCAGCAGGGCAAGGTCGTCGCTCTCGCGAAGGTCGACTGCAAATCCGTGAACGCCGCGCAGGTCCCTCCCACCGGCGACACCTCCACCCCCGAGGGGCGCGAGGCGCAGGCGGCCCAAACCGGCGAGTGCAAGAAGGCCACCATCGAGGTGACCAGCGGCCCGGAACAGGGCCGGGCCTTCTTCGAGATCGTCCAGCCGGGTGCGCCGCGGCAGCTGGAGAAGGGCCAGGAGGTGGTGGTGGCGTACGCGCCGGACGCGCCCCGGGACCTCCAGTACTCCGTGATCGACCTCAACCGGAAGCTCCCGCTGGCACTGCTGGCCGGCATCTTCGCCGTCGCGGTCGTCGTGGTGGGACGGATGCGCGGCATGTTCGCCCTCATCGCGCTCGTCGTCAGCTTCGGGGTGCTGACGCTCTTCATCCTCCCGGCGATCCTGCAGGGCTCGAACCCGCTGCTCGTCGCCATCATCGGGGCCAGCGCGATCATGCTGATCGCCCTCTACATGTGCCACGGGCTGACGGCGAGGACCTCGGTCGCCGTACTCGGCACGCTGGTCTCGCTCCTGCTGATCGGTCTGCTGGGCTCGCAGTTCATCGACTGGGCGTTCCTGAGCGGCAACACGGACGACAACACCGGGCTGATCCACGGGCTCTACCCGAACATCGACATGAGCGGTTTGCTGCTCGCAGGCGTGATCATCGGATCCCTCGGCGTGCTCGACGACGTGACCGTCACCCAGACCTCCGCCGTCTGGGAACTCCACCAGGCGGACCCGGGCATGGGCCCCCGCGCCCTCTACCGGGCGGCCATCCGGATCGGCCGCGACCACATCGCGTCGGTGGTGAACACCCTCGTCCTGGCATACGCCGGCGCCGCGCTGCCACTCCTGCTGCTGTTCTCGATCGCGAACAGCAGCATGGGGACGGTGGCCAACAGCGAGCTGGTGGCGGAGGAGATCGTACGGACCCTCGTGGGCTCCATCGGCCTCGTGGCCTCGGTACCGGTGACCACGGCGCTGGCGGCGCTGGTGGTCTCCGCCGACCGGCCCGAATCCGCGGACGGCGCGCCCGGGAGCCCGGCACCGGCCCGCGGCGGACGGGGCCGGCGCCGGCGCAAGCGCTGAGGGGCGGGTCGGCGGCCGGAACCTCCCGGCCGCGGCCTCAGCCCGCCTTGCGCTCGCCGTGCTGCGACTCGGAGAGGATCTTGCCGAGTGCCTGGTCGAGGCTCTCCTCGAAGTCGCCGAGGCTGCGCTCCTGACCGAGCGGAACGAGCCGGTCGGTCCGGTCGAGGAACGCGACCAGCGGCCCGGCTCCGGCCCGGAACAGGGCCCGGTCGCCGCCGACCTGAAGGCGGATGTGGACGTCGGACAGTTCGCCCGGCTCGGTGGGCGCGATGTGCACGTCGCCGTCACCGCTCGGCTTGTTGATGCCGTCGAGGAGCAGCTCCCGGCCGAACGCCCAGGTGACCGGGGCGTCGCCGGGGAGGTGGAAGGTCAGGCGCACCGCGTAGGGGTCACGGGCGTCGTACCGGAGCTCCACCGGGATACGGAACGCGAGCTCCTCGGAAACGAGGAAGCTCATCATGACCTCTGCCTGTACCGACTCGCGCATTGCCTACCCCGCTGTAGTGGAAGTGGCCAGGAATGATCCCTGAGGGCCGTCTTGACAAGGGTGGTGGAAGCGCCAGCAGATCACAAGGAGTGAGTTTTCAGATACTGATAGAGAACGAGAGAGTGCTCAACAGCGCGCCTACTTCACTCCGCAGTCGATCAACTACGCGGTGCAAACGGTCTTCTTCGTGCAAAGGAAGGGAAATCGCCATGGTTGCGGCAGCATCTCCGGCTGTGATCGGAATAGCCGCGCACACCGTGCCGAGCGCATATTCCTGACGCTCCGTAACCGGCTGCATCCGTTCCAGGGAGCCGATCCTCTGCTCCAGCGCGTGCACGTCCCGCACCGTGTAGGGCGTGATGCTCTCGACCGGGTACCGGTCGTAGTAGTCCTTGCGCGTCTTCTCGTCGAGCTGGCCCAGCAGGCACTGGCCGATGGCGTGGGCGTGGCCCGTCGCGCGGAAGTCGGCCCACTCCTGGCAGGCCGGGCTGGCCGGGGTGTCCGAGACGCCCACGACCTCGATCTCACCCTCGCGGTAGACCGCGAAGTAGACGGGGGCGCCGACCGCGTCGCGGAAGTGCGCGAGCGAGTCGAGGATCATGCTGCGACGTTTCTGCTGAAGTCCGCCACCCGCCAGCCGCCCGGCCGCGTCGCCGAGTACGAACACCCCGCTCTCGCGCCGCAGATAGCCCTCGTGCGTCAGGGTGCGCAGCAGGTGGTACGCGGTGGGGAGCGGGAGCCCGGCCTCGCGCGCCAGCTGTTTCGCCGGGGCTCCCCCGCTATGGGACCCCGCCGCTTCGAGGAGCCTCAACGCCCGCTGAACCGAACCGATCAGGGTCGGGACACCGGGATGGTGAACCGAAGGCAAAACTCACCCCCAGGCCTGGCGGCGGGCCTCGGGGTGGCCCGCTCTGCGGGGGCCGCCCCCAGGGAACGGCATGGATTGTCACCCTATCGGCCGGTTCCCGCCGTGCGGGCGGTTTGGCCGGTCCCGTTCCCCCGGCTGGGTCAATCCCCTTACCCGTTGGGGGAAAGGGGACGGACCAGTCCTACCAGTCGCTGGAGGAGGCCTTCGTTCCGCTGCCGCTGCCGGTGAACTTCTTGACCACGAAGACCAGACCGGCGACGAGGCCGACGAAGAGCAGCGCCTTGAAGGCGAACGAGATCAGCGCGCCGAGGATGGAGGTGATCACTCCGCCGAAGACGAAGAGCGCCAGCAGCGGAACGGCGACCCACTTGACCCACCAGGGCATGCCCGCGAACATCGCTCGGATCCCGTCCATGTTCCTACCTCTTCCTCGTCGGTGGCCCCGTGAGTCGGTGACTTCGCGAGTCCTCGGGTCCGTTTCTTTCCTCGCTCTCGATGCTAGGAGGCGCGGGCCCCGCGCAGGGGTCCGTGAGCCCCCGGAACCCCCTGACCCGCCCCCTAGGGGGATCAGGGGCCCGACCCTCAGAGCTGCGGCCGTGCTCAGCCCTCCGGCCGTGCTCAGCCCTCCGGCGGGGAGAAGACCACCATCACCTTCAAGGGCTCGGTGATGTGGTGGAACTTGTGCGGCACCCCCGCCGGTACGTAGACGACGCTGCCGTTGGCCACCACCGTCGTCTCCTCGCCGACCGTGATGGAGGCCCGCCCGCTCACCACGAAGTACACCTCGTCCTGGAGGTGCGGCTGCTGCGGGTCGCTCTCCCCGGCATCGAGGGCATACAGCCCGACCGACATGTTGCGCTCCCGCAGGAACTGCAGGTAGGCGCCGTTGTTGGCGGCGCGCTCCGCTTCGAGCTCGTCCAGCCGGAAGGCCTTCATCTTCGCTGTGCCCCTTGCTCTTCCCCGGCGGTGCCCCGGGATCCGCTGATCTGCCGATGCCCGGCCCGGATCTTCTCTGCCACGATCAGACACATGACGAATTTCGTAGTCAAGACGCTCGCCAACGCGGCGGCCCTGGCCGTCGCCGTCTGGCTGGTCTCCGGCATCACGCTCGACGACGGCAGCAGCACGGGAAGCCGCGCGCTGACCCTGATCCTGGTCGCACTGGTCTTCGGACTGGTCAACCTCATCGTCAAGCCCGTGGTGAAGCTGCTCTCGTTCCCGCTCTTCGTCCTCACCCTGGGCCTGTTCACCCTCGTCGTGAACGCCCTGATGCTGATGCTGACCTCCTGGCTCGCCGGGAAGTTCGACCTCAGCTTCCATGTGGACGGCTTCTGGACCGCGGTCCTCGGCGGCCTGATCATCTCCATCGTCTCCTGGGCCGTGAACCTGGCCCTGCCCGACAAGAACTGAGCGGACCGCCCATGTACCGCGTGTGCTTCGTCTGCACCGGCAACATATGCCGCTCCCCCATGGCCGAGTCGGTCTTCCGCGCCCGCGTCGTCGAGGCCGGGCTCGACGCGCTGGTCGAAGTGGACAGCGCCGGCACCGGCGGCTGGCACGAGGGCGACGGCGCCGATCCGCGCACCGTGGCCGTCCTGGAGGCCGCCGGGTACGAGCAGGACCACCGGGCCCGGCAGTTCCGGGCCGCGTGGTTCGACCGCCTCGACCTCGTCATCGCCCTGGACGCCGGCCACCTGCGGGACCTGCGCGCGCTCGCGCCCACCCCGGAGGCCGCCGCCAAGGTCCGGCTGCTGCGCTCGTACGACCCGGTGGCCCCGGCCGCACGGGCCGGCGTAGCGGGCGGGGCGGACGTGCCCGATCCGTACTACGGCCCGTTCGACGGATTCGAGGAGTGCCTGGCCCTGGTCGAGGCCGCGAGCACCGGCCTGCTGGAGGCCGTACGCACCGCCGTGAAGGAGGACACCCCGTGAACGAGCACACCCCCGGCGGGCCTGCCGGGACCCCGGCCACGGCAGACCGGTACGGCGACGGCACCCGGGCCGTGCGCGCCGGGCTGCCCGAGCCCGCCAAGAACGAACCACCGCTGCCCGGTCCGGTCTTCGCCGCCCACTTCCACCTCCCCGGCGAGGTCTCGGGCCCGTACACCTACGGCCGCGACACCAACCCCACCTGGACCCTGCTGGAACGGGCCGTCGGGGAACTGGAAGCACCCGGTGCGGAGGGGGCGGAGACCGTCGTCTTCGCCTCCGGCATGGCCGCCGTCTCCGCCGTCCTGCTCTCCCAGGCCCGCGCCGGCGACACCGTCGTGCTGCCCTCCGACGGCTACCAGGCACTGCCGTTGGTCCGCGAGCAGCTCGAGGCGTACGGAGTGCACGTGCGCACCGCGCCGACCGGCGGGGACGCCCAGCTCGCCGCACTCGAGGGGGCCCGGCTGCTGTGGATCGAGACCCCGTCCAACCCGGGCCTCGACGTCTGCGACGTCCGCCGCCTCGTGGCGGCCGCGCACGCGGCGGGAGCCCTCGTCGCCGTCGACAACACCCTCGCCACCCCGCTCGGACAACGTCCCCTGGAACTGGGCGCGGACTTCTCCGTCGCCAGCGGCACCAAGGGGCTCACCGGCCACGGGGACCTGCTGCTCGGCTACGTCGTCTGCCGCGACCCGGACCTGGCCGCGTCCGTCCGCCGCTGGCGCAAGATCGTCGGGGCGATCCCGGGGCCCATGGAGGCCTGGCTGGCCCACCGCTCCCTGGCCACCCTCCAGTTGCGGACCGGCCGCCAGTGGGGCAACGCCCTGGCGGTGGCCGAGGCGCTGGCCGACCGGCCCGAGGTCACCGGGGTGCGCTACCCGGGACTCCCCGCCGACCCCTCCCACAAGACCGCCGTCCGGCAGATGAGCGGCTTCGGATCGGTGGTCTCCTTCACCCTGCCGGACCGTGCGCACGCGGAACGCTTCATGGCCGCTCTGCACCTGGTCGAGGACGCCACCAGCTTCGGCGGAGTCCGCTCCACCGCGGAGCGGCGCGGCCGCTGGGGCGGCGACGACGTGCCGGAGGGGTTCATCCGCTTCTCCGCCGGGGCCGAGGACACCGAGGACCTGGTCGCCGACGTGCTCCGGGCCCTCGACACCGCGGCCTCCGGAGCCTGACCGGCCGCGCGCATCGGGGCGGTCCGAGCCTCCCCCCTGGTGGCTCGGACCGCCCCGGGTTCCCCGAGAGAAGAACCACGCGGACAAGGCTAGTTGACTCAGCGTCAGAGTCCAATCACGGTAACGACAGGTGCCTATCGCCATATTTATAGTTGAAGGCCCCCACCGAGAGGGGCCGCCATGGACCTGGCCCTGCTGCGCACCTTCGTCGCCGTGCACCGGGCCGGCTCGTTCACCCGGGCCGCCGCGCACCTCGGGCTGTCCCAGCCCGCCGTCACCTCGCAGATCCGCACCCTCGAACGACAGCTCGGCCGGCCCCTGTTCCACCGGCGCGCCCGGGGCGTCACCCCCACGGCCGTCGGCGACGAACTGGCCCACAAGGCGGCCCCGCACCTCGACGCGCTGCTCCGGATCGCCGAGACCGAACGGGAGGCCGCCGGAGCCCTGCGGACCCTGCACCTCGCCGGGCCGCCGGAGTTCCTCTGCCTGCGCGTGCTGCCCGCCCTCGCTCCCCTGGTCGGCCAGGGCCAGACCCTGCGGAGCGCCCTCGTGCCCGGCACCGAGGAGAACCTCGCCGGCCTGGCCGCCGGACAGCACGATCTGGTCGTCACCACCGGCCGGCCGCGCGGCGGCCCCTTCACCACGACCGTCCTCTGCGACGAGGAGCAGGTCCTGGTCGCCGCTCCCTACTGGGCCGCCCTGGCCGACCCCGCCGCACTGGGCGCCTCGGGCCCCGCGGCACTCGACGGGATCCCGGTCGTCGAGGTCCACGAGAGCCTGCCCCTGGTCACCCGCTACTGGGCCGCCGTCTTCGACTCCGCGCCCGACTGCGCCGCCACCGTCGTGGCGCCCGACCTGCGGGCGGTGCTGGAATGCGTACGGGCCGGCTCCGGACTGGCCGTCCTGCCCCGCTACCTGTGCCAGGACGCCCTCGACCGCGGTGAGATCGTCGCCCTGCTGGAACCCGCCGTGCCCCCACTGCGCACCTGGTTCCTCGTCGTACGAGCGGGCAGCCTGGCCCTCGCCCACCTCGCCCGGGCCCACGACCGCCTGCTGCGCGCCGCCGTGCGCTGGTGAGCCCCTCGGGTTTCGGACGACGGCGCGTTTCGGAAGGGCGGGCGTGGGCCACTCTTCTCCCATGACCGAACGTCCCGTGGTCAAACGCACCGCCCGCGCGATCCTGCTCGACGGTGACGACCTGATCCTCATCAAGCGCACCAAGCCCGGCGTCGACCCGTACTGGCTCACCCCCGGCGGCGGTGTGGAAGCCTCGGACAGCACCGTCGTCGAGGCCCTCCACCGCGAGGTCCACGAAGAGCTCGGCGCCAAGATCACCGATGTGGTGCCCTGCTTCGTCGACACCATCGAGCACATCGCCTCCGGGGGAGTGACCGGGGTGAAGGTGCAGCACTTCTTCGTCTGCCGGCTCGCGTCCATGGACCCGGACCTGCGCCACGGCCCCGAGGTCGACGAACCCCAGGGCGAGTACGAGATCGTCCGCGTGCCCTTCAGCCGGGTGGGCATCGCCGCCGTCCACCTGGTCCCGCTCTCGCTGCGCCACTACCTCGACGGAAACATCGAGGGGGTGCGCGCCATGCACGCCCCCGACCTCGGCTGACGACCCCGGGAGGGCGGCGGGCCGGACCGTTTCAGCCGGCCACGCCCGCCAGCTCCTCCAGGGCGTCGTAGCGGATGCGCTCCCCGGGGATCCCGATCCGCTTCAGAGCGTCCACACCGCTGCGGATCATCGCCGGAGGTCCTGAGATGAAGGCGTCGTACGAGCTCCAGGGGCCGTGCTCGCCGACGGCCTGCGGCAGCTGCCCGGCCATCCCCTCACCGATCACCGGGCGGACCGACAGCCACGGGTGGGAGCGCTGCAATCCGAGCAGGGTGTCCTTGTCGTACAGGTCGTGGTCGCTGCGCGCGCCGAAGAAGACCTCCACCGGCCGCCGCTCGCCGTGTTCGGCCACGTCCTCGATCAGCGCCTTGATGGGCGCGATGCCGGTACCGCCGCCCAGGCACAGCATCCCGTTGTCGGTGGTGTGGTCCACGACCATGGATCCGGCCGGCGGTCCCAGCCGCAGTACGTCGCCCGGCCGGGCGTGCCGCACCAGGGCGTTGGAGACCCAGCCCGCCGGGACGGCCTTGACGTGGAAGGACAGCAGACCGTCCGCGCGGGGCGCCGAGGCGAAGGAGTAGTGCCGCCAGACCCGCGGCCACCAGGGGGTCTCCAGGGTCGTGTACTGGCCTGCGAGGAACGGGTACGGCTGGTCGGGGCGGACCGTCAGCACGGCGATGTCCGAGGTGCGCAGGTCGTGCGAGACCACCTCGGCGTGCCACCAGGCCGGTGCCCTGGCCTCGTCCTCCGCCGCGGCGTCGATCATCGTCTGGGAGATGGCGGTGTACGCGCGCACCCACGCGGCCTCGGTCTCCGGCCCCCAGGTGAGCTCCGCGTACCGGGCCAGTGCGCCGATCAGCGCCTCGCCGACGGCCGGATAGTGGGCCGCCACGGTGCCGTACTTGCGGTGCCCGGCGCCGAGCCGGCGCAGGTAGGGGGTCAGCACCGCCGGGTCGTCGATGTGCTCGGCGGCGGTCAGCAGGGCCTTCAGCAGCCGGTCGCGCTGGACGTCCATGGCCGCCGGGAACATCTCCCGGACCTCTGGGTGCCCCGTGAAGACCAGGGCGTAGAAGTACGAGGTCACCCTGTCCGCGACGGGCGCGATCTCCGCGAGGGTCCGGCGGATCAGTACGGCGTCCGGGGAGGGCTCGATCGGGCCGCCGCCGGAGGGTATCCGGCCCGTCGGTCTGGCCGATCTGGTGGGCGGAGCGTCCATGCGGTGCCTCGCTTCGAGCATCTCGGTCGGGTCTCACACGCGCCACGGCCTCGAATCCGTGGTTCCGGGTTTCACAGCGTGCCAGCCGGCCGAGAGCGCGGCGGAGGAATGGAGGAAACGGTGCTTCGAACCCCCTTTTCCCCTTAAGATGCCGCGACTCCCGGGCGCGCCGGACCCACGAGCTGGTATGCCTCCCGGAGGTCCCGGCCCTGGTAGACGTGGGTGGCCCGGGCCGCCAGATGCGGGCGCGCGTTCACCGCGACCGAGCGCGGGACCGCCTCGAAGAGCACCGCGTCGGTCATGGAGTCCCCGTACGCGACGCAGTCCGCCCGGCCCACCCCGAACCGCGCGCACAGCGAGTCCGCGACCTCCACCTTGCGCTCCGGCGTCAGGATCCCGGCCACGTCGACGGGCCCTGTGAAGGGCACCGCCGGGAAGACGGAGCCGTGAGCGGCGTGCGCCCCCCACTCCAGCAGCAGCTCCACGAAGAACGAGGGGGACAGCGAGATCACCGCGCAGTAGTCGCCGCGCTCCCGGATCTCCGTCCAGACCTCCTGGATGCCCGCCAGCCAGGGCGCCCCGTCGAAGGCCGCCCGGACCTGCGCGGGCGTCAGGTCCGCCCACAGCTCACGGGCCGCGACCGAGAACTCGTGCGGGCCGATCTCCCGCGCGCCGAAGGCCCGCTCCAGCTCGGCGATCTCCGCGTCCACACCGAGCTGACGGGAGATCTCCACGGGCGCGGCCGAGCCGTACATCAGGGTGCCGTCGAGGTCGAACAGGTGCAGCGAAGTCATAGCTGCCGAGGCTATCCGCTCCGTCGGACGGAGCGGATGTTTCACGTGAAACATCCGCTGCCCGGATCCTCAAATCCCTGGACTCGCCACGAACCGATGATCCACTCTGGGCCGGTGACACCACCACCGCTCACCGACCTGCCGATCCGCGCGCTGACCACGGAAGACCTCCGTCACTGCGCCGACCTGTCCGAGGACCGCGGCTGGCCGCGCGAGGACCACAAGTGGGGGCTGCTCCTCGCCGCCGGCGGCGGCTACGGCATCGACGCGCCCGACGGCCGGGGGCTCGCCGCCGCCTGCGTCGTCACCCGCTACGGAGACACTGGGGCGAAGCCCGACCTCGCCGCCATCGGAATGGTCCTCGTCGCCGACCGGTACGCTCGCAAGGGCCTGGGCCGCCGCCTCATGGGGCACGTGTGCGACGACGTGCTCGCAGGCGTCCCGCTCACCCTGCACGCCACCCCGTACGGCCGCCCGCTCTACGAGGAGCTCGGCTTCGACACCACGGGCCGCGCCGAGATGCTCCGGGGCGCCTTCCGCCCCGAGCCGGGCGCACCCGCCGCTGCCCCCTCGGGTGCCCGCGTCCGGCCCGCCTCCGCCGAGGACCTCCAGGGAATCGTCCGGCTGGACACCGAGGTGTTCGGCACCGACCGGACCCACCTCCTCACCCGGCTCCCGGCCTTCACCGACCGGCTGCTCGTCGCCGAGGACCCCTCCGGCACCCTCATCGGCTACGCCGCGATCTGGCCCAACATGGACACCCATGTCGTCGGCCCCCTGATCGCCCGCGACACCGCCACCGCCAAGGCCCTGGTGTCCGCGCTGGCCGCCGGCACCGCACGGGACCTGCGCACCGACATCGACGTCCGCCACGAGGAACTCCTCGGGTGGCTCAAGGAGCGCGGACTGGAGTCCGTCGCCTTCAACACCGTCATGACCCGGGACATCCCGGGCCTTCCGGGTGACTGGTCCCGCCGCTGGGCACCGCTCACCGTCGCCGCCGGCTGAAACGAGGAGACCCCGCATGACCGAAGCCCCCGAGCTCACCATCCGCCCGGCCACCGAGGCCGATCTGCCCGAGATCGTCGCCATGCTCGCCGACGATCCGCTCGGCGCCACCCGCGAGTCCCCGGACGACCTGGCCCCGTACACCGCCGCGCTGAAGCGGCTGACCGAAGACCCCCACCAGCACGTCGTCGTCGCGGTCCGCGGCGAGCGCGTCGTGGGCACCCTCCAGCTGACGATCGTGCCGGGCCTGTCCCGCAAGGGCGCCACCCGCTCGATCATCGAAGGCGTCCGGGTCCATGCCGACGAGCGCGGGAGCGGCCTCGGGACCCGGTTCGTCGAATGGGCCGTCGAGCGGTCCCGCCAGGAGGGCTGCCAACTGGTCCAGCTCACCTCGGACGTGACCCGCACCGACGCCCACCGGTTCTACGAGCGGCTCGGCTTCACCGCCTCCCACGTGGGGTTCAAGCTCCAGCTCTGAGTGGTACCCGCACGGGCCGGGCCGCTGTCGGCGGCCCGGCCTACGGTCGGGAGGATGAGCACCGGCCTCCCCCTCGTCACCACCGTCGAGCGCCGACACCGGCTGGGCCGGCGGCACCGCCTGGCGCCCTCCGCCCGCGCCGCCACCCCGGGCCAGGCCGCGGACGCCGTGGTCGCCCTGCACGCCACGGACGCCGCGACCGTCTTCCTCTCCGTCCGCGCCCGGCTGGCCGGCGGCGGGCCCTCCGCGGTCGAGCAGGCCCTGTACGAGGACGTCAGCGTCGTCCGCATGCTCAGCATGCGCAACACCCTCTTCGCCGTCTCCGCCGAGCTCGCCCCGTACGTGGACTCCTCCACCGCCCGGGGCATCGCGGTGAAGGAACGCCGGACCCTCCTGAAGCACCTCGCGGACGACGGCCAGGGACTCGACGCCGCCTGGCTGGAACGGGCCGAGGCCGCCGCCCTCGACGCGCTCGACGCCCTGGGCACCGCGACGGGCAGCCAGCTCTCCGCGGCGGTCCCCGCCCTGCGGCAGAAGATCACCATCGGCCGGGGCAAGAAGTACGAGGCCGAGACCGGTGTCGCCACCCGCGTCATCCGCCTCCTGGCCGCCGACGGCCGCATCCGGCGGGACCGGCCGCGCGGAACGTGGACGTCCAGCCAGTTCCGGTGGGTGCACAGCCGGCCCTGGTCCGCCGTGGCCGCCGCCGAGGCCCGCGCCGAACTCGCCCGCCGCTGGCTGCACGCCTACGGCCCGGCCACCGAGGCCGACCTCAAGTGGTGGACCGGCTGGAGCCTCACCGACGTACGGAAGGCCCTGGCCGCCGTGGGCCCCGAGGAGGTCCGCCTCGACGACGGCGGCACGGCTCTCGTCCACCCCGGTGACACCGGGCCCGAGCAGGCTCCGGAGCCCTGGGCCGCGCTGCTGCCCGGCCTCGATCCCAGCGCCATGGGCTGGGCTGACCGGGGGTTCCACCTCGACCCGGCCCACCGTCCCGCCCTGTTCGACTACGCGGGCAACATCGGGCCGACCGTCTGGTGGAACGGCGAGATCGTCGGCGGCTGGGCCCAGCGCTCCGACGGGGAGATCGTCTGGCGGCTGCTGGGCAGCCCCGGCCGGGCCGCCGAGGAGGCGGTCGCCGCCGAGGCCGCCCGGCTCGCCGACTGGGTGGGCGAAGCCCGCGTCACTCCCCGCTTCCGCACCCCGCTGGAGCGCGAACTCGTCGCCTGAGGCGGCCGGCGACGCCCGGAGCCGGCCGCCCTGGGCCCGCGGGGCTGTCAGCCGATGCCGCGCCAGCCCTGCGGGTCCGCCCCGCCGGGCACCGGGGCGGCCGGGTCGTAGGGCTCGCGCGTGAAGACGAAGGAGCCGAGGTCGAGATGGCTGACGGAACCGTCCTCGCGCCTGACCGCCCGCAGCGTCTCGCCCGCGTAATAGCCCGTCAGGCCGGTCCAGGTGCCGTCCGCTTCGGCGCGGAAGCGGGCCGGCCGACCGGTGGCGCCGACCGGGCTCAGTTCCAGCGTGCCGTCCCGGAACAGCCGCAGGACCTGCGCCGAAGTACCCCAGTACCAGGGGCCGCACAGCTCCAGCGGCACCTGCTCGTCCGCCCGGAACGGGGCCCACGGCTCGGGGATGCGCGGCTCCGCCTCCGCGACGATCGCGACGAGGTCGGCGGCCACCGTGGAGGCCGGCAGGCCCGAGGTGCAGTTCGCCAGTACGACCGCCGCCACGTCGTCCACCTCACTGAACCAGAGGCCCGCGACGAAGCCGGGCAGCGAACCGCCGTGCCCCGCGAGCCGGCGTCCCCCCTGGTCCGCCAGCTGGAGCCCCAGGCCGTACCCGAGGTCCGCGGAGCCGGGCTCCGGGGGTGCCATCGAGGTGCGCATCTCCCGTACGCTCCCGGCGCTCAGCACCCGGTCGTCGCCCCGCATCAGCAGCCGCGCGAACCGGGCCAGGTCACCGGTGGTGGACCACAACTGACCGGCCGCCGCCATCAGCCCCAGGTCCTCGGACGGCTCCGGCATCATCACGTCGGCCCACGGGTGCACCGCCCAGCCGCCCGCGTGCGGAGCCTGCGGCAGACCGCTCGTACGGCCGAGCCCGAGCGGCTCCAGCACCTCGGCGCGGAGCACCTCCTCCCACGGCATCCCCCGGAGCGCCTCCACGAGCGAACCCAGCAGGGTGTAACCGGGGTTGGAGTAGTGGAACCGGGTCCCCGGCACGTGCTTGAACGGCTCCTGGCCGAGCACGTCGGCGAGCTCCGGCCGCAGCGCCGCCGACGAGCGCTCCCACCACTCGCCCGGGGTCTCCGCCGCGAGACCCGAGGTGTGGGCCAGCAGCTGGGCGATGGTCACCTCGTCCGCACCGCTCCCGGGCAGGTGCTTGCCCAGCGGGTCCGAAAGGTCCAGCAGGCCCTCGTCCCGCAGGCGCATCACCAGGACGGCGGTGAAGGTCTTGGTGATCGAGCCGATCCGGTACTGCACGTTCCCGTCCGGTCCGTGGCCCTCCACGGAGGTCCGGGAGCCCTCCCAGACCACCTCCCCGCCGCGTACGACGGCGGCCACCAGCGAGGGGGACCGCCCTTCGCTCTGGGCGACGGCGACCCGGTGCCGCAGGGCACGCCGGGTGGCGGGGAGCAGTTCCAGGTCTTCAGAGAGCGCGTCCATGATCGGATGCTACGTGTTGGCCATGTCCACGAACCGCGAATAATGGCCCTGGAAGGCCACGGTGATGGTGGCCGTCGGACCGTTTCGGTGCTTGGCGACGATCAGGTCCGCCTCGCCCGCGCGGGGCGACTCCTTCTCGTACGCGTCCTCGCGGTGCAGCAGGATCACCATGTCGGCGTCCTGCTCGATGGAGCCGGATTCACGCAGGTCGGAGACCATCGGCTTCTTGTCGGTGCGCTGCTCGGGGCCACGGTTCAGCTGGGAGAGCGCGATCACCGGAACCTCGAGCTCCTTGGCCAGCAGCTTGAGGTTTCGGGACATGTCCGAGACCTCCTGCTGACGGCTCTCGGGCCGGCGCGAACCGCCCGACTGCATCAGCTGGAGGTAGTCGATGACGACGAGGGAGAGGTCGTTGCGCTGCTTGAGGCGGCGGCACTTGGCCCGGATCTCCATCATCGACAGGTTGGGGGAGTCGTCGATGTACAGCGGGGCTGCCGAGACGTCCGGCATCCGGCGGGCGAGCCGGGTCCAGTCGTCGTCCGTCATGGTGCCCGAGCGCATGTGGTGCAGCGCCACCCGGGCCTCCGCCGAGAGCAGGCGCATGGCGATCTCGTTGCGGCCCATTTCGAGGGAGAAGATGACGCTCGGCAGGTTGCTCTTGATGGAGCAGGCGCGGGCGAAGTCCAGCGCGAGCGTCGACTTGCCCATGGCGGGGCGGGCGGCGATGACGATCATCTGGCCCGGGTGCAGGCCGTTGGTCAGGGAGTCGAGGTCGGTGAAGCCGGTCGGCACACCGGACATCTGGCCGGAGCGCGAGCCGATCGCCTCGATCTCGTCGAGCGCGCCCTCCATGATGTCGCCCAGCGGCAGGTAGTCCTCGGAGGTCCGCTGCTCGGTGACGGCGTAGATCTCGGCCTGGGCGCTGTTCACGATCTCGTCGACGTCGCCGTCGGCCGCGTAGCCCATCTGTGTGATCTTCGTACCGGCCGCGACGAGGCGGCGCAGGACCGCGCGCTCGTGGACGATCTCCGCGTAGTACTCGGCGTTCGCCGCCGTCGGCACGGACTGCACCAGGGTGTGCAGGTACGAGGCCCCGCCGACCTTGCCGATCTCGCCGCGGCGGGTGAGCTCGGCGCCGACCGTGATGGGGTCGGCGGGCTCGCCCTTCGCGTACAGGTCGAGGATGGCCTGGTAGATCGTCTCGTGCGAGGGCCGGTAGAAGTCGTGGCCCTTGATGACCTCGACCACGTCGGCGATGGCGTCCTTGGACAGCAGCATGCCGCCGAGCACCGACTGCTCGGCGTCCAGGTCCTGCGGCGGGACGCGCTCGAAGCCGCCCCCGCCGCCGTCCCAGGAGCCGCCCTCGCGGCCGCGGTCCTGCTGGTCGTCCCCGCGGCCGCGGCCCTCGCCGCCGCGGCGCGAGCGGGCGGGCAGACGGTCACTGGGACCGCTGTCGGCCCAGGGGTCGTCCATGGGCTCGGGCATGCTCACCGGGCCACCTCCTCCCGTCCGCAACGCGGACCTCGCCGTGGCAATCTTTCTACGACACGGCTCTGACATTTGGGACACCCGAAACGGCTCCGGGCGCGTCGGGCAACGCACAACGGTAGGGCCGCGGGCGACGTCAGCCAATCTTGTTATCCACAGGCTGTGTGGATGAGATGTGGACGACGGAGCCAATGCTGTGGGTAAGTCGCCCGAAGCTGTGTACAGACCGGGGGACGACGCTGTGGACAAAATCACCCACCCCCTCCGCGCACCCTAGCTGACCTGCACTTTCCTCTTCCACGGACAGCGGTGGAGAAAATTCTTGGCCACTGTCTCAAGATCGTCCCCAACGGGCCGGAAAGAACGCCCAAGTCAGAGCGTTGGTAAGGATCCAAATACCCTTGCATCCATTACCTGTGGAAGATTAGATTGGGCACATGACACAGGCCCCCACCACCGCGGAGCCGACCGCGAGACGGCACGACCGCGAGATCCTCGCGCTGGCCGTGCCGGCCTTCGGCGCCCTCGTGGCCGAGCCGCTCTTCGTGATGGCCGACAGCGCCATCGTGGGACACCTCGGCACCTCCCAGCTGGCCGGCCTCGGGGTCGCCGCGGCACTCCTGACCACCGCCGTGAGCGTCTTCGTCTTCCTCGCCTACGCCACCACCGCGGCCGTGTCCCGGCGCGTGGGCGCCGGCGACCTCCAGGCCGCCATCCGGCAGGGCATGGACGGCATCTGGCTCGCCCTCCTGCTCGGCACCGCGGTCCTCGCCGCCGTCCTGGTCACCACACCCGGGCTGATCTCCCTCTTCGGGGCCTCGGAGACCGCCACCCCGTACGCAGAGACGTATCTCCGCATCTCTGCGCTCGGCATCCCCGCCATGCTCGTGGTGCTGGCGGCCACCGGCGTCATCCGAGGCCTCCAGGACACCCGTACGCCGCTCTACGTCGCCATCGGCGGCTTCGCCCTCAACGGCGCCCTCAACGTGGCCCTGGTGTACGGCGCCGGCCTCGGCATCGCGGGATCGGCCTGGGGCACCGTCCTCGCCCAGTGGGCCATGGCCGGGGCGTACCTCTTCGTGGTCGTCCGCGGTGCCCGGCGCCACGGCGCCTCCCTGCGGCCCGACCCGGCCGGCATCCGCGCCTGCGCCCAGGCCGGCGTGCCCCTGCTGGTCCGCACCCTGTCCCTGCGCGCCATCCTGATGATCGCGACCGCCGTGGCGGCCCGGCTGGGGGACGCCGACATCGCGGCCCACCAGATCCTGCTGTCCCTCTGGAGCCTGCTCGCCTTCGCCCTGGACGCGATCGCCATCGCCGGCCAGGCCATCATCGGCCGCTACCTGGGGGCCGGCGACACCGACGGCGCCAAGGCCGTCTGCCGGCGAATGCTGATGTGGGGTGTGGTCTCGGGCGTCGTCCTGGGCCTGCTGGTCGTCCTGGCACGGCCCGTGTTCATCCCGCTGTTCACCAGCGACCCGGTGGTCGAGGACGCGCTGCTGCCCGCCCTGCTGGTCGTGGCCCTGGGCCAGCCGGTCTGCGGGGTCGTCTTCGTCCTGGACGGCGTCCTGATGGGCGCCGGCGACGGACGCTACCTGGCGTGGGCGATGCTGCTGACCCTGGCCGTGTTCGCCCCGGCCGCACTCCTGGTCCCCGCCCTCGGCGGGGGGCTGACGGCCCTCTGGTGGGCCATGACGCTGATGATGCTGGTCCGGATGGTCACCCTGCAGCTCCGCGCACGCTCCGGCCGCTGGCTGGTCGCGGGAGCCACCCGGTGACGGGGGGATGTTTCACGTGAAACATCCCCCGCGCAGGTCCGGAAACGACGAAGGGCCGCACCCCGGAGGGTGCGGCCCTTCATGCGCTGCCCTTAGGCGGCGACGACCTCGATGCCCACGTTCGCGACGACCTCGGCGTGCAGACGCACGGAGACCTGGTACGAACCGAGGGTCTTGATCGGGGAGCCCAGCTCCACGCGACGCTTGTCGACCTTCGGGCCACCGGAAGCCTCGACCGCGGAAGCGATGTCGGCCGGGGTGACGGAACCGAAGAGACGACCGGCGTCACCCGCGCGGGTGGCCAGACGGACCTTCACGCCCTCGAGCTTGGCCTTGACCTCGTTGGCCTGCTCGATGGTCGCGATCTCGTGGATCTTGCGGGCGCGGCGGATCTGCGCCACGTCCTTCTCGCCACCCTTGGTCCAGCGGATCGCGAAACCACGCGGGACCAGGTAGTTGCGAGCGTAACCGTCCTTGACGTCGACGACATCGCCGGCGGTGCCGAGGCCAGAGACCTCGTGGGTCAGGATGATCTTCATTAGTCGGTCACCCTTTCCTTATCGCGCGGTGGACGTGTAGGGCAGCAGCGCCATCTCACGGCTGTTCTTCACGGCCGTGGCGACGTCACGCTGGTGCTGCGTGCAGTTGCCGGTAACGCGGCGGGCACGGATCTTGCCGCGGTCGGAAATGAACTTCCGCAGCATGTTCGTGTCCTTGTAGTCCACGTACGCGGTCTTGTCCTTGCAGAAAGCGCAGACCTTCTTCTTAGGCTTGCGCACAGGCGGCTTCGCCATTGTGTCTCTCCTGTGTGATCAAGAAGTTTGGATGGAGCTGCCCTAGAAGGGAGGCTCGTCCGAGTAGCCACCGCCGGAGCCGCCGGAGCTTCCGCCCCAGCCGCCCCCGCCGCCGCCCTGCTGGCCGCCGGCCGGCGCGCTGGACGCCCACGGGTCGTCGGAGGGAGCTCCGCCGCCCTGGGGCCCGTTGCTGGGGGCTCCGCCCCAGCCGCCGCCACCGCCCTGCTGCTGCTGACCGCCGCCGCCGTATCCACCCTGGCCACCGCGACCGGTGGTCTTGGCGACCTTGGCCGTGGCGTTCTTCAGGCTGGGGCCGACTTCCTCGACGTCCAGCTCGTAGACCGTGCGCTTGACACCCTCACGGTCCTCGTAGGACCGCTGCCGCAGCCGGCCCTGCACGATGACGCGCATGCCCCGCTGAAGGGACTCGGCGACGTTCTCAGCCGCCTGCCGCCACACCGAGCAGGTCAGGAACAGGCTCTCGCCGTCCTTCCACTCGTTGGTCTGACGGTCGAAGGTGCGGGGGGTGGACGCGACACGGAACTTCGCGACCGCCGCACCCGAGGGGGTGAAGCGCAGCTCGGGGTCGTCGACGAGATTGCCGACGACCGTGATGACGGTCTCGCCTGCCATGGATGAACCTCTCGGCGGGGATTGCTGCTGGGCTGCTGTGCTACTCGGTCCCGATTACCGCTGAACCGGAGTTCAGTGGGTCTCGGGGCGAAGGACCTTGGTCCGGAGAACCGACTCGTTCAGGTTCATCTGGCGGTCGAGCTCCTTGACGACCGCAGGCTCGGCCTGCAGGTCGAGGACCGAGTAGATGCCCTCGGGCTTCTTCTTGATCTCGTAAGCGAGACGACGACGGCCCCAGGTGTCGACCTTCTCGACCTTTCCGTTGCCCTCACGGACGACGGAAAGGAAGTTCTCGATCAGGGGGGCGACAGCGCGCTCCTCGAGATCGGGGTCGAGGATGACCATCACTTCGTAGTGACGCATGTGGAACCCACCTCCTTTGGACTCAGCGGCCACGGTCGTTCCGTGGCAGGAGGGTCGTGATGCGTGCGCACGGCGTCCGAGAGCAGACACCGCGCAGCTGTACAGACTACCTGCTCGCGTCCTTCCGGTTGAAATCCGGCAGGAGAGGGCCACAATCTGTATCCATCGGGTGTGCCCGGTGCCGTACCCCCCGCCCCAGGCCGGAGGCGGCTCCGCGCACCGCTCTGCGTCAGCCAGGAGGTGCCTTCCGATGGCACAGGCAATGCACGGCCAGTCCTCACCCCCGCCGATCTCCCTCTTGTCCACCGACGGCAAGCCCCACCCGGTCCAGGACACCCTGATGGTGGTGACCCTGGTCCTCGGCGCCGTGGCGTTCGTCACTGCGTTCTTCCACAATCTGCACCTGCTCAGCTCCTGGGCCGGGCTGATCGGGATCGGGACGGGGCTGTACGGACAGTTCATCTCCGCCACCACCCGCGAACGCTTCGCGCTGATCATCGGCCTTGGCGCGTCTGCCTTCGGCTTCATGCTCGGAATGGCGCACGGCGGCCTCTTCGGCGGCTGGCTGGGCTGACCGGGGGACCTCCGCGACGGGGCGCCGGCCTTTCTCCGGCCCGGGCACCGGCCTGTCCCCCAGATGGGTGGCGCCACCGTCGCAGTAGGCTTCGCGCCATAGCAGCGAAGCCGCCGGAGGAGACACCCCGCATGAGCCTGTCCCTGAGCACCATCAGCCGAGAGCAGCATCTGGCGTACCTCCAGAGCCTGCCTTCGGCTAGCCACTGCCAGGTCCCGGCATGGGCCGACGTCAAGAACGAGTGGCGTTCGGAGAACCTCGGCTGGTTCGACAAGAACGGCGAACTCGTCGGTGTCGCGCTCGTGTTGTACCGCCAGCTGCCCAAGGTGAAGCGGTACCTCGCGTACCTCCCCGAGGGCCCGGTCATCAACTGGTACGCCCCGAACCTGGACGAGTGGCTCCAGCCGATGCTGGCCCACCTCAAGCAGCAGGGCGCCTTCACGGTGAAGATGGGCCCGCCCGTCGTCATCCGCCGCTGGAACTCGGCCGCCATCAAGGCCGGCATCCAGGACCCCGAGGTCAAGCGTCTGCGCGACGTCGAGGCCTCGCACATCGAGCCCCGCGCCTTCGAGGTGTCCGACAAGCTGCGCCGCATGGGCTGGCAGCAGGGCGAGGACGGCGGCGCCGGCTTCGGCGACGTCCAGCCCCGCTACGTGTTCCAGGTCCCGCTGGCGAACCGCTCCCTGGACGACGTCCTCAAGGGCTTCAACCAGCTGTGGCGCCGCAACATCAAGAAGGCCGAGAAGGCCGGCGTCGAGGTCGTCCAGGGCGGCTACGAGGACCTGCCGACCTGGCAGTACCTCTACGAGATCACGGCCGAGCGCGACAAGTTCCGCCCGCGCCCGCTCAGTTACTTCCAGCGCCAGTGGACGGCCCTCAACTCCGAGGACCCCAACCGCATGCGCCTGTACATCGCCAAGCACGAGGGCGAACCGCTGGCCGCCGCCACGATGATCACCGTCGGCCAGCACGTCTGGTACTCGTACGGCGCCTCCGCGAACCACAAGCGCGAGGTCCGCCCCTCCAACGCGATGCAGTGGCGCATGCTGCGCGATTCGTACGCACTGGGTGCCAGCGTCTACGACCTGCGCGGTATCTCTGACACGCTGGACGAGAACGACCACCTGTTCGGCCTGATCCAGTTCAAGGTCGGTACGGGCGGCGAGGCCGTCGAGTACGTCGGCGAGTGGGACTTCCCGCTCAACAAGGTGCTGCACAAGGCGCTCGACATCTACATGTCGCGCCGCTGACCCAGCTGTTTTTCGAGAGAGGTTCCGGACGGGCATGGCGCTCACGCTCTACGTCGACACCGCGCGCTGGCGTGCGCACCAGAAGCAGATCACTGACCAGTTCCCCGGTCTGATCCCGGTCTGCAAGGGCAACGGCTACGGCTTCGGCCACGAGCGGCTGTGCGAGGAGGCGACCCGGATGGGCGCCGACATCCTGGCCGTCGGCACCACCTACGAAGCCGCGAGCATCAAGGACCACTTCGGCGGCGACCTGCTCGTCCTCACCCCGTTCCGGCGGGGCGAGGACCCGGTGCCGCTGCCCGACCGGGTGATCCGCTCGGTGGCCTCGGTGGACGGGGTGCGCGGCCTGGTCGGAGCCCGCGTGGTCATCGAGTGCATGAGCTCGATGCGCCGCCACGGCATCTCCGAGCAGGACCTCGGCCTGCTCCAGTCGGCGATCGAGGACGTACGGCTGGAGGGCTTCGCCCTGCACCTGCCGCTGGACCGCCCCGACGGCTCGGACGCCGTCGAGGAGGTCATCGGCTGGATGGACCGGCTGCGCGCGGCCGGCCTGCCGCTGCACACCATGTTCGTCAGCCACCTGCGGGCCGAGGAGCTGGCCCGGCTCCAGCAGCAGTTCCCGCAGACCCGCTTCCGGGCCCGCATCGGAACCCGCCTGTGGCTGGGCGACCACGAGGCGACCCAGTACCGGGGCTCGGTCCTGGACGTCACCCGCGTCGCCAAGGGCGACCGCTTCGGCTACCGCCAGCAGAAGGCCGCCTCCGACGGCTGGCTGGTCGTGGTCGCGGGCGGCACCTCCCACGGCGTGGGCCTGGAGGCCCCCAAGGCCCTCCACGGGATGATGCCGCGCGCCAAGGGCGTCGCCCGGGCCGGTCTGGCCACGGTCAACCGGAACCTGTCGCCCTTCGTCTGGGCGGGCAAGCAGCGCTGGTTCGCCGAACCGCCGCACATGCAGGTGTCGATCCTGTTCGTGCCCTCGGACTCCACCGAGCCGAAGGTGGGCGACGAGCTGGTGGCCCACCTGCGCCACACCACGACGCAGTTCGACCGGGTGCTCGACTCCTGAGCCGGTGCCCGGTCCCCCGGGCCCGCCGGCCCGGTCAGTCCCTGGGGTCCACGCCCCAGGCGACCCGCTGTCCCTCCGAAGGCGCCGCGTACTGCGGCGCCTTCGCCCTTTCCGAGAGGGTGAAGACGTCCTCGGCCCCGTCCAGGACGCCTCCGGAGGGGTCGTCCGAGCCGTCGCGCCGCACGACGTCGCGCTCGGGCAGCAGGATGTCGCGCACGACCACGGCGCACAGGTACAGCGTGGCCAGCAGGTGGGCGGCGATGGCCAGCTGGTAGCCCTCCACGGGCAGGCCCTGGTGCTTGTCCCCGCTGCTCGTGTAGGCGAGGTAGAACCAGATCCCGAGGTAGTACGCGATCTCGCCCGCCTGCCAGATCAGGAAGTCCCGCCAGCGCGGGCGGGCCAGTGCGGCGAGCGGGACGAGCCAGAGGACGTACTGCGGCGAGTACACCTTGTTGGCCAGGATGAACGCGGCGACGACCAGGAAGGCGAGCTGGGCGAAGCGTGGGCGCCTGGGGGCCGTCAGGGTGAGCAGTCCGATGGCGAGGCACAGCAGCAGGGTGAGCCC
This sequence comes from Streptomyces sp. NPDC090077, assembly GCF_044747545.1. NCBI lineage: Bacteria > Bacillati > Actinomycetota > Actinomycetes > Kitasatosporales > Streptomycetaceae > Streptomyces > Streptomyces sp. NPDC090077. Next base: position 207,646 of record NZ_JBIVEG010000009.1, read on the forward strand.
CGTCGCGTACGTGTTGGCCCCTTCGAGGGGGTTGCCGGTGCGCTGGGAGATCAGCAGCCAGACCGAGCCGAAGTCGATCGGCCGTTCCTGGCTGAACTCGTAGAACCGCTTCCAGCCGTCCCAGGCGACGTACATGACCGGGACGTTCACCAGGAGCCAGGAGGCGGCCGCGCCGAGGGCCGCGGCGCCGAACGCCCGCCACTTGCCGGCCCGCCAGCAGAGCACGAAGAGCACTCCGAGCAGCAGGACGGGATAGAGCTTGGCCGCGGTCGCCAGGCCGATGGCGACGCCGGCGAGCAGGGGCCGGCTGCGCGACCACAGCAGCATCGCGACGGCGGCGAGGGCCACGGCCGGCAGGTCCCAGTTGATGGTGGCGTTGAGCGCGAAGGCCGGCGCCAGGGCCAGGAGCAGGGCGTCCCAGGGCCTGCGGCGGTGGGTGCGGGCGACGCAGACGGCGATGACGGCGGCGCAGGCCATCAGCATGCCCGCGTTGACCATCCAGTACATCTGCTCGCGGTGCTGGATGGAGCCGCCGGTGGGCGTCAGCCAGGCGGCGACCTGCATGAAGGCCCCGGTGAGCACCGGGTACTCGAGGTACTGCATGCCGCCGTACTTGGGGTCGGTCGCGATGTCGGGGAAGCGGTCGAGGTAGGGCACGAGGCCGTCGGCGAAGCCGCGGGCGGAGTACAGGTGCGGGATGTCGGAGTAGCAGGCGTGGGTGTACTGCGAGGCCGCTCCCCGGAACCAGGCCCAGTCGTAGCAGGGGAACTTCTGCACCATGCCCAGCGCGAACATGCCGAGGGCCACGAGGACCACCACGCGGACCGGGCTCAGCCAGTGGCCGCCCAGCCGGGCGCGGCGTCCGACCGGACCCCCGATGAACTCGCTGCCCGCGGCGGCGACCTCGTCGTGCCGGGTGGGCGGTACGGGGCTGTCCTCGTGCACCTTGGTCATGGCGCCCATCCTGCCGTACCGCGCCGTACACGGGGGAGGGCCGCCGCACGGTGTGCGGCGGCCCTCGCCGGTGCGGTACGGGGTCCGGTCAGCCGGAGGCGCCCATGATGCTGCCCCAGTTGCTCGATCCGCCCGGCCGGCCGGGGCGGGTGGGCGGGGAAGGCATCGTGGTGGTGCCGCCGTCGGGGAACCCGCCGGAGCTGGTCCCGCCGTCGTTGCCCGCGTTCGCGCCGCCGGTGACCGTGGGGTCGCAGTTCAGGTTCCAGGGCCTGGGCTTGCAGCTCGGCTTGCCGTTGCCGGACGGCGACGGGGACACCGAGGCGGAGGTGCTCGGCGAGGGGGACACCGAGACGGAGGGCGACGGGACGACCGAGGGGGTCGGCTGGGGGGCTCCGGCCGCGTCCGCGATCACGCCGATGTCCTCGGCCTCCGGGAACTGCTTGACCGGGGTGCCCTTGAGCGCCTCGCGCATGTACTCGGTCCAGATGGCCGCCGGGATGTCACCACCGTGGATGGAGTCGACCCCGCCCACGTGGTTCATCGACATGAGCTCCTTGTTCTTGGAGGTCGGGTCGTTGCGGAAGAGGGTGACCGAGGTGGACAGCTCCGGGGTGTAGCCGACGAACCAGGCCGACTTGTTCTGGTCGGTGGTGCCGGTCTTGCCGGCCGCGGGCCGGCCCAGCTTCTTCGCCTTGGTGCCGGTGCCGTTCTCGACGACGTTGCGCAGGACCTTGGTGACGTTGTCCGCGATGGAGTCGTCCATGGCGCGGGACTCCTTGGGCGGCTCGAAGCCGGGCACCTCCTTGCCGCCCTGGACGACCTTCTTCACGGAGTAGGGCTCCCGGTGGGTGCCGGAGGCGGCGAAGGTGGCGTAGGAGTCGGCCATGCGGATGGCGCTGGGCGTCGAGGTGCCGAGGGCGAAGGAGGCGTTGTTGTTCTTGTCCATCGACTCCGGCAGGATCCCGGTCGCCTTCGCGACCTCGCGGACCTTGGTGTGGCCGACGTCGAAGACGAGCTGGGCGAACGGCACGTTGATGGACTTCTCCATCGCCTCGTTGAGGGTCACGTAGCCGTAGGGGTACTCGCTCTCGTTCTTCTGCCGGAACGGCTGGCCGTCGGAGCCGAGCAGCGGCTTGCCCGCGCGGTCGTTGATCACGGTGAGGTCGTCGGCGTTGTACTTGCTGTCGACCGAGATGCCGGATCCCTTGGAGTTCTGCGTGCCGTACTGCATGGCGGCCGCGAGCACGTACGGCTTCCAGGTCGAGCCGACGGGGACGCCGGAGGTGTTGGCGTTGTTGGCGAAGTACTTGTGGTCCCAGCCGGGCCCGCCGTACAGGGCCACGATCGCCCCGGTCTTCACGTCCACGGAGGCGGCGCCGAACTGCACGAAGGTGTCGTACTGGGGGCGCTTCTTCTCGTCGAGGAAGTCGTTGCGGGTGTCCTCCACCGCCTTGACCAGGGCGTCCACCCTGGGCTTCTCGAAGGTGGTGGTGATCGTGTAGCCGCCGAGGGCCATCTTCTCGGCGGTGATGCCGGTGGTCTTCATGACGTACTGCTTGGCCACCTCGACGAGGTAGCCGGTCTGGCCGGACATCCCGCGGGCCTGCTCGGAGTCCACCCGGGCGGGGAACTCCTTGTACTTGTCCCGCTCCGCCTGGTCCATGCGCCCCACCGCGACCTCGCGGTCGAGCACCCACGCCCAGCGGAGCCGGGCGCGCTTCTCGTTGGCCTCGGGGGTGGCGGCCGGACCGATGCCGCCGTCCGGGTTGTAGAGGTTCGGGCCCTTGAGCAGGGAGGCGAGGAAGGCGCTCTCGGACGGGTTGAGGTCCTTGGCGTCCTTGCCGAAGTAGGCGCGGGCGGCGGCCTGGATGCCGTAGGCGTCCCGGCCGTAGTAGGCGGTGTTCAGGTAGCCGGCGAGGACGACGTCCTTCTCCTCGCTGACACCCAGCTTGATCGCGATGAAGAGTTCGGTGACCTTGCGCTTGAGGGTCTGCTCGGAGTCGAGGAAGGTGTTCTTGACGTACTGCTGGGTGATCGTCGACCCGCCCTGGGTGGAACCGCCCGTGGCCATGTTCACCACGGCCCGCGCGATGCCCATGGGGTCGACGCCCTTGTCCGTCTCGAACGACTCGTTCTCGGCCGCGATCACCGCGTTGCGCATGGACAGGGGGATCTGGTCGATCGAGACGATCTGCCGGTTCGTGGTGCCGCCGGTGGCGACCATCTGGGTTCCGTCGGCCCACTGGAAGACGTTGTTCTGCGCCTTGGCGGCCTTGTTCGCGTCCGGGGTGCCCACGCTGGCGATGCCGATGCCGGCGCCCGCGAAGATCACGGCGAAGAAGCCCAGGAAGGTACCTCCGACCAGCTTCCAGGAGGGCACGAAGCGCTTCCAGCCGACCTTGCCGGCGCGCGGGTAGTCGATGAACCGGCCGCCGCCCTTTCCGCCCCTGCCCCCCTTCCCGCCTGCGCGTCCGCGGCCGGCCGGACTCCGCTGGGCGGCCCGGCGGGCATCGGCCCGGCTCCCGTGCGCTGCGTGTTCCGCATACGGTCCGCCGGGCGGTGCAGCGGGGACGCCACGGCCGGGTCCGGCGCCATGGCCGGGGTGTTGCGGGGCAGCCCTGCGGGGCGCGGCGCGGCCGCCGCCCTGGGGTTGCGGCGGTTTACGGCGGTGCTCGCTCATCGAACGACTACTCCTCGGGCAGGCGAGTGGCCTGGAAGCGGCAGGTGATTCCGGTTCCCCCCGGTGGTCCTGCCGCACAGACTACGCACGGCCAAAACCCAACCAGTGCCGAAGTTCACCCCAAATCAGGCAACTTGCGTCGTACGAATCAGTGATGTGACGCCGGTCACCACGTCACCGCTTGTCGCTTCGAGCGGCCCGTTCTATCGTCTGGATGTATCGAGCCGATACATCAGCTCGACATAAACTCCGAAGCAGAGAGGGGGAGGCGGATGAGCAGACGCTCCGGCATCCTCGAGTTCGCCGTCCTCGGCCTGCTTCGTGAATCCCCCATGCACGGTTACGAGCTGCGCAAGCGGCTCAACACCTCGCTGGGGGTGTTCAGGGCGTTCAGCTACGGGACTCTCTACCCCTGCCTCAAGACTCTGGTCGCAAACGGCTGGTTGATCGAAGAACCGGGGAACGCCCCGGAAGACGCTCTCGCCGCTTCACTCGCAGGGCGCCGCGCCAAGATCGTCTACCGGTTGACGGCAGCAGGTAAGGAGCACTTCGAAGAGCTCCTCTCCCACACCGGCCCCGACACATGGGAGGACGAGTCCTTCGCCGCCCGCTTCGCCTTCTTCGGCCAGACCGAACGAGACGTGCGCATGCGGGTACTGGAGGGCCGCCGCAGCCGGCTGGAGGAGCGCCTGGAGAAGATGCGCGCCTCGCTCGCCCGTACACGGGAGCGCCTGGACGACTACACGCTCGAACTGCAGCGGCACGGAATGGAATCCGTCGAGCGTGAAGTGCGCTGGCTCAACGAGCTCATCGAGAGCGAGCGGGCGGGACGGGATCGGAGACGATCCGGACCGCCCGACGAAACTGCAAAGTGAGGTCTGCATCTCGCAGGCCTCGTTTCCGAGAACAAACAGGGAGCAACCGGAATGGGTTCGGTTCGCGTAGCCATCGTCGGCGTGGGTAACTGCGCCGCCTCGCTGGTGCAGGGCGTCGAGTACTACAAGGACGCCGACCCGGCGTCCAAGGTCCCCGGGCTGATGCACGTCCAGTTCGGCGACTACCACGTGCGCGACATCGAGTTCGTCGCCGCGTTCGACGTCGACGCGAAGAAGGTCGGCCTCGACCTCTCCGACGCCATCGGCGCCAGCGAGAACAACACCATCAAGATCTGCGACGTCCCGAACGCGGGCGTGACCGTTCAGCGCGGCCACACCCACGACGGCCTGGGCAAGTACTACCGCCAGACCATCGAGGAGTCCGCCGAGGCCCCGGTCGACGTCGTCCAGATCCTCAAGGACCGCCAGGTCGACGTCCTGATCTGCTACCTCCCCGTCGGTTCCGAGGTCGCGGCGAAGTTCTACGCCCAGTGCGCCATCGACGCCAAGGTCGCCTTCGTCAACGCCCTCCCGGTCTTCATCGCCGGCACCAAGGAGTGGGCGGACAAGTTCACCGAGGCCGGTGTCCCGATCGTCGGCGACGACATCAAGTCCCAGGTCGGCGCCACCATCACGCACCGCGTGATGGCGAAGCTCTTCGAAGACCGCGGTGTCCGGCTCGAGCGCACCATGCAGCTCAACGTCGGCGGCAACATGGACTTCAAGAACATGCTCGAGCGCGAGCGGCTCGAGTCGAAGAAGATCTCGAAGACGCAGGCCGTCACCTCGCAGATCCCCGACCGCGAGCTCGGCGAGAAGAACGTCCACATCGGCCCGTCCGACTACGTGGCGTGGCTCGACGACCGCAAGTGGGCCTACGTCCGCCTCGAGGGCCGTGCGTTCGGCGACGTCCCGCTGAACCTCGAGTACAAGCTCGAGGTGTGGGACTCCCCGAACTCCGCCGGTGTCATCATCGACGCCCTGCGCGCCGCGAAGATCGCCAAGGACCGGGGCATCGGCGGTCCGATCCTGTCGGCCTCCAGCTACTTCATGAAGTCCCCGCCGGTCCAGTACTTCGACGACGAGGCCCTGGCCAACGTCGAGAAGTTCATCAAGGGCGAGGTCGAGCGCTAGTCGGCCCAAGGGTCCTCCGGACACCTGGTCTTCGACCGCTCTTCCACCGAGGGTCCCCGGACGATGTGTCCGGGGACCCTCGGTGTGTGTGACCCTTGCCCTCATGCCCGTCGTAGGTGATCTGCGCGTACTCCTGTGCCTGAGAGACTTCCGCAACCTGCTCGCCGTACGGTTGTTCTCACAGGCAGCCGACGGCGTCTACCAGGTGGCGCTCGCCACCTACGTGGTCTTCTCCCCGGAGAAGCAGACCTCGCCGGCCGCCATCGCCTCGGCCATGGCGGTCCTGCTGCTGCCCTACTCGGCGATCGGGCCCTTCGCCGGGGTGCTGCTGGACCGCTGGCGCCGGCGCCAGGTCTTCCTCTACGGCAACCTGCTGCGGGCCCTGCTCGCCTGTGTGACCGCCGTGCTGATCGTCGTGCACGTCCCCGACTGGCTCTTCTACGCCTCGGCCCTGTCCGTGACGGCGGTGAACCGCTTCGTCCTGGCCGGGCTCGCCGCGTCCCTGCCCCATGTCGTCCGCGCCGACCAACTGGTCACCGCGAACGCCCTCTCACCCACCGCCGGCACGCTCGCGGCGGTCGCCGGAGGAGGGCTGGCCTTCCTCGTCCGGCTGCTCGCCTCGGGGTCCAACGCCCTCGTCGTGCTCCTCGGCGCCATGCTCTACCTGTGCGCGGCCCTGGTCTCGCTCCGCCTGGCCGTCGGGCTCCTGGGGCCCGATCACCGGGGCGGGCCCGACCACCCCTCGCTCCTCGAAGGGATCGCCCTCACGGTCCGCGGCATGGCCGAGGGCCTCGGGCACCTCGCCCGCCGCCGGGAGGCCGCACGGGCGCTGACCGCGATGACCCTGATGCGGTTCTGCTACGGCGCGCTGACCGTGATGCTGCTGATGCTGTGCCGCTACTCCTGGTCGGACAACGAGTCCGACGGGCTGGCCCTGCTGGGGATCGCCGTCGGGGTGTCCGGGGCCGGATTCTTCGCGGCCGCCCTCGTCACCCCCTGGCTGGTGCACCGTCTCGGACCGCTGGGCTGGATCGTCGTCTGCTCGGCCGCCTCGGCCGTGCTGGTGCCCGCGCTGGGTCTCTTCTTCGCACCGGGGCCCATGCTCGTCGCGGCCTTCGTCCTCGGCCTCGCCACCCAGGGCGCCAAGATCTCCACCGACACGGTCCTGCAGTCCCGGGTGGACGACGAGTTCAGGGGGCGGGTCTTCTCCGTCTACGACGTGCTCTTCAACATCGCCTTCGTCGGGGCGGCCGCCGTGGCGTCCCTCATGCTCCCCGCGGACGGCCGGTCCGTCGCCCTGCTCGTCAGCGTGGCCTTGCTCTACGCGGCCACCGCCGGGTTCCTGCGGCGCCGTGTTTCACGTGAAACATCGCCCCGGTGACGGCCGGAGCGTGCGGTGGCGATGTTTCACGTGAAACATCGCCACCCGCGGATCACTGATCAGGCCTGGGGCGCCTGAGCCGCCCACCACTCCTTGAGGGCCGCCACGGCCGCCTCGCGGTCCATCGGGCCGTTCTCCAGCCTGAGCTCCAGCAGGAAGGCGTAGGCCTTGCCGACTGCCGGGCCCGGGCCGATCTCCAGGATCTGCTGGATCTCGTTGCCGTTCAGGTCGGGGCGGATCGCGTCCAGCTCCTCCTGCTCCTGGAGCTGCGCGATGCGCTCCTCCAGGCCGTCATAGGTACGGGAGAGCGCGTTGGCCTTGCGCTTGTTGCGCGTGGTGCAGTCCGACCGGGTCAGCTTGTGCAGCCGGTCGAGGAGCGGGCCCGCGTCGCGGACGTAGCGCCGCACCGCCGAGTCCGTCCACTCCCCGTCCCCGTACCCGTGGAACCGCAGGTGCAGCTCCACCAGCCGCGACACGTCCTTGACCATGTCGTTGGAGTACTTCAGCGCCGTCATGCGCTTCTTGGTCATCTTCGCGCCGACCACCTCGTGGTGGTGGAAGGAGACGCGGCCGTCGCTCTCGAAGCGGCGGGTCCGGGGCTTGCCGATGTCGTGCAGCAGGGCGGCCAGCCGCAGCACCAGGTCCGGGCCGTCCTCCTCCAGGTCGATCGCCTGCTCCAGGACGATCAGCGAGTGGTCGTACACGTCCTTGTGCCGGTGGTGCTCGTCACGCTCCAGCCGCAGGGCCGGCAGCTCCGGCAGGACCCGGTCGGCGAGACCGGTGTCCACCAGCAGGCCCAGGCCCTTGCGGGGGTGCGCGGACAGCAGCAGCTTGTTCAGCTCGCCCTGCACGCGCTCGGCCGAGACGATCTCGATCCGGTCGGACATCGCCTTCATGGCCGACACGACCTCGGGAGCCACCTCGAAGTCCAGCTGCGCGGCGAACCGGGCGGCTCGCAGCATCCGCAGCGGGTCGTCGGAGAAGGAGTCCTCCGGGGTGCCGGGCGTCCGCAGCACGCCGGCGGCCAGGTCCTCCAGGCCGCCGTGCGGGTCGACGAACTCCTGCTCCGGGAGGGCCAGGGCCATGGCGTTGACGGTGAAGTCCCGTCGGACCAGGTCCTCCTCGATGGAGTCGCCGTAGGAGACCTCGGGCTTGCGCGAGGTCCGGTCGTACGCCTCGGAGCGGTACGTCGTCACCTCGATCTGGAAGCCGTCGCGCTGGGCCCCGACGGTGCCGAAGGCGATGCCGACGTCCCAGAGCGAGTCCGCCCAGGGCCGCATGATCTTCAGTACGGCCTCGGGACGCGCGTCGGTGGTGAAGTCGAGGTCGTTGCCGAGACGCCCGAGCAGCGCGTCGCGGACGGACCCGCCGACCAGGGCGAGGCGGAAGCCCGCCTCCTGGAACCGGCGTCCGAGCTCGTCGGCGACAGGGGCGACCCGCAGCAGTTCACTGACCGCGCGGCGCTGCACCTGACTCAGGGCACTGGGGTTGTCTTCGTTGGCGTTCGGCACAACAGAAAAGGGTACGTGGCCCGCCCGGCACGGGCTCCCCCGTTTCACCGGCGGGCCCGCCGCCGGCGGCCCGGAAGCGGAAGCGATCGTGTGGAGCAAGGCGCGGCACTCGCACACAGCGCACCTCGTTACCATGCGTGGACGCAGAAACGACGACCACTGACACTTCGAGGGACGGGCGAAACGCGTGGCCGAGGCGGCAGACATCCAGGGGACGGCCCCCGTCCCTGCCCGGCGCCGCTGGCTGCGGCGGGCAGTCGTCCTGCTCAGCGGGACGCCGGTGCTGGCCGCCCTGATCTACGCCCCCGCCCCGGCCGCGCACGCGGCCGACTCGTCGGTCGACGTCCAGCTGACCGAGGTGTCACCGAGCGCTCCGGTCAAGAGCGACACGCTCACGATCTCCGGCACCGTGGTCAACAACGGCTCGGAGACGATCAAGAACGCCCACGTGGGGCTGCGGGTCGGGCCCAGGCTGGGGGACCGGTCGGCGATCGGCGAGGTGGCGGACCGCAAGGGCTTCCGGCCCGGTGTGGACCCGGGGGAGATCGACTCGGCCTTCGCCGTGAAGATCGACTCGCTGACCTCCAAGGTCGGCCGGCAGTTCACGATCAAGGTTCCGGTCAACAAGCTGGACCTGGGCGCGGACGGGGTCTACCAGCTCGGCGTCTCCGTGTCCGGGGCGACCGACAGCCGCCCGCACGAGCAGGTCCTGGGCATCCAGCGGACCTTCCTGCCCTGGCAGCCGGACCCGGCCGCCAAGCGGTCCTCGCTGACCTACGTGTGGCCGCTGATCTCCACCACGCACGTCACCGCCGAAACCGGCTCGGACGAGCTCCAGACCCCCGTCTTCCTCGACGACTCCCTCGCCGACGAGCTGCGGCCGGGCGGCCGCCTGGAGCGGATGGTCGCGCTCGGCAAGGACCTGCCGGTCACCTGGGTGATCGACCCCGACCTGCTCACCACGGTCGACGCCATGACCAAGGGCTACCGGGTCCGCAGCTCCGACCCGGGCGGCAAACCCGTACAGGGCAGGAACAAGGCCGTCGCCGAGCAGTGGCTGAGCGCCCTGGAGACCGCCGTACAGGGCAAGAAGGTCGTCGCGCTGCCGTTCGCCGACCCCGACATCGCCTCCCTCGCCCACCACGGCAAGGACGTCTCGGGCACCCTGGGCCAGCTGCGGCCCGCCACCGACAAGGCGAAGCAGGCCGTGGAGACGGTGCTGCACGTCCCCGCGTCCACCGACTTCTCCTGGCCCGTGGACGGCGCCATCGACCCCTCGATCGTGAACGTCGCCACCTCGGCCGGCGCGCACAACGTCCTGGCCCGCAGCGACAGCCTCCAGGAGACCGGCGCGCTCGGCTACACCCCGACGGCGGCCCGTCCCATCGGTGCGGGCACCACCGCCGTGGTGGCCGATGCGGAGCTCTCCACCGCCTTCGAGGGCGACATGGCCGCCGCCGGGAGCTCCACGCTCGCCGTGCAGCGCTTCCTGGCCCACAGCCTCGCCCTGAACCTGCAGAACAGCGACGAGCCGCGCAGCTACGTGGTGACTCCCCAGCGGCGCCCTACGGCCAGCCAGGCGGATTCGATGGCCATCGCCCTGCGCGGGCTCCAGGCGGCCCGCTGGACCCAGCCCTCGGACCTGGAGGCGGCGGCCGCGGCGAAGCCCGACCCCGGCGCCGCGACCCAGGTACCGGGCGCCGGCCAGTACCCGGAGGCCCTGGCCAAGCAGGAGCTTCCGGTGTCCGCCTTCGAGAAGATCCGCACCACGCAGAGCACGCTCGACCACTTCAAGGTCATCCTCTCGGCGCCGGACCGCGTCGAGATCCCCTTCGGCAACACCACGAACCGGGAGATGTCGACCTCCTGGCGGGGCCGCCCCGAGGAGGCCGCCGCCTACCGCGACCAGGTCCAGGCCTACCTGATCGGGCTGACCGACAAGGTCAAGGTCGTCCCCAAGTCCGACGCCACCCTGTCCGGCCACAGCGCGACGATTCCCGTCAGCGTCCAGAACAGCCTCGTGCAGGACGTCCACAACCTCGTGCTGCGGGTGAAGTCCGCGAATCCCACCCGTCTGATGTTCGGCGACAGCGGTGAAGCGGAACAGGAAGTCACCGTTCAGGGCGGTCACAGCCAGACGGTAAAGTTCACCGCCAACGCCACCGCGAGTGGTCCGGTCGAGGTCAGCGCACGCCTGTACACCAAGGACGGGGTGCCGTACGGCAAGGAACGCAAGTTCACGGTCGAGGCCACCGAGATCACTCCCACCGTCATGCTCGTCATCGCCGGCGGTGTGCTCCTCCTCGTTCTGGCGGGCATCAAGATGTACGCCAGCCGCAAGCGCGTCGCCGCGCGAGCGGCCTCGGAGGAGAGCACGCAGCCGAGTGACGAGTCCACGGACACCGGACCGCAAAGCACCGAGGGGTCCGGCACGGGTGAGACAGTGGACCGTTGAGCGATGCCGTGGCCGGTCGGCCTGGGGACGATGAGGTGGGGTTGCGATGAACGCGCCGTACAACGGTGACCGCGCGCAGGGCACTGGCGGGCCTACGCCCTCCCAGGGCACTGCCCCGGGCGCTCCGGTGCCCGGACAGGTTCCGGCGCCCGCGCCCGCACAGGACCACGACCCGTACGTCCAGGACGCCTACGACTACGACCCCTACCGGGCGCAGGACCTGTCGGCCCAGGACCCGGTGACCGAGGCCCTCTACGACCGCGCCTCGCACCCCCCGCCGCCGCCGGGCACCTACCAGGAGGCCGGTCCGCTCTACGCGGCCCCCCAGGCGCCCTCGCACGGCCCCGACCCCCGCGTCTGGGCCCAGACCCCGCCGCCCGAGCCGGACGGCCCTTCCCGCCACCTGCCCTACGGCGACCACGCGGCGACGACGCAGTTCGTCGGAGTGGACTCGCTCGTGACCCGGGCGTCCGAGGAAGAGCCCGAACCCGACGCCTTCACGCACCTCTACCGGGACCAGCAGGCCGCCCCCGGCGCTCCCGCCGAGGACGCCCCGGTCGCTGCCCCGGCACCGGCCAAGCCCGCCGGCAAGGCCGCGAGCCTGATGAAGTCGAGCGCCCTGATGGCGGCCGGCACGATCGTCTCCCGCATCACCGGCTTCGCCCGCACCCTGGTGATCGCCGGCGCCATCGGCGTCGCGTCCCTCAACGACTCCTACCAGGTCGCCAACACCCTGCCGACGATGATCTACGTCCTCGTCGGCGGCGGCGCCCTGAACGCCGTCTTCATCCCGCAGCTCGTCCGGGCCATGAAGAACGACGACGACGGCGGCGAGGCCTACGCCAACCGCCTGCTGACCCTCGTGGTGGTCCTGCTGGGCGCGGTGACCACCATCTGCGTGTTCGCGGCCCCGCTCTTCATCGGCATGATGTCGCAGAAGATCGCCGACAACCCGCAGCGCATGGAGGTCGCGGTCGCCTTCGCGCACTACTGCCTGCCCACCATGTTCTTCATGGGCGTGCACGTGGTGCTCGGTCAGATCCTCAACGCCCGCGGCCGGTTCGGCGCGATGATGTGGACCCCGGTCCTCAACAACATCGTGGTCATCGCCACCTTCGGCACCTTCATCTGGGCCTTCGGCGGCTTCACCGCCACCGGAGTCTCCGAGGCGACCATCACGCCCGAGGGCGTCCGTCTGCTGGGCATCGGAACCCTGCTCGGTCTCGTCGTCCAGTCCCTGGCGATGCTGCCCTACCTGCGCGAAGCCGGCTTCCGCATGCGGCTGCGGTTCGACTGGAAGGGCCACGGCCTCGGCAAGGCCGCGGGGCTGGCCAAGTGGACCTTCTTCTTCGTCCTCGCCAACCAGCTCGGCCTGGTCGTCGTCACCCAGCTGGCCACCTGGGCCGGTGAGCTCGCCGACAAGCAGGGCCACGGCGGTACCGGCATCACCGGCTACAACTACGCCCTGCTGCTCTGGCAGATGCCGCAGGCCATCATCACCGTCTCCGTCATGACGGCCGTCCTGCCGCGCATTTCGCGCTCGGCCCACGACGGCGACGCCGCCGCCGTCCGCGACGACATCTCCTACGGCCTGCGCACCTCGGCCGTCGCGATCGTCCCCTGCGCCTTCGCCTTCCTCGCGCTGGGCGTGCCGATGTCGACGCTGCTCTACGCCAGCACCGGTGCCGACGACGCCACCAACATCGGTTTCATCCTGATGGCCTTCGGCCTCGGCCTGATCCCGTACTCGGTCCAGTACGTGGTCCTGCGCGGCTTCTACGCCTACGAGGACACCCGGACCCCCTTCTACAACACGGTCATCGTGGCCGCCGTCAACGCCGGCGTCTCCGCCCTGGCCTTCTTCGCCCTCCCGGCCCGCTGGGCCGTCGTCGGCATGGCGGCCGCCTACGGCCTCGGCTACGCCGTCGGTGTCGGCGTGGCCTGGCGCCGCCTGAAGGCGCGCCTCGGCGGGGACCTCGACGGCGCCCACGTGATGCGCACCTACACCCGCCTGATCGGCGCGTGCGTCCCGGCGGCCGTCGTGGCGGGCGCCGCCGCGTACGGGGTCACCCTGTGGCTGGGTAACGGAGCCCTCGGTTCCCTCGCGGCCCTGGTCGCGGGTCTCATCGCCCTCGGCGCCGTCTTCCTCCTCGCCGCCAAGCGGATGCGGATCGAAGAGCTCAACTCCATGGTCGGAATGGTCCGCGGACGTCTGGGGCGCTGATGCGCACAACCGTCACCCCCCTTCGTGTGTCGTGCATAGCGGCGGACTGTGGGCACAATTGGCATGGCTTCGCAGACTGGCCGACAGCGCGTAACGGATGGGGAGGCAGGGACGACGGTGGCGGAACGTAGCACGGCTGCCGTCGACGTGGCCGACAACAGCGGCGACAAGCCGCTGGCCGCAGGTGCGGCCAAGGCCACGGCCGACGGGGTGGACACCCAGAACGGAAAGACCTCGGACGGACCTGTACCCGAGAAGGACGGCGAGCGCGCGAACCCGGCACCCGCGGCCGCGCCCGAGCTCCACAGCGGGCACAAGCTCGCGCGGCGCTACCGCCTGGAGGAGTGCGTCACCCGTCTGGACGGGTTCAGCAGCTGGCGCGCCATGGACGAGAAGCTGCGCCGCGCGGTGGGCGTCCACCTGCTGCCCGCGGACCACCCCAGGGCCCGCAGCGTCCTGGCCGCCGCCCGCTCCTCCGCCCTGCTCGGCGACCCCCGGTTCGTCCAGGTCCTCGACGCCGTGGAGGAGAACGACCTCGTCTACGTCGTCCACGAGTGGCTGCCCGACGCCACCGAACTGACCTCGGTCCTCGCCGACAACACCCTCGAACCCCACGAGGCCTACCAGCTGGTCAGCCAGGTCTCCCAGGCCATGGCCGCCGCCCACCGTGAGGGCCTGGCCCACCTGCGCCTGACGCCCAGCGCGATACTGCGCACCTCCACGGGCCAGTACCGCATCCGCGGCCTCGCCGTGAACGCCGCCCTGCGCGGGATCACCAGCGACACCCCGCAGCGGGCGGACACCGAGGCCATCGGCGCACTGCTGTACGCCTCCCTCACCCAGCGCTGGCCCTACGAGAACGACGCGTACGGCCTGCGCGGCCTGCCCAAGGGTGTCGGTCTGCTCGCCCCCGACCAGGTCCGCGCCGGCGTCCACCGGGGCCTCGGCGAGCTCGCCATGCGCGCCCTCGCCAACGACGGGGCGACCGCGTCCCGCCAGGAGCCCGCCTGCACCAGCCCCGAGGAGCTGGCCAAGGCCGTCGCCGAGATGCCGCGCATCCGGCCGCCGGAGCCCGCCTTCACCGCTCCTCCGGAGTACCAGCACACCACCTACCAGCAGGGCACCTACGGCCGCCCCGCCCAGGTCGGCATGCCCTCCACCCAGGCGGTCCCGTCCATTCCCCCGCCGCCGCTGCAGAGCCGCACCGGGCGCGTCCTGAAGTGGGGCGTCGCCGCCCTGCTGATCGTCGCCCTGGGCCTCGGCAGCTGGCAGCTCGCCGACAGCCTCCTGGAGCACGGCAAGTCGGGTGGCGGTGACAACACCCAGACCCAGCAGCAGGGCCCCAACGACGCCGCTCAGAAGAAGGAGCTCGCGCCGCTCTCCATCAAGAGCGCGAAGGAGTACGCCCCGGACGGCAGCCCGCAGAACGACGCGCTCGTCCCCAAGACGTACGACGGCGACGCCTCCACCTACTGGCGGACCAAGAGCTTCGACGACGGCCCCGAGTTCAAGATCAAGGACGGCGTGGGGATCGTCTACGACCTCGGCTCCGAGCAGGAGGTCAGCGAGGCCTCGATAGCGCTGAAGTACCCGGGCGACCACACCACGATGACCCTTTACGCGGCCGACTCCATGCACCCCTCCAAGGGCAGCATCGGCTCGATGAAGAAGATCGCAACCACGACCACAAAGGACACTGCCGTCAAGATGACCGCGGAAAAGCCGGTCAAGGTGCGCTACGTGCTCGTGTGGATCACCGCCATGCCGTACGGCGAGTACGCGGACTTCAGCAAGGCCGGCTACAAGCAGGGCATTTCGGACGTGAAGTTCAAGGGCTGACGCAGGCAGGGGAGGGGGCTCACCGTTGGACGACGCCGCGACCGGCGAGCACAGCGACCAGGATCTCCTTTCCCTGCACGTCGCCGGCGACCCCGACGCCTTCGGGGAGCTCGTACGCCGCCACCGCCACCGGCTCTGGGCCGTCGCCCTGCGCACCCTGGGCGACCGCGAGGAGGCCGCGGACGCCGTCCAGGACGCCCTCGTCTCCGCCTACCGGGCCGCCCACACCTTCCGGGGCGATTCCGCCGTCACCACCTGGCTGCACCGGATCACCGTCAACGCCTGCCTCGACCGTGCCCGCAAGGCCGCCTCCCGCCGGACCGCACCCCTCGACGACACGGACCGCCTGGAGCGGCTGCTGGAGCCCCACGAGTCCGCGGAGGCACCCGCGGAGCGCCAGGACCTCCACCGCCAGCTCCTGGCCGCGCTCAGCACCCTCCCGGCCGAGCAGCGGGCCGCCCTCGTCCTCGTCGACATGCAGGGATACCCCGTCGCGGACGCCGCCCGCATCCTCGACGTCCCCACCGGCACCGTGAAGAGCCGGTGCGCCCGGGGCCGGGCCAAACTCCTCCCGATGCTCACTCATCTGCGCACGAATGCCGGGGATAACACCACCTCGGAGCGGGGAAGGAACCGGACGCCGGGGACAGCCGTCCCACCTGCGGCAGACCCCAGGAATCCAGAACCGGATCCAGACGCTGTGAAGGGCGGAGGTGGACGACCGTGAGCCCCTCGACCGGCACGACCGGCACTGCCGGCACGACCTGGCACCCGGAGGTCTCGGAGATCTCCGACCTCACCGAAGGACTGCTCTCCCCCTCCCGCACCGCCGAGGTGCGGGGCCACCTCGGGGCCTGCGCGCTGTGCGCCGACGTACTCGCCTCGCTGGAGGAGATCCGCTCCCTCCTCGGCACCCTCCCGGGGCCGCCGCGCATGCCCTCGGCCATCGCCGGCCGGATCGACGCCGCGCTCGCCGCCGAGGCCCTCCTCGACGCGACCACCTCCCGTGCCGAGGCCACCGTCTCCGAGCCGCGCCCCTCGGGCGATGTTTCACGTGAAACATCGCCGGCGGCCACGGCCGGATCCGCCCGGAGCGAGGCCCACCGGCCCACCGGTCACCCGTCCGGCCCAACCGGACCCGGCCGTCGTCGCGCCCGGCGCCGTATCGCCTTCATCACGGGTCTGGCCGGGGCTGCCGCCTGCGCCCTCGCCGTCATCCTCTTCAACGGGCTCGGCGGTACCGGCTCCCACGACACCGCCACGCGCAACGACACCGCGAGGGCCTCCGCCGACTCCGCCACCCCCGGCGCGTACACGGCCCAGGGCCTCCAGCAGAGCGTCCGGCAGCTGCTCGCCGGAGAAGCCCCTGCGAACACCCCGAAGACCGCTCCGGGCGAAGCCGACAAGAGCATGGGGCTGCAGGACACCTCCCCCGGCCAGGCTCCCGCCGAGCGGCTCGCCTCACCGGAGCCCGCCCCGGTCCCCCCCTGCGTCCAGCAGGGCACCGGCCGCACCGAGCCGCCCCTCGCCACCGGGCGCGGCACCTACCAGGGCACCCCCGTCTACCTCGTGGTCCTGCCCCATCCGGGCGACACGGCCCGGGTGGACGCCTATCTGGTGCCCGCCGACTGCGCGGACAATCCGGCCCAAACACCGGACAAGCCGCTACTGACCGGCACATATCCCCGCAACTGACGGGATCACGGGGCGGCCTCCAGCGCGTTGCGGGGCTGGAGGGGCCGAGCGGGGAATGTGCGCGCCGTAGGATCCGTTGGGTGGGGTGAGAGTCCGCACCGGCCCCCGGTAGGCAGCACGAAGTCCGCAGAGACGAGGAAAGAACCCGTGAGCGACGTACGAAACGTGATCATCATCGGCTCCGGGCCGGCCGGTTACACGGCCGCCCTGTACACCGCCCGCGCTTCGCTCAACCCCCTGGTCTTCGAAGGTGCCGTCACCGCCGGCGGCGCGCTCATGAACACCACCGAGGTCGAGAACTTCCCCGGCTTCCGTGACGGCATCATGGGCCCGGACCTCATGGACAACATGCGCGACCAGGCCGAGCGGTTCGGCGCCGAGCTCGTCCCGGACGACGTCGTCGCCGTGGACCTCACCGGTGAGATCAAGACCGTCACGGACACCGCCGGTACGGTGCACCGCGCCAAGGCCGTCATCGTCACCACCGGTTCGCAGCACCGCAAGCTCGGCCTGCCCAACGAGGACGCGCTCTCCGGACGCGGTGTCTCCTGGTGCGCCACCTGCGACGGGTTCTTCTTCAAGGACCAGGACATCGCCGTCGTCGGCGGCGGCGACACCGCGATGGAGGAGGCCACCTTCCTCTCCCGGTTCGCCAAGTCCGTCACGATCGTCCACCGCCGTGACAGCCTGCGCGCCTCCAAGACCATGCAGGACCGCGCCTTCGCCGACCCGAAGATCAAGTTCGCCTGGGACAGCGAGGTCGCCGAGATCCACGGCGAGCAGAAGCTCTCCGGACTCACCCTGCGCAACACCAAGACCGGTGAGACCTCCGAGCTGCCCGTGACCGGCCTGTTCATCGCCGTCGGACACGACCCGCGCACCGAGCTGTTCACCGGCCAGCTCGACCTGGACGACGAGGGCTACCTGAAGGTCGACGCCCCCTCGACGCGCACCAACGTCACGGGTGTCTTCGGCGCCGGCGACGTGGTGGACCACACCTACCGCCAGGCGATCACCGCGGCCGGCACCGGCTGCTCCGCAGCCCTCGACGCGGAGCGCTTCCTCGCGGCGCTCGCGGACGCCGAGCCGGCGACCGCGACCGTCTGACCCGGCTCCATCCCCACACCCCACACCCCGTAGAAGAGAAGGAGGCCGCTGTGGCCGGCACCCTCAAGAACGTGACCGACTCGGACTTCGACGAAGTCGTCCTGCGCAGCGACAAGCCCGTGCTGGTGGACTTCTGGGCTGAGTGGTGCGGCCCGTGCCGCCAGATCGCGCCTTCGCTGGAGGCCATCGCCGCCGAGCACGGCGACCAGATCGAGATCGTGAAGCTCAACATCGACCAGAACCCGGACACCGCCGCCAAGTACGGCGTCATGTCCATCCCGACCCTGAACGTCTACCAGGGCGGCGAGGTCGTGAAGACCATCGTCGGCGCGAAGCCCAAGGCCGCCATCCTGCGCGACCTGTCGGACTTCGTCGAGGTGCAGGCCTGATCAGCCGCTCCGCGCGGTCGGCAGTGACCACGTGAAACGGGGCCGCCCCTGAAGGGGCGGCCCCGTTTCACGTGTCCGGCAGGCCCGCACCCTCACAGGGGGCGCAGTGCCGGCTCCTTGCGGGCCCTCGCTCCGCCCAACAGCCGGTCCAGGGCCAGCTCCACGTCTTCCTTCCACGACAGTGTCGTGCGCAGCTCCAGCCTCAGTCTGGGGTGGGACGGGTGGGGGCGTACGGTCTTGAAGCCCACCGATAGCAGGTGGTCGGCCGGCAGCAGGCAGGCGGGCCGCTCCCACCGCGCCTCGCCGAACGCCTCGATCGCCCTGAAGCCCCGCCGCAGCAGGTCCTTCGCCACCGTCTGGACCATCACCCTTCCCAGGCCCTGCCCCTGATACCCCGGCATGATCCAGCCCGTGATCAGTTGCACGGCGTCCGGGGAGACCGGGCTGGTCGGGAAGGAAGCAGCCCGCGGCACATAGGCGGGCGGGGCGTACAGCACGAACCCCACCGGGACCTCGTCCACGTAGACCACCCGGCCGCAGGAGCCCCAGTCGAGGAGGACGGCCGAGATCCAGGCCTCCTTCTCCAGCTCCGGGGTGCCCGCCTTCACGGCGGCCTCGCCGGTGACGGGATCCAGCTCCCAGAACACACAGGTCCGGCAACGCCTGGGCAGGTCCGGGAGGTTGTCCAGCGTGAGCGGTACCAGCCGACGACCCATGCCCACATCGTAAGCACTGCCCCCTGCTTCTTCGAGTGTGGACATCTCGAAGGAGCAGGGGGCAGCGAGTGGGACGGGCCGGGGGGGACTACTCCCCGGAGAGACCCTGATCGAGGACGCGGCCCTCACCCGGGGCCAGGGTTCCCAGGATGCGCTCCAGGTCCTCCATCGACGCGAACTCGACGGTGATCTTGCCCTTCTTCTGACCCAGATCCACCTTCACCCGGGTCTCGAACCGGTCCGACAGGCGGGTCGCCAGCTCACTGAGCGCCGGGGACAGCCGTGCCCCGGCCCGCGGACCCTTGGGCTTCACGGTGCTCGACGGCTCCGAGCCCATGAGCTGGATGATCTCCTCGACCGAACGCACCGACAGCCCCTCGGCCACGATCCGCTCGGCCAGACGGAGCTGCTCCGCGAAGTCCTCCACCGCGACGAGGGCCCGCGCATGACCCGCCAGCAGCACACCGGAGGCCACCTTGAGCTGCACCTCGGGCGAGAGCCTCAGCAGCCGCAGGGTATTGGTGACCTGCGGACGCGAACGCCCGATCCGGTCCGCCAGCTGGTCGTGGGTGCAGTTGAACTCCTTGAGGAGCTGGTCGTACGCGAACGCCTCTTCCAGCGGGTTCAGCTGCACGCGGTGCAGGTTCTCCAGGAGGGCGTCCAGCAGCAGCTTGTCGTCGTCGGTCGCCCGGATGATCGCGGGAATGCTCTCCAGCCCCGCCTGCCCGCAGGCGCGGAAACGCCGCTCGCCCATGATCAGCTCATAGCGGCCGGGCTCGGTCTCCCGGACCACCACGGGCTGGAGCAGCCCCACCGTCTGGATCGAGGTCACCAGCTCAGCCAGCGCGTCCTCGTCGAGGTGGTTCATATTGCGCGGCTGGCGCGGGTTCGGCGCGATCGCGTCCAGCGGAAGCTCCGCAAACGTCGCCCCCGCCACTTCGTTGTCCTCGGGCTGCGCAGCAGCCGTCTCGACCGGCAGCAACGTTTCACGTGAAACATCCGCCTGGACCAACGCGGCAAGCTTCGCCGCGGCGATCCCCCGCTCCGACTGGAGCACCGGCACGGCCGACGGGTTCGTCGACCCGGTACCCGCCACCGGCGTCTTCTCCTGGGGAGCGGACGGAATCAGCGCGCCGAGCCCCCGCCCCAGACCCCTACGTCGCTCGCTCACTGGATCCCCTCCGCCACACTCTGCGTGCTGTTCATGCCCGCGCCCACATGGGCGTGCTGGGCGTCGTAATGGATTCCGGCCCCCCGCAGCGCGATCTCCCGCGCTGCTTCCAGGTAGGAGAGGGCACCGCTGGAACCCGGGTCGTACGTCAGAACCGTCTGCCCATAGCTCGGAGCCTCCGAGATGCGCACCGACCGCGGGATGCTCGTGCGCAGCACCTCCTTGCCGAAGTGGGTGCGCACCTCGTCCGCCACCTGCGAGGCCAGCCGCGTCCTGCCGTCGTACATCGTCAGCAGGATCGTCGAGACGTGCAGGGCCGGGTTGAGGTGGGCCCGCACCAGGTCGACGTTGCGCAGCAGCTGTCCCAGGCCCTCCAGTGCGTAGTACTCGCACTGGATCGGGATCAGCACCTCCGCGCCGGCCACCATGGCGTTCACCGTCAGCAGGCCCAGTGAGGGCGGGCAGTCGATGAGGATGTAGTCGAGTGGCTGCTCGTACGCCTGGATCGCCCGCTGGAGCCGGCTCTCGCGGGCCACCAGCGATACCAGCTCGATCTCCGCGCCCGCGAGGTCGATCGTGGCCGGAGCGCAGAACAGCCCCTCCACGTCCACCACCGGCTGGACGACCTCCAGCAGGGGCCGGCTGTCGACGAGCACGTCGTAGATGGACGGCACGTCCGCGTGGTGGTCGATACCCAGCGCGGTGGAGGCGTTGCCCTGCGGGTCGAGGTCGATGACCAGGACGCGCGCACCGTGCAGGGCCAGCGAAGCCGCAAGGTTCACGGTCGTCGTGGTCTTGCCGACGCCGCCCTTCTGGTTGGCCACGACCATGATCCGGGTCTGTGCGGGCCGCGGCAGCGCGGGACCGGTGTGCCCCAGGGCCTCGATCGCCTGCTCGGTGGCGCGGGCGATCGGGCTGTCCTCGATGTCGTCGTTGTCCACGAGGGGCGGGGACGATGTTTCACGTGAAACATCCTCACCCGGTGATTCGGAGCGGGGACCGGGGACCGGATCGGTCATCGGCCCCGCGAGGTTGGCGTCGGACCGCACGGTGTCACTCTCCTCGGCAGCGGGCTCGCGATGAACAGAGACTGCCATGCCACCCGGGTCGCGAACCAGCGGGGCCCGTACTCCTGTGGATGAATCCACCGTTGTGGACAACTCCGTCACCCCCGCGTCCCTACGGGAGCGGGGGGCCGCAGCAGCACGGCCGCGGCTGATGATTCCGTGCAGCAGAGAGCGACGTTTCACGTGAAACACGATGCCCGGACGGAGTCTTCAGCCCGCTACGACACTCCGAAATCCATACCTATAGGGCCCAACCCGCACCAAAACGCACCGCCGGCAGCCGGATCAGCGGCGCCTGCGCGCACGTCCCACCCGTGCGGCCTTAGCCCGCTTGGCCGCGAACCTCACCCCACCGGGGCTTTCTCCGACCTCCACCCGGACCACCGTGGACAGCGGATCGACGACGCCCTCGCCCACGTGGAGGACCGAGGTCTTCACCACACCCAGCTTGGTCAGCGCGACCTTCGCCGAGACCAGCTCTTCCTCTGCGGTGTCGCCCTTGAGCGCCAGCATCTCGCCGTAGGGACGCAGCAGCGGCACGCCCCAGCCCGCGAGCCGGTCCAGCGGTGCCACCGCGCGGGCCGTCACCACGTGCACCGGCTGGAGCTTGCCGAGCATCTCCTCGGCCCGGCCGCGCACCACGGTGACGTGGTCCAGCCCGAGCAGCTCCACGGCCTCCTGGAGGAAAGTCGTCCTGCGCAGCAGGGGCTCCAGCAGGGTGATCTTCAGGTCCCGCCGCACCAGGGCGAGCGGGATGCCGGGCAGGCCGGCGCCCGAGCCCACGTCGCACACGGTGACGCCCTCGGGCACCACCTCGGAGAGCACCGCACAGTTCAGCAGGTGCCGCTCCCACAGCCGGGGAACCTCACGCGGACCGATCAGGCCCCGCTTGACCCCCGCATCCGCCAGCAGCTCCGCGTACCGCACAGCTTCCGGGAAAAACTCACCGAACACCGCGCGCGCCTCTTCGGGCGCCGGGGGCGCCTCTTCAGGCGCCGCGGGAAGCTCCGCTGCCTCCGTCACGGGGACCGTCCTTCCGTACAGAACCGCTCACGCCAAAACCGTGTCGTTCAACCGTGTCGTTCAACTGCCAGGCTTACAAACTTCGGCCCCGCCTGCGACACAGGCGGGGCCGACGCACAACGTTCCGGTCAGGCCGGGAGCACGACGACGAAGCGCTGCGGCTCCTCGCCCTCGGACTCGCTCTTCAGACCGGCGGCCGCCACGGCATCGTGGACGACCTTGCGCTCGAAGGGGGTCATCGGAGCCAGCTTCAGCGGCTCGCCCGAGGCCTTCACGTCCGCGGCGGCCTTCGCGCCCAGCGCGGCCAGCTCCTCGCGCTTCTTCGCCCGGAAGCCCGCGATGTCCAGCATCAGCCGGCTGCGGTCGCCGGTCTCCCGGTGCACGGCGAGACGGGTCAGCTCCTGGAGGGCCTCCAGGACCTCCCCGTCGCGGCCCACGAGCTTCTGCAGCTCGCGACCGCCCGCGTCGCTGACGATCGACACCGCGGCACGGTCGGCCTCGACGTCCATGTCGATGTCGCCGTCGAGGTCGGCGATGTCCAGCAGACCCTCAAGGTAGTCGGCCGCGATCTCACCCTCCTGCTCGAGGCGGGTGAGGGTGTCGCCACTCTCAGCGGCGGCGGTGGTGGTGCCTTCCGTCACGGGAGGGACTCCTTCTACTTCTTCGAGGGCTTGCTGGGGGGCGTCTGACGCTTGGACTTCGTCTGCCGCTTCGGCTGCTGCCGCTTGGTGGCGACACCGCCGCTCGCCGCGTCCGAGTCGGCCGTGGCCTCAGAACTCTTGATCACGGAGCCGTCGGCCTGCGCGGCCAGGCCCTGCTTCGTCAGGGCGGTGATGAACTTCCGCTCGTTGTCGTTGCGGTCCGGGCCCTTGGCCACGATCGCCGCGACGATCTTCTTCTTGCCCCGGCCCTTGACGTCGCCGTGGGTGGTGACCTGCTTCAGCAGACGGGTCAGGTACTGGTCCTGGGCCTTGCTGCCCGGCGTCGGGTTCTGGTTGATCACGTACATCTGCTGGCCCATGGTCCACACGTTGGTGGTCAGCCAGTAGACGAGGACACCGACGGGGAAGTTGATGCCCATGACGGCGAAGATCACCGGGAAGATGTACATGAGCATCTTCTGCTGCTGCATGAACGGCGTCTTGACCGAGAGGTCCACGTTCTTCTGCATCAGCTGGCGCTGCGTGTAGAACTGCGACAGCGACATCAGGACGATCATGACCGCGGTCACGATGCGCACGTTGGTGATCGAAGCGTCCAGGGCCGCGACCTTCTCGGCACTGTCCGTGAACTTGGCGGCCAGCGGGGCGCCGAAGATGTGCGCCTGGCGGGCGCTCTCCAGCAGCGACTGGTTGATCACGCCGATGGTCTCGCCGTTGGCGATGCTCGCGAGCACGTGGTAGAGCGCGAAGAAGAACGGGGACTGCGCCAGGATGGGAAGGCACGAGGAGAGCGGGTTGGTACCCGTCTCCTTGTACAGCTTCATCATCTCTTCGGACTGGCGCTGCTTGTCGTTCTTGTAGCGCTCCTGGATCGCCTTCATCTTCGGCTGGAGCGCCTGCATGCCACGCGTCGCCTTGATCTGCTTCACGAAGAGCGGGATCAGGCAGATGCGGATCAGGACCACCAGGGACACGATGGACAGGCCCCAGGCCCATCCACTGTCCGCACCGAAGATCGCGCCGTAGACACTGTGGAACTGGACGATGATCCACGACACGGGTGTGGTGATAAAGCTGAACAGACTGGCAATCGTGTCCACTAATCAGGCTCCTTGAGCATTGCGAGATCTACGCAACGCACTGCGCAGCTGCTCGTGCCAACGCGGGCGTTTCCGGGGTGGGACATGATCCACACCACCCGGGGACCACGGATTGCACCGCAGGATCCGCCAGGCGGTAAGAACCGTCCCCTTCACCGCACCATGCCGGTCGATGGCCGAGAACCCGTAGTGCGAGCACGACGGGTAATAGCGGCACACCGGCCCGAGCAGCGGACTGATCGTCCACTGGTACAGCTTGATCAAAGCGAGCAGCGGGTACTTCATCGAGCCACGCCTCCCAGCAGCCGCGCCAAGGCGGCGTCCAGGTCACGGGCCAGCTCGTCGGCGCCGGCGTCGGCGGCTCCGGGCAGGGCCCGCACCACCACCAGGCTACCGGGGGGCAGCTGGGCCAGCCGATCACGTACGAGATGGCGGAGCCGGCGCTTGACCCGGTTGCGGACGACGGCGATGCCGACAGCCTTGCTGACGACGAAACCCGCACGCGGCGAGGGATCGACATCCCCCGGCTCGTGCGGGTCCGTTGCACCGCTTGTTCGTAGGTGGACGACGAGGAGCGGGCGACCGGCCCGGCGTCCTCGGCGCACCGCGCTCGCGAAGTCCTCGCGCCGCCTCAGCCGATTTTCGGGAGACAGCACGACGTCACGACCTGCGCGTTGTTACGCGGAAAGGGCGGAACGGCCCTTGCTGCGACGGTTCGCGAGGATCGCGCGACCGGCACGGGTACGCATCCGCAGACGGAAGCCGTGGGTCTTGGCGCGACGGCGGTTGTTCGGCTGGAAGGTGCGCTTGCTCACTCGGGGGCTCCAGAGAATGAATCGTTGTGGCGGTACATCGCCTGGCTGTCACCGTGCGCCCACGAGGAACTCGCGTGTTCGCCCGAGTGGACACCGCTAAACGATCACGATCAGTGATCTTCGCCCATCGGTAGGCAGGCGGCAGCAGCCATCGACAACTCGACCTCGTTACGGTACGCGCGGCTACGCCATCCGGTCAAACCGAGTGTCCCCTGCCCCACACTGTGCACAGGCTGTGGACAACGACTTGAACCCTACCCACCGGCCTGACTACCGTTGCCTGATCCCGGATTTTTTGTCCCGACCGTCCCAAAGAACCACACATTCGTGGGACCGGGACCTGTGAGAGAGCGTGCTCTGTGGCTGACGTACCTGCCGATCTTGCCGCAGTGTGGCCACGCGTCCTCGAGAAGCTGCTCGGGGAGGGCCAGCAGGGGATCGAGCCCAAGGACAAGCAGTGGGTGGAACGATGCCAGCCGCTGGCCCTCGTGGCCGACACCGCCCTGCTCGCCGTCCCCAACGAATGGGGCAAGCGGGTCCTCGAAGGCCGTCTCGCCCCGCTCATCAGCGACGCCCTGAGCCGCGAGTGCGGCCGCCCGATCCGGATCGCCATCACCGTGGACGACTCCGCGGGCGAGCCCGCCCCGCCGGCCCCGCCCGCCCCCTCCCCCCGCGAGGCCTACGAGCCGTACGGCGGCCAGCGCCCCGGCGCCGGCCCCGGTGAGGACCAGCTCCCCGCCGCCCGCCCCGCCTACCCGGAGTACCAGCAGCCGCGCCAGGAGCCCGGCTCCTGGCCCCGCGGCGGCCAGGACGAGTACGGCTGGCAGCAGCAGCGCCTCGGCGGCTTCCCCGAGCGCGATCCCTACGCCACTCCGCAGCCCGGCTACCTCCAGCAGCCCGAGCCCGGCGGCTACGACCAGGGCGGGTACGAGCAGGGCGGCTACGAGCAGAAGAAGTACGAGCAGCCCGGCTACGAGTCCTCCTCTTCTTACGAAGCCCAGCAGTACGAGCCCCAGAAGTACGAACCGCCGTCGTACGAGTCCCAGAAGTACGAGCCGCAGGGCTACGAGCCGCAGCAGTACGAGCAGCCGGCCCCGCGCCCCGCACCCGGCCGGCCGACGCCCGCGCCCCCGCCGTCGGCGCCCTCCGGCGGCTCCACTTCGGGCCCGCTGGAGCCGACCGCCCGGCTGAACCCCAAGTACCTCTTCGACACCTTCGTCATCGGCGCCTCCAACCGCTTCGCGCACGCCGCCGCGGTGGCCGTCGCCGAGGCGCCGGCGAAGGCGTACAACCCCCTTTTCGTCTACGGGGAGTCGGGTCTCGGCAAGACGCACCTGCTGCACGCCATCGGGCACTACGCGCGGAGCCTCTACCCCGGTACCCGCGTGCGGTACGTGAGCTCCGAGGAGTTCACCAACGAGTTCATCAACTCCATCCGCGACGGCAAGGGCGACGCCTTCCGCAAGCGGTACCGCGAGATGGACATCCTGCTCGTCGACGACATCCAGTTCCTCGCGAGCAAGGAGTCGACGCAGGAGGAGTTCTTCCACACCTTCAACACGCTCCACAACGCCAACAAGCAGATCGTCCTCTCCTCCGACCGGCCGCCCAAGCAGCTCGTCACCCTGGAGGACCGGCTCCGCAACCGCTTCGAGTGGGGCCTGATCACCGACGTCCAGCCGCCCGAGCTGGAGACCCGCATCGCGATCCTGCGCAAGAAGGCGGTCCAGGAGCAGCTCAACGCCCCGCCGGAGGTGCTGGAGTTCATCGCCTCGCGGATCTCGCGCAACATCCGCGAGCTGGAGGGCGCGCTGATCCGCGTCACCGCCTTCGCGAGCCTGAACCGGCAGCCGGTGGACCTCGGGCTCACCGAGGACGTCCTCAAGAACCTGATCCCCGGCGGCGAGGACAGCGCACCGGAGATCACCGCCTCCGACATCATGGCGGCCACCGCCGACTACTTCGGGCTGACCGTGGACGACCTGTGCGGCTCCTCGCGCAGCCGGGTCCTCGTGACCGCCCGGCAGATCGCCATGTACCTGTGCAGGGAGCTCACCGACCTGTCGCTGCCGAAGATCGGTGCCCAGTTCGGCGGGCGGGACCACACCACCGTCATGCACGCGGACCGCAAGATCCGCGCCCTGATGGCGGAACGGCGCTCGATCTACAACCAGGTCACGGAGCTCACGAACCGCATCAAGAACGGCTGACGCGGGCCCCACAGGGGCCGGCTGGCGGTCCCTCAAACCTCAGGACAGGGCGCTTCCGGATCGAACCGGGGGCGCCCTTCTTCGTCCGTGCGCCCCTGCTCTGTTCGAATGCGCCCCCGGAAGGGCCCGTCATCCACAGATTCCCCGGATTTCTTCCGTCCACAGCCTGAGGACAGCCCCCATCACCCACAATCTGTCCACAGGGGTGCACCTTGAGGGCCCATCAGGGCAGGTCAGACACCTGTGGAATTGTGCGCAAGCGTCATCCACAGCCTGTGGACAGAAAAATCGTCCACAGGCTCGTCCACTCCTCTGTCCACCGCCGACTCACAGGTTCCCGCATCCTGTGCACAGGTTCCCGACGGTTCTCCACACCGTTGTCCACTGTTCGGCAACGGCACACCCCCGGTCACCGCCCCGAGTGAAAGCGGTCACACGGATGTCGACGTTTGGTCTGTGGACTGCTGGGGAAAAGCTGGGGACACACCTGTGGAGTAACGGGGGTCACCTGGGGACGACCTGTGCAGAACTTTCCGTTCTCCACAGACACCCCGTGTTGTCCACCGGTCCCACCCACAGGCTGTGGGGATAAAAAATGCGGGTTGACCTGGGACAACGGGCTTATCCACCGTTTCCACAGGCCCTACTACTACCCCCATGGAGAGTTAGGCCGGTTTCGGTTTTCAAGCGGGTCCTGTGCACAACTCGCCGGACGGCCGTCCCGACTCCTCGCTCCCGACTTGACCGCCAGCCGCGACGACTGTCGGCGCCGTACGTCAGACTGGTCCCCGGCATCGGTCGAGGCATCGACGGGCCGACGACGAAGGCCGGCAGACGAGCGAGCAACAGCAGGAGGCGGTTCCGGTGAAGATCCGGGTGGAGCGCGACGTACTCGCGGAGGCGGTGGCCTGGGCTGCACGCAGCCTCCCGGCCCGGCCGCCGGTGCCCGTACTCGCGGGCCTGCTGCTGAAGGCCGAGGAGGGCACCCTGTCCCTCTCCGGCTTCGACTACGAGGTCTCGGCCCGCGTCTCCGTCGAGGCGGACGTGGAGGAGGACGGCACCGTCCTCGTCTCCGGTCGGCTCCTCGCCGACATCTGCCGCGCCCTCCCCAACCGCCCGGTGGAGATTTCCACAGACGGTGTACGGGCGACCGTGGTCTGCGGCTCCTCCCGGTTCACCCTCCACACCCTGCCCGTGGAGGAGTACCCGGCGCTCCCGCAGATGCCCACCGCCACCGGCACCGTCCCCGGCGAGGTCTTCGCCTCCGCCGCCGCGCAGGTCGCCATCGCCGCCGGCCGCGACGACACGCTGCCCGTGCTGACCGGTGTCCGCATCGAGATCGAGGGCGACCGCGTCACCCTGGCCTCCACCGACCGCTACCGCTTCGCGGTCCGCGAGTTCCTGTGGAAGCCGGAGAACCCGGAGGCCTCGGCCGTGGCCCTGGTGCCCGCCAAGACCCTCCTCGACACCGCCAAGTCCCTCACCAGCGGTGACACCGTCACCCTGGCGCTCTCCGGCTCCGGCCAGGGCGAGGGCCTCATCGGCTTCGAGGGCGCCGGCCGCCGCACCACCACCCGCCTGCTCGAAGGCGACCTGCCGAAGTACCGCACCCTCTTCCCGACGGAGTTCAACTCCGTCGCCGTGATCGAGACCGCCCCGTTCGTCGAGGCCGTCAAGCGCGTGGCCCTGGTCGCCGAGCGCAACACCCCGGTCCGCCTCAGCTTCGAGCAGGGCGTGCTGATCCTGGAAGCGGGCTCCAGCGACGATGCACAGGCTGTGGAGCGCGTCGACGCCAACCTGGAGGGCGACGACATCTCGATCGCCTTCAACCCGACCTTCCTGCTGGACGGCCTGAGCGCCATCGACTCGCCCGCCGCCCAGCTCAGCTTCACCACGTCCACGAAGCCCGCGCTGCTCAGCGGCCGGCCCGCGGTGGACGCGGAGGCCGACGAGGCCTACAAGTACCTGATCATGCCGGTCCGCCTCTCCGGCTGACCCGCTCCCGCCGTACGACGGCACCGGGCCCGGTCTCGCAGCCGCGAGTGCCGGGCCCGGCGCCGTCCGGAGCGGCCCGACGCCATGGCCCGGCGTAGGCTCGGACCCGGCGGGCGACCCAGGACAAACGACCGGAACCCACCGGTACCGGGGAAGCCCCGTACAGACGGCCCCAACGCTTAAGGAACCCACCTGATGGAGCTCGGTCTCGTCGGTCTCGGCAAGATGGGCGGCAACATGCGCGAGCGCATCCGCCGCGCAGGCCACACCGTCATCGGATACGACCGCAACCCGGATCTCGCCGATGTCCACAGCCTGCAGGAGCTTGTGGACGGCCTGCAGTCCCCCCGCGTCGTGTGGGTGATGGTCCCGGCCGGGGCCGCGACGCAGTCCACCATCGACGAGCTGGCCGAACTGCTCTCCCCCGGCGACATCGTCGTCGACGGCGGCAACTCGCGCTGGACCGACGACGAGAAGCACGCCGAGGAGCTGAAGGCCAAGGGCATCGGCTTCGTCGACTGCGGCGTCTCCGGCGGCGTCTGGGGCCTGGAGAACGGCTACGCGCTGATGTACGGCGGTGACGAGAAGGACGTCGCCGTGGTCCAGCCGGTCTTCGACGCACTCAAGCCCGAGGGCGACTTCGGCTCCGTGCACGCCGGCAAGGTCGGCGCGGGCCACTTCGCGAAGATGGTCCACAACGGCATCGAGTACGCCATGATGCAGGCCTACGCCGAGGGCTGGGAGCTCCTGGAGAAGGTCGACTCGGTCACCGACGTCCGCGAGGTCTTCCGGTCCTGGCAGGAGGGCACGGTCATCCGGTCCTGGCTGCTGGACCTCGCCGTCAACGCGCTGGACGAGGACGAGCACCTCGACCAGCTGAAGGGCTTCGCCCAGGACTCGGGCGAGGGCCGCTGGACCGTCGAGGCGGCCATCGACAACGCGGTCCCGCTGCCGGCGATCACGGCCTCGCTGTTCGCCCGGTTCGCGTCCCGCCAGGACGACTCGCCGCAGATGAAGATGATCGCCGCGCTGCGCAACCAGTTCGGCGGCCACGCGGTCGAGAAGAAGTAGCACCACCACAGCACCACGGAGCACAGCAAGGAAGCCGGGGGAGGTCGGCGCCGCATGCATGTCTCGCATCTCTCGTTGGCCGACTTCCGCTCGTACGCCCGGGCCGAGGTTCCCCTCGCCCCGGGCGTCACGGCCTTCGTGGGCCCCAACGGCCAGGGCAAGACGAACCTTGTCGAAGCCATCGGCTACCTGGCCACCCTGGGCAGCCACCGGGTCTCCTCGGACGCCCCGCTCGTCCGCATGGGAGCCGACCGGGCGATCGTCCGGGCCGCCGTCACCCAGGGCGAACGCCAGCAGCTGGTCGAGCTCGAACTGAACCCGGGCCGCGCCAACCGCGCCCGCATCAACCGGTCCTCGCAGGTCAGGCCCCGCGACGTGCTGGGGATCGTGCGCACCGTGCTGTTCGCCCCGGAGGACCTCGCCCTGGTCAAGGGCGACCCCGGCGAGCGGCGCCGCTTCCTCGACGAGCTGGTGACGGCCCGCTCCCCGCGGATGGCGGCGGTCCGCTCCGACTACGAACGCGTGCTCAAGCAGCGCAACACCCTCCTGAAGTCCGCCGCGATGGCCCGCAGGCACGGCGGCCGCTCCATGGACCTCTCCACCCTCGACGTCTGGGACCAGCACCTCGCACGGGCCGGCGCCGAGCTCCTCGCCCAGCGCCTCGACCTGATCGCCACCCTGCTCCCGCTCGCCGACAAGGCGTACGAGCAGCTCGCGCCCGGCGGCGGCCCGCTCGCCCTGGCGTACCGGTCCTCCGCCGGCGAGCCCGTCGACAGCGGCGCGGCCCGCACCCGCGAGGAGCTCTACGAGGTGCTCCTCGCCGCCCTGTCCCAGGTCCGCAAGCAGGAGATCGAACGCGGGGTGACCCTGGCCGGCCCGCACCGCGACGACCTCCTGCTGCGGCTGGGCGACCTCCCCGCGAAGGGGTACGCCAGCCACGGCGAGTCCTGGTCGTACGCGCTGGCCCTGCGCCTGGCCTCGTACGAGCTGCTGCGCTCGGAGGGGGCGGAGCCGGTGCTGATCCTGGACGACGTCTTCGCGGAGCTGGACGCGCGCCGGCGCGAGCGGCTCGCGGAGCTGGTGTCCGGCGGCGAGCAGGTCCTGGTGACGGCCGCGGTCGACGACGACGTCCCGGGCGTGCTGACGGGCACGCGCTTCGGGGTGTCCGGCGGTGAGGTGACCCGGCTGTGAGCGACGGCGACCGGCACCGGCCCAAGACCCCGGAGCCCTCCGGGGTCGACCTGGCCCGCCAGGCCCTCGCAGCCGCGCGCGAGCAGGCCCGCGCCCGGGGCAACGCGGTGGGCGGGAAGAAGCGCCAGCAGCAGCCCGGACTGCGTTCCGGGGCCCGTGCCGACGGCCGGGACCCGATGCCGCTGATGGCGGCCCTGGACCGGCTGCGCACCGAGCGCGGCTGGGAGATGCCGATCGCGGTGGCCGGGGTGATGGAGCGCTGGGCGGAGATCGTCGGCCCGGAGATCGCGGCCCACTGTGAACCGGAGCGCTACGAGGAGCGTGAACTCCTCGTACGGTGCGATTCCTCGGCCTGGGCCGCGCAGCTGAAGCTGCTGGCCCCGCAGCTGGTGGCGCGGCTGAACGCGGACCTCGGACAGGGCACGGTCCGGCTGATCAAGGTGCAGGGCCCCGGCGGCCGCCCCAAGCGGTACGGGCCCTTGCGGGCCCCGGGCAGCACCGGGCCCGGCGACACCTACGGCTGACCGGGTTCCGGCCCTCCCGGCCGGTTCCGCGACCCCACGGGTTCCGGCCAGCGGCGGGACCCGCGACGGCGTGCCGCCGTCCGCGGCGGTCCCCGGCGGGCCGGAGAAGAGGAGCGGCAGGAGCCGGCGCGGTCCCGGCGTGGCGCCCTTGCGGGGCCCGGGCGGAGCGGCCCGGCGCGGCCTGCGCGGGTGGTGTCCCTCACGGTAGTGGAAGGTTGACAGGCCGAAGCGCTGGGTGCCCGTGTGAGCCTCTTTGAGCCCCTCCCCGAATATGGGGAGTCTCGGAGAGGAGGTTCAGGGCGGCACATGCGGACTCAGGCACCGGCAAACCCCCATTCATGTCAGTGGTACCGGTAGACTGGAAGCAATCCCGCCCGTTCCGCGGGGGACAGCACGACAACGCAGACAACGCAGATCGACGCGGCCGCTCCCGCCGGCGTACAGGCTGGTCCGGAGTACGGGCTGCGCTGTGCCAGAAAGGGCGCTTCGTGGCCGATTCCGGCGACTCCAACGAGAAGAATTACGACGCCAGTGCGATCCAGGTCCTCGAGGGCCTGGACGCAGTGCGCAAGCGGCCGGGTATGTACATCGGCTCGACGGGCGAGCGTGGTCTGCACCACCTCGTCTACGAGGTCGTCGACAACTCGGTCGACGAGGCGCTGGCCGGCTTCGCCGACACCATCGACGTGACGA
Source organism: Streptomyces sp. NPDC090077 (assembly GCF_044747545.1). Taxonomy (NCBI): domain Bacteria; kingdom Bacillati; phylum Actinomycetota; class Actinomycetes; order Kitasatosporales; family Streptomycetaceae; genus Streptomyces; species Streptomyces sp. NPDC090077. Next base: position 240,128 of record NZ_JBIVEG010000009.1, read on the forward strand.
TCCTCGCCGACGGCGGGGTGCGCGTGGTGGACAACGGCCGAGGCATCCCGGTCGGCATCGTGCCGTCCGAGGGGAAGCCCGCCGTCGAGGTCGTCCTGACGGTCCTCCACGCGGGCGGCAAGTTCGGCGGCGGCGGCTACGCCGTCTCCGGCGGTCTGCACGGCGTCGGCGTGTCCGTCGTGAACGCCCTGTCGACCAAGGTCGCGGTCGAGGTCAAGACGGACGGCCACCGCTGGACCCAGGACTACAAGCTGGGCGTCCCGACGGCCCCGCTGGCCAAGAACGAGGAGACCGAAGAGCACGGCACGACGGTCACCTTCTGGGCCGACGGCGACATCTTCGAGACGACCGAGTACTCCTTCGAGACGCTGTCGCGGCGCTTCCAGGAGATGGCCTTCCTCAACAAGGGCCTGACCCTGTCGCTGACCGACGAGCGCGAGTCGGCGAAGGCCACGGCGGGCGCGGACGACCCGGACGCGGACACGGCCGAGCCCCAGGCGCGCACGGTGAAGTACTACTACGAGGGCGGCATCGTCGACTTCGTGAAGTACCTCAACTCGCGCAAGGGCGAGCTGATCCACCCGACCGTCATCGACGTCGAGGCCGAGGACAAGGAGCGCATGCTCTCGGTCGAGATCGCGATGCAGTGGAACTCGCAGTACAGCGAGGGCGTGTACTCCTTCGCGAACACGATCCACACGCACGAGGGCGGCACCCACGAGGAGGGCTTCCGCGCGGCGCTGACCGGCCTGGTCAACCGCTACGCGCGGGACAAGAAGCTGCTCCGCGAGAAGGACGACAACCTCGCCGGCGAGGACATCCGCGAGGGTCTGACGGCGATCATCTCGGTCAAGCTGGGCGAGCCCCAGTTCGAGGGCCAGACGAAGACCAAGCTGGGCAACACCGAGGCCAAGACCTTCGTGCAGAAGGTCGTCCACGAGCACCTCAACGACTGGTTCGACCGCAACCCGGTCGAGGCCGCGGACATCGTCCGCAAGGCCATCCAGGCGGCCACGGCCCGCGTCGCGGCCCGCAAGGCCCGTGACCTGACGCGCCGCAAGGGCCTGCTGGAGAGCGCCTCGCTGCCGGGCAAGCTGTCCGACTGCCAGTCGAACGACCCGACCAAGTGCGAGATCTTCATCGTCGAGGGCGACTCCGCCGGCGGCTCCGCGAAGTCCGGCCGCAACCCGATGTACCAGGCCATCCTGCCGATCCGCGGCAAGATCCTGAACGTCGAGAAGGCCCGTATCGACAAGATCCTCCAGAACACCGAGGTCCAGGCGCTGATCAGCGCCTTCGGCACCGGTGTGCACGAGGACTTCGACATCGAGAAGCTCCGCTACCACAAGATCATCCTGATGGCGGACGCCGACGTCGACGGCCAGCACATCAACACCCTGCTGCTGACCTTCCTGTTCCGCTTCATGCGCCCGCTGGTCGAAGCCGGTCACGTGTACCTGTCGCGCCCGCCGCTCTACAAGATCAAGTGGGGCCGGGACGACTTCGAGTACGCGTACTCGGACCGCGAGCGCGACGCCCTGGTCGAGCTCGGCAAGCAGAACGGCAAGCGCATCCGCGAGGACTCGATCCAGCGCTTCAAGGGTCTGGGCGAGATGAACGCCGAGGAGCTGCGCGTCACCACCATGGACGTGGACCACCGCGTGCTCGGCCAGGTCACGCTCGACGACGCGGCGCAGGCCGACGACCTGTTCTCGGTGCTGATGGGTGAGGACGTCGAGGCGCGGCGCTCCTTCATCCAGCGCAACGCCAAGGACGTCCGCTTCCTCGACATCTGAGTCGGCCTCCGCTGACCGCCGCCTGAAAGGATTCCTGACCAGCAATGGCCGACGAAACCACTCCCACCGCCGAGAATTCCGCGGAGGAGCAGCCCGTGCTGCGCATCGAGCCCGTCGGGCTCGAGACGGAGATGCAGCGCTCCTACCTCGACTACGCGATGTCCGTCATCGTCTCCCGCGCACTGCCCGACGTACGGGACGGCCTCAAGCCCGTCCACCGTCGTGTGCTGTACGCGATGTACGACGGCGGCTACCGGCCCGAGAAGGGCTTCTACAAGTGCGCCCGCGTCGTCGGCGACGTCATGGGCACGTACCACCCGCACGGCGACAGCTCCATCTACGACGCGCTGGTCCGCCTGGCCCAGCCGTGGTCGATGCGGATGCCGCTGGTGGACTCGAACGGCAACTTCGGCTCCCCGGGCAACGACCCGGCGGCCGCGATGCGCTACACCGAGTGCAAGCTGATGCCGCTGGCCATGGAGATGCTCCGGGACATCGACGAGGAGACCGTCGACTTCACGGACAACTACGACGGCCGCAACCAGGAGCCGACGGTCCTGCCGGCGCGCTTCCCGAACCTGCTGATCAACGGCAGCGCCGGCATCGCGGTCGGCATGGCGACCAACATCCCGCCGCACAACCTCCGCGAGGTCGCGGCCGGCGCCCAGTGGGCGCTGGAGCACCCGGAGGCCTCGCACGAGGAACTGCTCGACGCGCTCCTGGAGCGCATCAAGGGCCCGGACTTCCCGACCGGCGCGCTGGTCGTGGGCCGCAAGGGCATCGAGGAGGCGTACCGCACCGGTCGCGGCTCCATCACGATGCGCGCGGTGGTCGAGGTCGAGGAGATCCAGAACCGCCAGTGCCTGGTGGTCACGGAGCTCCCGTACCAGACCAACCCGGACAACCTCGCGCAGAAGATCGCCGACCTGGTGAAGGACGGCAAGATCGGCGGCATCGCCGACGTCCGCGACGAGACCTCGTCCCGGACGGGCCAGCGCCTGGTGATCGTGCTCAAGCGCGACGCCGTCGCCAAGGTCGTGCTGAACAACCTGTACAAGCACACCGACCTGCAGACGAACTTCGGCGCGAACATGCTGGCGCTGGTGGACGGGGTGCCGCGCACCCTGTCGATCGACGCGTTCATCCGCCACTGGGTGCAGCACCAGATCGAGGTCATCGTCCGGCGCACGCGCTTCCGTCTGCGCAAGGCGGAGGAGCGGGCCCACATCCTGCGCGGCCTGCTCAAGGCCCTTGACGCCATCGACGAGGTCATCGCCCTCATCCGGCGCAGCAACACGGTCGAGATCGCGCGCGAGGGCCTGATGGGCCTCCTGGAGATCGACGAGATCCAGGCGAACGCGATCCTGGAGATGCAGCTGCGCCGCCTGGCGGCCCTGGAGCGCCAGAAGATCGTCGCGGAGCACGACGAGCTCCAGGCGAAGATCAACGAGTACAACGCGATCCTGGCCTCGCCGGAGAAGCAGCGCTCGATCGTCAGCGAGGAGCTCGCGGCGATCGTCGAGAAGTACGGCGACGACCGGCGCTCCAAGCTGGTGCCCTTCGACGGCGACATGTCCATGGAGGACCTGATCGCCGAAGAGGACATCGTCGTCACGATCACGCACGGCGGCTACGTCAAGCGCACCAAGACCGAGGACTACCGCTCGCAGAAGCGCGGCGGCAAGGGCGTTCGCGGTACGAAGCTGAAGCAGGACGACCTGGTCGACCACTTCTTCGTCTCGACCACGCACCATTGGCTGCTGTTCTTCACGAACAAGGGCCGCGTCTACCGCTCCAAGGCGTACGAGCTCCCGGACGCCGGCCGGGACGCGCGGGGCCAGCACGTGGCGAACCTGATGGCCTTCCAGCCGGACGAGAAGATCGCCCAGGTCCTCGCGATCCGCGACTACGAGGCGGCGCCCTACCTGATCCTGGCCACCAAGGGCGGCCTGGTGAAGAAGACGGCGCTCAAGGACTACGACTCCCCGCGTTCGGGCGGCGTCATCGCGATCAACCTCCGGGAGACCGAGGAGGGCAGCGACGACGAGCTGATCGGTGCCGAGCTGGTGTCCGCCGAGGACGACCTGCTGCTCATCAGCAAGAAGGCGCAGTCGATCCGCTTCACGGCGACCGACGATGCGCTGCGCCCGATGGGCCGTGCCACCTCGGGCGTGAAGGGCATGAGCTTCCGCGAGGGTGACGAACTGCTGTCGATGAGCGTTGTCCGGCCGGGTACGTTCGTCTTCACCGCCACCGACGGCGGCTATGCGAAGCGGACGGCGGTGGACGAGTACCGCGTCCAGGGCCGTGGCGGTCTGGGCATCAAGGCGGCGAAGATCGTCGAGGACCGCGGTTCGCTGGTCGGCGCGCTGGTGGTCGACGAGTCGGATGAGATCCTCGCCATCACGCTCGGCGGTGGTGTGATCCGTACGCGCGTCAACGAAGTCAGGGAGACCGGCCGTGACACCATGGGCGTCCAGCTGATCAACCTGGGCAAGCGCGATGCCGTGGTAGGCATCGCTCGTAACGCCGAGGCCGGTCAGGAAGCTGACGAGGCCGACGAGATCGAGTCAGAGATCGAGGCCGCGGCGGCCGACGCAGCGGCCGCCGGGGCGGCCGGGGGCACGGAGCCCTCGGTCGGGGAGCACGAGGAGTAAGTCGTGAGTGGAGCCACGGGCGCCGGACCGGCCAAGACTGGAGCGAACGGTGCCCGTGGCCCCGCCGCGGACTCCCAGGGGGGAACCGTGACGGACACCCGAGAACCGGAATCCAAGCCGACGGCGCAGACCAAGACGCAGCCGAAGGCGAAGGAGCCGGTCAAGGAGCAGGCCACGAAGGACCAGGCGGCCAAGGAGCAGAACGCCGCCAAGGAGCAGCCCAAGGCGCCGGCCAAGGAGCAGGCCAAGGCTCCGGCGAAGGCTCCGGCCAAGGAGCAGGCCGGGCAGCCCCAGAAGCCCCCGCAGGCGTACGCGGCGCCCACGGGCCCGGGTGCGCAGCGCGGGGCCGTCCCCGGGGCCCGTACGGCCCCCAGGACGCGCAAGGCGCGGCTGCGGGTGGCGAAGGCCGACCCGTGGTCCGTGATGAAGGTCAGCTTCCTGCTGTCGATCGCGCTGGGCCTGTGCACCGTCGTCGCGGCGGCGGTGCTGTGGATGGTCATGGACGCCATGGGCATCTTCTCGACCGTCGGCGGCACCATCAGCGAGGCGACCGGGTCGAACGAGGGCAACGGGTTCGACCTCCAGTCGTTCCTGTCGCTGCCGCGCGTGCTGATCTTCACGTCGGTGATCGCGGTGATCGACGTGGTGCTGATGACGGCCCTGGCGACGCTGGGTTCGTTCATCTACAACCTGTCGGCGGGCTTCGTGGGCGGCGTGGAGCTCACGCTGGCCGAGGACGAATGACCCACTGACTGACCTGCGGGAAAGCCCCGCGGGAGCGGATTTGGGTTCCACTGCGTCTGTGCGCTAATCTTCAGGAGTCAGCGCGCAGGCGCGGAGGGGCTATAGCTCAGTTGGTTAGAGCGCATCCCTGATAAGGATGAGGCCACAGGTTCAAATCCTGTTAGCCCCACAGAGAATGAAGACCCCCAGGCCACGGCCTGGGGGTCTTCTTCGTTCGGCCGTTCGGGGGAGTCCCAGGTAACCGATCGGTATCGGTCGGTGTGTATTGTTGGCGACCAGAAGTCCCCAACGTCTACGAAAGACGAGGTCGCGCCGTGAAGAAGCTGCTCCTGGTCGCACTGGCCGCCATCGGCGGGCTCCTCGTGTACCGCCAGATCCAGGCGGACCGTGCCGAGCAGGACCTGTGGACGGAGGCAACCGACTCCGTGCCCTCTGGTTCCGGTGTGTGAGCCCCACGATTGATTCCATGAAGCCCCGGCTGCCGCTGCTGCCGGGGCTTCATGCTGTTCCGGGGCCGGCGCGGACCGGTCCGCCGCCGAGAAGTTCGGTTACGCAAAGATTTTGCTTGCTTTAGCGAATTCGGGCTGGGTGTGACGGTCCGGGTGCGCCGGGCCGAGGCCCACCGACGCTGCGGCGGAGGCGATTTCAGGCCCCTGTGGGTCGAAATCGGCCGGAACCGGACCGAGTTGGTCGAACACCTCGGCCGGTTCCCCGCCGGCGGGGCCGGGTGGGCAACTGGGCGGCCCCGGCAAGGGCCTTGCGCGCCCCTGTGGCGGTCCGGAAGCGGAAGCCGGGGTCCTGGTGCGGGAGGTTCGAGATCGCGCCCCACAGGGGCGCCGGGGCGCTTCCGGGGGCCTCGGAGCCCCGAACTGCTCCGCCGGGGGCCGCCCTTGCGCACGGAGATCCCGAAGCCGGACGGCCACCGGGGCGGCCGCCCGGTTCCGGTGGCCTCCGTCGGGATGCCGGCCGGTTCGGCGTCGGGCGTCGGGGTGGACGACGCCCTCCGCGTGCAGCGCCGCCGGCCGCGTGCGTGGGCACCGCCCTGGAGGAGGACCTCCGCTGCGACGTACGTGCCGCGGCGGTGGTCCCAGGTCTGCCGGACGGCGCCGGCGCCCGTCACCCGCGTGTGTCAGTTCTGGTGGGCCTCGTAGTGGGACACCGCCTCGGAGGTGCGGCCCGCCCCGTAGACCCGGAGGAACTCCGCCAGTTCCGGGTGGGTGGGGGCGAGGGTGTCCGCCGCCTCGATGATGTCGCCGGCCGCGGCGACCGAGCGCAGCAGCGACTGGATCTCGCGGACGACCCGCTTGACGGTGGGTGCGCCGGAACCGGTGCTGCTCTGGCCGCTGTTGCTGAGGACGGAGCCGCCCTGGGTGTTCTTGATCTCGTCCATCCGGTCGGTGGCCTCCGCGGCGCTCACGCTGCCGTCGGCCACCTGGCCCGCGAGGTCCTGGAGGGCCTGGACCCGCTGGACCACGGCCGGGTTGCCGATCTTGGCGCGCTGCCCGCTCATCAGCTGGGACAGCATCGGAGCCGAAAGCCCGAGCACGGCAGCGAGGCGGGCCTGGTTGAGACCGAGGTCATCTATGAGCCGCCGGAACAGCGCGCCGAGCGGCTCCCCGTACCAACTGCGCTGGAGTTCCCGGGCTCTGGCCGTGGCCTCCTGCTGTACTGCGTCCACTCTTCCTACTCCCCTTCGCTGGTGCGAACCTCGCGAGCATCTTACGGAGCGTGGTCGCGGGGCGGGAGTCCCTATCATTTTGCGGGATGCGGGGGTGCACCGGGTACTCTGTCCTGCGGAACGGACACTCCCTTCCGGGAGGCGTCCGCGTCCAGTTGCTCGGGGCCTTAGCTCAGTTGGTAGAGCGCTGCCTTTGCAAGGCAGATGTCAGGAGTTCGAATCTCCTAGGCTCCACTTCGGAAAGACCCCCTGACCAGCGTGAATGCTGGTCAGGGGGTCTTTTTTCGTGGTCCCCGGGGCCGCTTTCAGCGGCTGCGCGGGGCGCGCAGGAGGACGGCCGCGACGGCGGTGGCCGCCAGCAGGAGGGCCGCGCCGACGGCGAAGGCCAGGTGGTAGCCGGAGGTGAGGGCCTCGGGCCGGGCGGTCCCGGCGGCCGTCAGGGCTTCGGTGCGCGAGGCGGCCAGGGTGGACAGGACGGCGACGCCGAGGGCCATGCCGATCTGCTGGGTGGTGTTGAACAGGCCCGAGGCGAGCCCGGCGTCCCGCTCGCCGGCGCCGGACATCCCCAGCGCGGTGAGCGCGGGCAGGGCCAGGCCGAAGCCGGAGGCCAGCAGCATCACGGGCAGCAGGTCGGTGACGTAGTCGGCCCGGACCGGGAGGCGGGTCAGCAGGGCGAGGCCGGCGACCAGCAGGGCGAGGCCGGTGAGCAGGACGCGGCGCTCCCCGAAGCGGGCGGTCAGCCGCGCCGCGCCGCCGAGGGAGATCCCGCCGATGGCCAGGGCGGCCGGGAGCATCGCGAGGCCGGTCTCCGCCGCCCCGTAGCCCTGGACCTGCTGGAGGTAGAGGGCGACCAGGACCTGGAAGGAGAACAGCGCGGCCACCATCAGGACCTGGACCAGGTTGGCGCCGGCCACGGTGCGCGAGCGGAGGATCCGCAGGGGCATCAACGGGGTGCGGGCCTTGGCCTGGCGCAGGGCGAAGGCGGCGAGCAGGGCCGCGGAGAGGGCCCCGAGGCCGAGGGTGTGCGCGGAGGTCCAGCCGTACTCCTCGACCCGCACGACGGCGTAGATCCCGGTCATCAGTCCGGCGGTGACGAGCAGGGCGCCCGGTACGTCGGCCCCCGCGCGCAGTCCGAGCCCCCGGTCGGTGGGGAGCGCGGGCAGGGCCGCGAGCAGGGCGGCGATGCCGATGGGCAGGTTGATGAAGAAGATCCAGTGCCAGTCGAGGGCGTCGGTGAGGACCCCGCCGAGCACCTGGCCGAGGGAGGCCCCGGCCGCTCCGGTGAAGGAGAAGACGGCGATGGCCCGGGAGCGTTCGCGGGTCCCGGGGAAGAGGGTGACGAGGATCCCGAGACTGACGGCGGAGGCCATGGCGCTGCCCACGCCCTGGAGGAAGCGGGCGGCGATGAGCAGGGCGGGGGACCCGGCGAAGCCGGCGAGCAGGGAGGCGGCCGTGAAGACGGCGGTGCCCGCGAGGAACATGCGCCTGCGGCCGATTAGGTCGCCCAGCCGCCCGGCGAGGAGCAGCAGGCTGCCGAAGGCGATCAGGTAGGCGTTGACGACCCAGCTGAGGCCGGCGGGGCTGAAGCCGAGGTCGTCCTGGATGGCCGGCATGGCCACGGTGACGATGCTGCCGTCGAGGACGGTCATCAGCATGCCGGTCGAGAGCACGGCGAGGGCGGTCCGGCGCGAGCGGAGGCCGCGGGCCGGCGCGGTGGGGGAGCTCGGGACGGGGGTTTCCGTAACTGCGGTGGTCATGGGTCTCTCCGGTCGTCGGCGGGCCGTCAGGGAGTCATCGGCGAGCAGTAGTACGACCGTAGCAGATGGTTTCGTTGCAGACTATTTTCTTCGGATCGAATTGTTAGGCTGGTGCCATGACTGCGATGGGATCCACCCGGCCCGAGCCCGACCTGTCCTTCCTCCTGGACCGCACCAGCCACGTCCTGCGCACCCGGATGGCCGCGGCCCTCGGCGAGATCGGGCTGACCGCCCGCATGCACTGCGTCCTCGTGCACGCGCAGGAGGAGGAGCGCACACAGGCCCAGCTCGCCGAGATCGGCGACATGGACAAGACGACGATGGTCGTCACCGTCGACGCCCTGGAGAAGGCCGGACTGGCCGAGCGCAGGCCCTCCGCCAAGGACCGCAGGGCCCGGATCATCGCGGTCACCGAGAAGGGGGCCGCCGTCGCCGTGGAGAGCCGGCGGATCGTCGACGGGGTGCACGCCGAGGCCCTCGCGGACCTCGCCGAGGAGGACCGCGACTGCCTGCTGCGGGTCCTCGGCCGGCTCGCGGACGGGCCCCTGGCCGTCCCCGCCGAGAGCCCCCGCCCGGCCCGGCGGGCCCGGCAGCAGTAGCCGCGGGGGTCCCCCGTACGGCCCAGTCACCCGGCCGTACGGCTGACGGTGGACGACAGTGGGGAGAGGCCACGAGGCCAGGGGGCAACTGCACGCCGGAGGCGCACGCAATGGGACTCTTCGATTTCCTGAAGTCGGACAAGAAGAAGGAACACGAGGCCGCGGAGCAGGCGAAGCGGGAGATGGAGCGGCAGGGGCCCAAGACGGGCTCCGACATGGGCTCCAAGTACGCGGACTCCTACGCGGACGCCGCGGCGGCCACCAGGGCGGCCGCCGAGCGGATGAAGGCGGCGGCGCCGCCGGTGTCCAAGCCGATGGCGCCCGCGGCGCCGAGCCCCGCCTCGGCGGCCCACAAGGCCGTCCCGGTGTCGCCGAAGTCGGCGCCCGTGACGCCGAAGCCGGCGCGGGCCGCCAAGAAGCGCACGTACACCGTCAAGCCCGGCGACTCGCTCTCCGCGATCGCCCGCCGGGAGCTCGGCAACGAGGCCCGCTGGCGCGAGCTGTACGCCATGAACCGGGGGGTGGTCGGCTCCAACCCGGACCTCATCCGGCCGGGGATGGTGCTGACCCTCCCCGGCTAGCCCGCCCGGGGCGGCGCACGCACGAGGGGCCCGGATCCATCCGCGGATCCGGGCCCCTCGTGCGCGCGCCGCGCGTCAGGCGTTCGTGCCGCCGTTCGACTCGCGCTCCTTCTCCGCCAGTTCGTCGTCGAAGCTCGCCGGAGCGGCGTCCTGCGCGGACAGCTCGGTGGCAGCCGGGGGCTCCACCAGCCAGTCCGGGTTCGACTGCTGGTCCCACCACCTCCACGCCGCGTAGGCGCAGCCCGCGAGGAGCCCGACCAGCACGGCGCCCTTCACCCAGTGGCCGCACCGCTCCCGGCGCTCGTGCCGGCGCACCAGTCGCCGCACCTCGTCCGCCGACACCTGGCCGCGCAACGCCGCCAGGGCCGCCGTCGAGCGGGACGCGGCCTCCTCGGCCACCGGCCGGCTCGCCGCGAGGGCGCTCTCGAACCGCGGCGCCGTGTAGTCGACGGCGTGGCGGGCGGCGAGGCGGGTCTGCTGGGCGGCCTTCACGGCGGCGCGGTCCACGTTCGGGGGCACGTGCGTGCGCGCCGCCTGCATCGCCGGATAAAGGTGGTTGTCGTACGCCGCGCGCGCGTGCACCTGGGCCTGGCAGGCCGCGTGGGAGACCTTGGGCGCCAGCCGCTCGTTCGCCTCGTGCGCGTACTGCGCGGCGGCGTCCCTGGCGGTCTCTGCGTACGGCGCCACCACTTCCGCTGCGTGCTTCACGGCGTCCCTGGCGCTCTCGGCGGCCAGGCGCACGCTGTCCTTGCGGGTCACGGGATCCTCCTCCTCGGTGGCGGACACAGTTCACCTTTCCACCCTTTGTCGGATCATGCCTGCCATAGCGGCGCCCGCGCATGCGCGACAGGGCATACGGGTGGAGGATTTCCGCGGCCTTCCGCGCACCGTGGGAGGATCGGGCCCGACAGTGATGACTATGGAAGGCAGATCCGTGGCCGAGAAGCTCTACGCCACCCTGAAGACCAACCACGGCGACATCGAGATCGAGCTGCTGGAGAACTTCGCTCCGAAGACCGTCCGCAACTTCGTGGAGCTCGCCACGGGCGCGCGCGAGTGGACCCGTCCCACCGACGGCCAGAAGACCACGGCCCCGCTCTACGACGGCACCGTCTTCCACCGCGTCATCAGCGGCTTCATGATCCAGGGCGGCGACCCGCTCGGCAACGGCACCGGCGGGCCCGGCTACCAGTTCGCCGACGAGTTCCACCCCGACCTGGCCTTCACCAAGCCGTACCTGCTCGCCATGGCCAACGCCGGGCCGGGCACGAACGGCTCGCAGTTCTTCATCACGGTCGCGCCGACGGCCTGGCTGACCCGCAAGCACAGCATCTTCGGCGAGGTCACCGACGCCGCGAGCCGCAAGGTCGTCGACGCCATCGCCTCCGGCGCCACCAACCCGCGCACCGAGCGGCCGCTCGACGACGTGATCATCCAGTCGGTCTCCGTCGAGCGGCGCTGACCGCAGGGACGGCGGGGCGGGAACCTTCGGGCCCCGTCCGTCCGTACTCGATGTGTACCGGAGGGGCGGGGCACCGGCCCCGTCACGCCGCCGCCGATCGAGGGGACCGATGGACACCGACCGTCTGCCGGGCTGCTACCGCCACCCGGACCGCGACACGGGGATCAGCTGTACCCGCTGCGAGCGGCCCATCTGCCCGGAATGCATGATCAGCGCCTCGGTGGGCTTCCAGTGCCCCGAGTGCGTCCGGGCCGGCTCCGGCACCGGGCACTCCGCCGCGGCCAACGCCCCGCGCACGGTCGCGGGCGGCCTGGTGGCCGCCGACCCCCAGCTGGTCACCAAGATCCTCATCGGGATCAACGCGGCGGTGTTCCTCGCCGTCCTGGCGATGCCCGGGCTGGCCGTGAGCCTGGAGCTGCTCGGCCGTTACGTGGAGTACTACGGGGCCCCCGTGGAGGGGATCTCCACGGGCCAGTACCACCGGCTGCTGACCTCGGTGTTCCTGCACGTCGAGTGGTGGCACATCTTCGGCAACATGCTCGCCCTGTGGGTGATCGGCGGCCCGCTGGAGGCGGCCCTGGGCCGCACCCGCTACCTCGCCCTGTACCTGCTGTCCGGGCTGGGCGGCAGCGCCCTCGTCTACCTGCTGACCGAGCCGAACACCCCGACCCTCGGCGCCTCGGGCGCCGTCTGCGGCCTGCTCGGCGCCACGGTCGTCCTCGCCCGCCGGCTCCGCTACGAGATGCGGCCGGTGCTGGTCACCCTCGGGCTGATGCTGCTCATCACCTTCGTGCCGTTCGGCGGGCTCTCGGTGTCCTGGCAGGCGCACATCGGCGGCCTGGTGACCGGCGCGCTCGTCGCCCTGGGCCTGCTGGTGCCCGCCGCGGGCCGCAAGCGGGCGTTCGTCCAGACGGCGGCGTGCGCGGCGGTGTTCCTGCTGGCCGTGGCGCTGGTCGTCGTCCGGACAGCCGAACTCACCTGATCACACCGGCGTCAACTCTCCACAGAGTTATCCACAGATCTTCTGTCTTTTCCTCAGGTGTGGATGACGCTGTGGATAACTCATGGGGAGAGCTTGCGCCGCTGGGCTATCCGGGTATGGTGCCGGACGCTACTTCCACTGGGTGGAGACGCCGAAACCGGCCGCGATGAAGCCGAAGCCGACCACGATGTTCCAGTTGCCCAGCGCCTCCACCGGAAGCTGGGTGTCGGTCACGTAGAAGACCACGATCCACGCGAGGCCGATCAGGAAGAACGCCAGCATGACCGGGGCGACCCAGCTGCGGTTCGTCAGCCTGATCGCCTGCGGCTGCTTCGCCGGCGGCGGCGTGTAGTCGTCCTTCTTGCGGATACGTGACTTCGGCACGAGGGGCTCTCCTGTCGATGCGCTGGGGACCTTGCCTGCCCCGGGCGTCCGTTAGCGTAGTGGACCTCTGGCGTTGAAGGAGAAGGGTACGTTGAGCAATTCCGACGACTCCTCCACGGGTGCCCGCCGGCGGGCCAGGCCCGTCCGGCTGCTGACGGCCGCCGTCTTCGCCCTCGCCGGTCTCATCTTCGTCACCAGCTTCAACACCTCCAAGGGTACGAACATCCGGACGGACGCCTCGCTCCTGAAGCTGTCCGACCTCATCCACGAGCGCAGCGCCAAGAACGCCGAGCTGGAGAAGACCGCCGCCGCCGCGCGCGCCCAGGTGGACGCCCTCGCCGAGCGCGACAACGGCAGCACCAAGGCCGAGGAGGCCAAGCTCGCCGCCCTGCGCGCCGCCTCCGGCACCGAGGAGCTCACCGGCCGGGGCCTGACGGTCACCCTGAACGACGCGCCGCCGAACGCCACCGCACGCGTCCCCGGCGTCCCCGAACCGCAGCCCAACGACCTGGTGATCCACCAGCAGGACCTCCAGGCCGTGGTGAACGCGCTGTGGCTGGGCGGCGCCGAGGGCATCGAGGTCATGGGCCAGCGGCTGATCTCCACGAGCGCCGTGCGCTGCGTCGGCAACACGCTGATCCTCCAGGGCCGCGTGTACTCGCCCCCCTACAAGGTGTCCGCCGTCGGCGACCCGGCCGCCCTGCGCAAGGCCCTCAACAACTCCCCCGCCATCCAGAACTACCTGCTGTACGTCAACGCGTACGGGCTCGGCTGGAAGGTCGAGGAGGAGAAGCGGCTGACACTGCCCGCCTACTCCGGCACAGTGGACCTCCACTATGCGAAGCCGCTGGAGTCCGCCGCGCCCTGACGTCGTACTGCGCCTGGTGGTACGGACGTTCAGCGAGGTGTGCCTGACGGCCGGGACGCTGATCGTGCTGTTCACCGCGTACGTCCTGCTGTGGACCGGGGTCAAGGCGGACCGGGCCGCGGAGGCCGAGCGCGACCGGCTGCGCGACCGCTGGGCGGCGTCCGCCCCCGCCGCGGCCCCCGGCCCCGCGCCGGCCCCGGCACGGCCGGAGCAGGCGCCCTACGAGCCCGGGCGGGCCTTCGCCGAGCTGTACGTCCCCCGCTTCGGCAAGGACTGGAGCAGGCCCGTCCTGGAGGGCACCGACCCCGGACCGCTGAAGAAGGGGCTGGGCCACTACACCGGCTCGGCCCGCCCCGGCGGCGACGGGAACTTCGCGGTCGCCGGGCACCGGCGCACCTACGGCGACCCCTTCAAGGACATCCCCGAGCTGCGCCCCGGGGACACCGTGACCGTCCGGGACGCCACCGGCTGGTACACGTACACCGTCCGGGCCGCGCCGCTGCGGATCCTGCCCACCGAGACCGGGGTGGTCGCCCCGGTGCCCCGCCGGTCCCCCTTCGCCACCCCGGGCAAGTACCTCACCCTCACCACCTGCGATCCGGAATGGGGCCACAGCCACCGCCTGGTCGTGTGGGCGGAGCTCACCGGCACCCGGCCGGCCGGAGGCGGGTGATTGCCCCGCTGACCCCCGCTGCGGGGCCCCGGGCCCTTAGGCTGTTGCGGTACCGCCCCCGCGGTACGAGGAATGAACGTGGACGACGAAGGAAACGGACGCAATGTACGGCTGGATCTGGCGGCATCTGCCGGGCAACGCGTGGGTGCGCGCGCTGATCTCCCTCGTACTGGTCCTGGCGGTGGTGTTCGTGCTGTTCCAGTACGTTTTCCCGTGGGCCGAGCCGCTCCTTCCGTTCAACGACGTGACGGTGGACGAGGGATCGGGAGCCACTCCGTGAGCGCGCGCATTCTGGTTGTCGACAACTACGACAGCTTTGTCTTCAATCTGGTCCAGTACCTCTACCAGCTCGGCGCCGAGTGCGAGGTGCTGCGCAACGACGAGGTGGAGCTCGCGCACGCGCAGGACGGCTTCGACGGCGTCCTGCTCTCGCCCGGCCCCGGCACGCCGGAAGAGGCGGGCGTCTGCGTGGACATGGTGCGGCACTGCGCCGACACGGGCGTGCCGGTCTTCGGCGTCTGCCTCGGCATGCAGTCCATGGCGGTCGCCTACGGGGGCGTCGTGGACCGGGCCCCCGAGCTGCTGCACGGCAAGACCTCGCCCGTGGTCCACGAGGGCCTCGGCGTCTTCGCCGGCCTGCCGTCGCCCTTCACGGCGACCCGCTACCACTCGCTCGCGGCCGAGCCGGCGACCCTGCCGGACGTGCTGGAGGTGACCGCGCGCACCGAGGACGGGATCATCATGGGCCTGCGGCACCGGGAGCACGACGTGGAGGGGGTCCAGTTCCACCCCGAGTCGGTGCTGACCGAGTGGGGCCACCGGATGCTCGCGAACTGGCTCGTCCGCTGCGGTGACGCCGGAGCCGTCGAGCGGTCGGTGGGGCTGGCCCCGGTGGTGGGCAAGGCCGTCGCGTGACGGCGGTCGCGCCGTCCGCGCCCAGCGAGGGCCGGGCCGCGCGGCGCAGGGCAGCGCAGGAGGCCGCCAAGCGCTCGCACGCGCGCTCCCGCCGCGGCGGGAGCGGACGGGGCCGCAGGCGCGCCCGTCCGCGCTCAGGCGGGCCGGTGGTGGTGCTCAGCAGGGCCGTCGGCGAGCTGTTCATCACCGCCGGGGTGGTGATGCTGCTCTTCGTCACCTACCAGCTCTGGTACACCAACGTCCTCGCGGAGCGGGCGGCCGACGGGGCTGCGGGCTCGCTCCGGCAGACCTGGCAGACTCCCCCGGGCACGGGCGCCCCGCCGCCGGTGGCCGCCTTCGAGCCCGGCCAGGGCTTCGCCATCCTGCACATTCCGAAGCTGGACCTGAAGGTGCCGGTGGCCGAGGGGATCAGCAAGGCGAAGGTCCTCGACAAGGGGATGGCCGGCCACTACGGCGAGGGCGCGCTCAAGACGGCGATGCCGTCCGACCCCCAGGGCAACTTCGCGGTCGCCGGGCACCGCAACACCCACGGGGAACCGTTCCGCTACATCAACCGGCTGGTGCCGGGCGACGCGATCGTCGTGGAGACGCGGGACGCCTACTACACGTACCAGATGACCTCGTCGCTGCCGCAGACCTCGCCGGCGAACGTGGCGGTGATCAAGCCCGTACCGGAGGGCTCCGGGTTCACCGGGCCCGGCCGCTACATCACGCTCACGACCTGCACCCCGGAGTTCACCAGCACCTACCGGATGATCGTATGGGGCAGGATGACCGATGAGCGCCCCCGGAACCAGGGCGCCCCGCCCGCACTGACCAGCCCGTAAGGACGAACCCGCAGTGTCTCGTGCCCGCCGCCGCTCCGCACAGCCGCCCGCCGACCGCAGTGTGATCGCCGGGGCCCTGAGCCTGCTGGGCGAGCTCCTGATCACGGTGGGCCTGGTCCTGGGCCTGTTCGTGGCCTACTCCCTCTGGTGGACCAACGTCCTCGCCGACCGGCAGGCCTCGGCGCGCGGCGACGAGATCCGCCAGCGCTGGGGCAGCCCCTCGCCCTCGGCGGGCGGTTCCCCGCAGCCGGGAGCCCTGGACACCCAGGACGGGGTCGGCTTCCTGCACGTGCCCGCGATGAAGAACGGCGAGGTGCTGGTCAAGGAGGGCACGGCGCCGGAGGTGCTGAACGACGGCGTGGCCGGGTACTACCTGGACCCGGTGAAGTCGGCACTGCCCTGGGACGACAAGGGCAACTTCGCACTGGCCGCGCACCGCGACGGGCACGGGGCCAAGTTCCACAACATCGACAAGGTGAAGAACGGCGACGCGATCGTCTTCGAGACCAAGGACACCTGGTACGTCTACAAGGTCTTCGCCGAGCTGGCCCAGACCTCGAAGTACAACACGGACGTGATCAACCCCGTCCCGAAGCAGTCGGGCAAGACCGCCCCGGGCCGCTACATCACGCTGACGACCTGCACCCCGGTCTACACCTCGAAGTACCGCTACATCGTCTGGGGCGAACTGGTGCGGACGGAGAAGGTGGACGACAAGCGCACCAAGCCGGCGGAGCTGCGCTGACGGGGACGCCCCATGTTTCACGTGAAACGGCCCTGGCCCCCTTCCGAGAAGGGGGCCAGGGCCGTTCGCGATGCTGCTCGGCCGGCGACCGGCCGCTAGCGGCGGCCGCCGCCGGTGAGGCCGCCGAACCAGCCTCCGCCCTGCTGGCCGCCGTCCTGCGGCTGGTTGGGATTGGCCATCGTCCGGACGTTGACGACCGTGCCCGCCGGGACCGGCTGGGCGACAGCGGGCTCGGAGGTCACGATCACGGCGCTGTCGTCCGTCGGCCCGCCCAGCACCGCCCCGAAGGCCAGGTTGGCCGCCTTGAGGGTGTTCTTGGCCTGGAGCACGGTCTGGCCGGCCAGCTGCGGGACCACGGTCGGTGCCGCGGAGGCCTTGGAGATGCTGACGTTGACCGGGGTGTCCTTGGGGAGCTGCGTCCCGGGTTCCTGCTGCTGCGCGACGATCGTCTTCGGCGCGGCTCCGGGCTGGTCGACCTCCGTGGTGCTGCCGAGCTTCAGCTTGGCGTCCTGGAGGGCCTTGACCGCCTGCTCCTTGGTCATGCCCTTGAGGTCCGGGACGATGCCCTTGGCGACTTCCTTGGCGACCTGGAGGGTGATGACCGAACCCTGCTCGGCCTGGCTGCCGCTCTTGGGGTTCTGGTCCACCACGGTGCCGGGAGCGGCGGTGTCGGACTCGACGAGCTTCTTCTCGACCTGGAACTTCTTCGACTTCAGGTTCGACTCGGCGTCCTCGAACTTCATCCGCGTGACGTCGGGGACCGCGACCTTGAGGGGGCCCGAGGACACCTTGACCTTGACCGTGGTGCCCTTGTCGACCTTGGTGTCGGGTGCCGGGTTCTGCGAGCAGATGTTGCCCTTGGGCTCCGCGCAGGGCTCCTCGGCCTCCTTCTCCAAGCCGAGGCCCATGTTCTTGGCACTGCCCTGGGCCTGCTCGAAGGTCTGGCCGACGAGCTTGGGCACGGCGGGCCGGTTGTCCGCGGTGCTGTTGAAGAGGGTCTTGCCGATCAGGATCGCGCCGACCAGGACGAGGACGGCGGCGACCGCCAGCAGGATCGTCGAGGCCCGGCTCTTCTTCTGCTGGCGGCGGCCGTGACCCTGGTCGTAGCCGCCGTGGCCCTGGTTCTCGTACGCGTAACCGTCGCCGCCCCCGGGGGGCATCGGCGGCATCATCGAGGTCTGGCCGGAGTCCGGGGAGCGCAGGGCGGTGGTGGGCTGGTCGTAGCCCTGGTGCCCGTAGCCGCCCTGGTCGGGGTAGCCGTAGCCGGCGGCGCCCATGGCGGCGGTCGCGGCGACGGGCTGGCCCTCGAGGCAGGCCTCGATGTCGGCCCGCATCTCGTCCGCGGACTGGTAGCGGTAGTCGGGGTCCTTGACCAGGGCCTTGAGGACGATGGCGTCCATCACCGGCGTGATCTCGGGGTCGAAGTTCGACGGGGGCTGGGGCTCCTCGCGCACGTGCTGGTACGCGACGGCCACCGGGGAGTCGCCGACGAACGGGGGGCGGACGCACAGCAGCTCGTAGAGCAGGCAGCCCGCGGAGTAGAGGTCGGAGCGCGCGTCGACCTGCTCGCCCTTGGCCTGCTCCGGGGAGAGGTACTGGGCGGTGCCGATCACGGCGGCCGTCTGCGTCATGGTCATGCCGGAGTCGCCCATGGCCCGGGCGATGCCGAAGTCCATGACCTTGACCTGGCCCGTCCGGGTGAGCATCACGTTGGCGGGCTTGATGTCGCGGTGGACGATCCCGGCGCGGTGCGAGTACTCCAGGGCCTGGAGGATGCCGATGCACATCTCCAGCGTGCGCTCGGGGAGCAGCTTGCGGCCGGAGTGCAGCAGCTCGCGCAGGGTCGAGCCGTCGACGTACTCCATCACGATGTACGGGATGGAGATGTTGTCGACGTAGTCCTCGCCGGTGTCGTACACGGCGACGATCGCCGGGTGGTTCAGCGAGGCGGCCGACTGGGCCTCACGGCGGAACCGGGCCTGGAAGGACGGGTCACGGGCGAGGTCGGCACGCAGGGTCTTGACGGCTACGGTACGGCCGAGCCGGGTGTCGTGGCCGAGGTAGACCTCGGCCATGCCACCGCGGCCGAGCACGTGGCTCAGCTCGTACCGGCCGCCGAGGCGACGCGGCTCTTCCATAACGTTCCAGCCCTCTCCGTCAGTCCCGACCGCACCGGTGTGTGGTCCGGCGGTGTGCTGTTCGCGGCAAGGCTACCGGCCGATCGTCAGTGATCGGTTCGTGACCACAGGCTGATATCGGACCGGTACCGAGCGCTCGGATCCTGTCTCCGCTTCTCATCCCTTGTTCTTCAGGACGGCTTCCATGACGGCCTTCGCGACCGGCGCGGCCAGGCCGCCGCCGCTGATGTCCTCGCGGTCGGCGGCGCTGTCCTCGATGACGACGGCGACGGCGACGGGCGAGCTGCCGTCGGGAAGCTCGGCGTAGGAGATGAACCAGGCGTAGGGGCGCTTGGCGTTCTTCTCGCCGTGCTGGGCGGTACCGGTCTTGCCGCCTACCTTGACGCCCTTGATCTGGGCCTTGGTTCCCGTGCCGTTCTCGACGACGTTCACCATCATCTGCTGGACCTTCTGCGCGTTCGCCGCGCTGAGGGGCTTGCTCATCTCGGACGGCTCGTGCTTCTCGATGGTGTCGAGGCCGGGCGCGGTGAGCTGGTCGACCATGTACGGCTTCATCAGCTTGCCGTCGTTGGCGATGGCGGCGGTGACCATGGCCATCTGGAGCGGGGTGGCCGCGGTGTTGAACTGGCCGATGGAGCTCTGCGCGTTGCCGTCGCGGCCCATGGTCTTGTCGTAGACGCTGGCGAAGGCGCGGACCGGGGTGTCGATCTTGTCGTTGTTGAAGCCGAACTTCTGGGCGACGTCGACCATCTTGTCGCGGCCGACCTTGTCGCCCAGGTTCGCGAAGACCGAGTTGCAGGAGACCTTCAGCGCGTCGTTCAGGCTCGCCTTCTCGCAGCCGGCCGCGTGGTTGACCATCGGGGTCTTCGTGCCGGGCAGGATGTACGGCTCGGGGGTGTCCGTCGGCGCGTTGATGTCGGTGACCACGCCGTTCTCCAGCGCGGCGGCGGCCGTGACCACCTTGAAGGTGGAGCCCGGCGGGTAGGTCTCGCGCAGGGCGCGGTTGACGAGCTTCTTGTCCTCGGAGTCCTTCAGCTCGACCCAGGCCTTCTCGTCGGCCTTGGAGTTGCCGGCGAAGGTGGACGGGTCGTACGAGGGGGTGCTGACCAGGGCCAGGATGGCGCCGGTGCGCGGGTCGATCGCGGCGACCGCGCCCTTCTTGGTGCCGAGCTGGTCGAAGGCGGCCTTCTGCGCGGTGGGGTTCAGCGTGGTGATGACGTTGCCGCCGCGCTTCTTCTCGCCGGTGAACATGCCGATGGTGCGGTCGAAGAAGAGCCGGTCGTCGTTGCCGGTGAGGATGCCGTCGTCCAGGGACTCCAGCTGGGTGGAGCCGAAGGCCTGCGAGGCGTAGCCGGTGACGGGCGCCCACAGGGGGCCGTCGAGGTAGGTCCGCTTGTACTTGTAGTCGCTGCCCGGGGTGACGGCGGACCCGGTGATCGGCTGGCCGCCCTGGACGATGATGTTGCCGCGCTCGGTGGCGTACTGGGCGATCTGGACCCGGCGGTTCTCCTTGCGCGTGCTGAGGTCCTCGGCCTGGACGTACTGCAGCCAGTTGGTCCGGATCAGCAGGGCGAGGACGAGCAGCCCGCAGAACAGCGAGATGCGGCGCAGGGGCTTGTTCATGACGGGCGGACCACCTGGGTCATCTCGGAGTCGGGGGACGGGGCGGGGGCCGGGGCAGGTCGGCGTGCGGTGTCGCTGATCCGGATGAGGATGGCGATGAGGACCCAGTTCGCCAGGACGGAGGAACCGCCGGAGGCGAGGAAGGGCATGGTCATGCCGGTGAGGGGGATGAGGCCCATGACTCCGCCGGCGACGACGAAGATCTGGAGGGCGAAGGCGCCGGAGAGCCCGATGGCGAACAGCTTGCCGAAGGGGTCTCGGGCGGCGAGGGCGGTGCGGACGCCCCGCTCGATGATCAGGCCGTAGAGCAGCAGGAAGGCCATGACGCCGGTCAGGCCGAGCTCCTCGCCGACGGTGGAGAAGATGAAGTCGGAGTTCGCGGCGAAGCCGATCAGGTCCGAGTTGCCCTGGCCCCAGCCGGTGCCGAGCACCCCGCCGGAACCGAAGCTCATGATCGACTGGCCGACCTGCTCGCAGGCGCCGGACGTGGAGTAGCAGGCGAAGGGGTCGAGCCAGGCGGTGACGCGGGCCTTCACGTGGCTGGCCGTGGCGCCGACGACGGTGGCGCCGCCGACCGACATGAGCAGGCCGATGACGATCCAGCTGGTCCGCTCGGTGGCCACGTACAGCATGATCACGAACATGCCGAAGAACAGCAGCGAGGTGCCGAGGTCGTTCTCGAAGACGAGGACGAGGAGGCTCATCGCCCAGATCATCAGGATCGGGCCGAGGTCGCGGCCGCGCGGCAGGTAGAGGCCCATGAAGCGGCGGCTGGCCAGGGCCAGCGCGTCGCGCTTCACCATGAGGTACCCCGCGAAGAAGATCGCGATGACGATCTTCGCGAACTCGCCGGGCTGGATCGAGAAGCCGCCGACGCTGATCCAGATCTTGGCGCCGAAGACGTCCGCGCCCAGACCCGGGATGACGGGCAGGATCAGCAGGACCAGGGCGCCGGCCATCGAGATGTACGTGAACCGCTGGAGCACGCGGTGGTCCTTGAGGACCAGCAGCACGACGGCGAACAGGGCGAGGGCGAGCCCCGTGTACATCATCTGGCGCGGAGCGGACTCCGAGAAGTTGCCGAAGCTGCGCTTGGCGAGGTTCTGCAGCCGCTCGGACTGGTCCAGACGCCAGATCAGGACGACGCCGAGGCCGTTGAGTAGCGTCGCGATCGGCAGCAGCAGCGGGTCGGCGTACTTGGCGTACCGGCGTACGACGAGGTGGCCGACGCCCGCGAGGACGGCGAAGCCGAGTCCGTAGAGCAGCATGCCCGGGGGCAGCTCGCCGTGGATCGACAGGCCCACGTTGGCGTAGGCGAAGATCGGGATGACCACGGCGAAGGCGAGCAGCAGGAGCTCGGTGTTCCGTCGGCTCGGCGCCTCGATGGCGCCGATGGTGGTGGTGTTGGTGACAACGCTCATGGTGTGGCAGGCCCCCTGTGCCCGCGTATGTCTACTGCTTCTCGCACTGGCCGACGACAGCCTGCTCTGCGGGAGTCAGGCTGGGGCCGGGCGTCTGGTTGCCCTGGGCTTCGGAAGCGCGGCGGGCCTCGTCCTGCTTGCAGGCGGAGACCTGGACCCCGAGCTCCTCGACCTTCTTGCGCGCACCGTCGAGGCTGCTCTCGCTGATCGTGGACTCGACCTGCTTGCGCTTGAAGGGCGGGAGGTACTTCAGTTCGATCTCGGGGTGGTCCGTCTCCACCTCCGAGAGGTGGATCCAGGCCAGGTTCTGGCTCAGGCCGCGGTACAGCGCGACGTGGTCACCCTTGACGCCGACGTAGTACTGGGTCTGCGTCCACCGGTGCGCCGCGTACAGGCCGCCGCCGACGACACCGGCCACGAGCAGCAGGACCAGCGTGCGTACGGTCCACTTGCGCCCTTTGCTGCGCCGCTTGCGCGGGTGGTCGTACGTGTCCTCGTACGGGGCGTCGGCGTCGTACGCGTCGGCCGGGGGTGCGCCGAAGCCGCCCTGCGCGCCGCCCGGGCTCTGGTCGGGGTATCCGTAGCCGGGGGCCTCGCCGCTGCCGGGAGGGCCGAAGGCGCCCGCGGGCGGCGGGGCCTGGCGGCCGAGCCCGGAGGCGCGGCCGGCCGGCGTCTGCATGGCGTTGCCGTCGAAGAGCTGGTGCTGGTTCTCGGCGACCGCGCCGACGACGACCGGGGTGTCGTTCAGCTGGGCGGCCATGGTGTCGCCGCTGTCGGTGTCGAGGACGTCCGCGACGATGCAGGTGATGTTGTCCGGACCGCCGCCGCGCAGGGCGAGCTGGATCAGGGACTGCACGGTCTCGTGCGGGCCGTGGTAGTCGGCGAGGGTTTCTTCCAGGGTCTGGTGGGAGACCACGCCGGACAGGCCGTCGGAGCAGATCAGGTAGCGGTCGCCGGCCCGGACCTCGCGGATGGAGAGGTCGGGCTCCACGACGTCGCCGCTGCCGAGGGCCCGCATGAGGAGGGAGCGCTGCGGATGGGTGGTCGCCTCCTCCTCGGTGATCCGGCCCTCGTCGACGAGGCGCTGCACCCAGGTGTGGTCCTGGGTGATCTGCGTGAGGACGCCGTCGCGGAGCAGGTAGGCGCGCGAGTCGCCGACGTGCACCAGACCGAGGCGCTGGCCGGTCCACAGCAGGGCCGTGAGCGTGGTGCCCATGCCTTCGAGCTGGGAGTCTTCCTCGACCATGGCGCGCAGCTGGTCGTTGGCGCGCTGCACGGCGATGCCGAGGGCGGTGAGGATGTCGGAGCCCGGGACGTCGTCGTCGAGCTGGACGAGCGAGGAGATGACCTCGGAGCTGGCGACCTCGCCGGCTGCCTGGCCGCCCATGCCGTCGGCGACGGCGAGGAGCCGGGGACCGGCGTAGCCGGAGTCCTCGTTGCCCTCGCGGATCATCCCCTTGTGCGATCCGGCGGCGAAACGCAGGGACAGACTCATGCGCACCTGCCCTGTCGACGCCTCGGGGTACAACCGGTCTCGAGCCACACTGCCCACCCTCCGGTCGGGAGCGCGCTCGGGTCCGTGTCCCCGGTGGGACGGACCGCCGCGGCTCGCTCGCTCCGCTCGCTCATTCTCGTACTACTTCCGCAGCTCGATGACGGTCTTGCCGATGCGGATCGGGGCGCCCGGCGGAATGGGCGTCGGGGTGGTCAGCCGGGTCCGGTCGAGGTACGTGCCGTTCGTGGACCCGAGATCCTCGACGATCCACTGGCCGTCACGGTCGGGGTAGATCCTGGCATGCCGGCTGGAGGCGTAGTCGTCGTCCAGCACGATCGTGGAGTCGTGGGCGCGGCCCAGCGTGATCGTCTGGCCGGCGAGGGCCACCGTGGTGCCGGTGAGGGTGCCCTCGGAGACCACGAGCTTGGTGGGCGCACCCCTGCGCTGGCGCTGCTGGGGCGGCGCGGCCTGGCGCCCCGTCTGCTGCGGCGCGCCGGAGGCGGCTCCGCCGCGGCGCGAGCCGCGCTGTGTGACGCGCGTACCGAAAAGGTCGCTGCGGATGACCTGAACGGCCACGATGACGAACAGCCACAGAACGGCCAGGAAACCCAACCGCATGACCGTCAGGGTCAGCTCTGACATTGCCCCCGCTTCACCCTTCGGCTTGCCGGTAAATGATGGTGGTGCTGCCCACGACGATCCGCGAGCCGTCGCGGAGCGTAGCGCGGGTGGTGTGCTGCCCGTCCACCACGATGCCGTTGGTGGACCCGAGATCCTGGATCGTCGGGGGTGTTCCGGTCCGGATCTCACAGTGCCGGCGGGACACGCCGGGGTCGTCGATCCGCACATCGGCCTCGGTGCTGCGGCCGAGTACGAGCGTCGGGCGCGAGATCTGGTGGCGGGTGCCGTTGATCTCGATCCAGCGGCGCATGGCCCCCGGGGCACCGGGAGCCGCCGGCGCCGCGCCGGGGCGCGCGCCGGGTCCGCCCGCAGGAGGGCCCGGGGGCATGGGCGGGGCGCCGACCGGCGGGTAGCCGTATCCGCCCTGCTGGCCCTGGGCGGCCTGGGGGGAGTCCTGGGAGGTGCTGGAGGCGAGCGTGCGGCTGCGGACCCGGTAGAGGCCGGTGTCCAGGTCGTCCGCCTTCTCCAGGTGCACCTTGATGGGGCCCATGAAGCTGTAGCGCTGCTGCTTGGCGTAGTCGCGGACGAGGCCCGCGAGTTCGTCGCCGAGCTGACCGGAGTAGGGGCTCAGGCGTTCGTAGTCGCCCGCGCTGAGCTCCACGATGAAGTCGTTGGGCACGACGGTCCGCTCGCGGTTCCAGATCGTGGCGTTGTTGTCGCACTCGCGCTGGAGGGCGCCGGCGATCTCGACCGGCTGGACCTCGGACTTGAACACCTTGGCGAAGGTGCCGTTCACCAGACCTTCGAGGCGCTGCTCGAAACGCTTCAGGACTCCCATGGGGCACCTCCTCCGTCGTTGTCGCCCTGTACTGCTTACTGATCGTATCCACGCGTGGCGGATTCGGCTGGTTCCCCTTCGGTCCTGCGCGCAGGAGTGTTGGTGCTCACAAGGGATCGTAGGGGTGCGCCAGGGACAGTGTCCCGCACCCGGAGGGGACAGTGGGAGGGGCCGTCCCGGTCGTCGTGCGAGGGGCTGCGGAAAGCGATTTCAATCCGGCCCGTCCGTCGTGTTAATGTTTCGACGTCGCCAGGGGAACGGCCCGAAAGGGAAGAACCACTGGGACGCTGCTCGGGCGAGTGGCGGAACGGCAGACGCGCTGGCTTCAGGTGCCAGTGTCCTTCGGGACGTGGGGGTTCAAATCCCCCCTCGCCCACATCGGGGAAGCCCCGATCCGGACTCCGGATCGGGGCTTCTCGCATGTCCGGACCGTGCGACTTTCGTCGGGCGGGACGCGACGAAAGAAGACGGCCGGCGGCACGGGCCCGTGTCTAGGGTCGTACGCGTGGATGCCAAGGCGAGGACGCGTGCGGGCTGGGACTGGCTGAAGGGGCCGGAGCCCTGGACGCGGCGGATGCTGGCCGCGGACCTGACGAGCGCCGCGGTGCTGGCGCTGCTCGGGGTCGGCGTGGACGACCTGAGCAACAGCTCCGTGCTGAAGACGGTCCTCGGGGCCGTGACCGTGGTGGCGCTGGTCCTGCTGCGCCGGAGACTGCCGGCGGTCACGCTGGTGGTCGGCTCGGCGGCCAGTGCGCTGCTGCCGGGGGTCTTCCTCGTGACGATCCTGCTGGGCTGGTCCGCGGGCCGCCGGATCGTCGGAGTGGGCCGGGCCCTCGGCGCGTTCCTGCTGGCCTTCCTCGCGGTGGTCGGCTTCACCCTGGTCGACCAGTGGGCGCAGATGCGGCCCCTGCTGGTGGCCGTCTTCTCCACCCTGCTGTTCCTCGCGGCGACCGTCATGCCGGGTCTGGCCAGCCGCTACTGGTACCAGCGCCGGACCCTGCTGAGCGCCCTCCAGGAGCGCAACGACCAGCTGGTGCGCGAGCGGACCATGGTCGCCGGGCAGGCCAGGCTGCGGGAGCGGCAGCGGATCGCCCAGGACATGCACGACAGCCTGGGCCACCAGCTGGCGCTGATCTCGGTCCACACGGGGGCACTGGAGGTGGACCCGGCGCTCACCGACCGCCAGCGCGAGGCGGTGGGGGTGCTGCGGCAGGCCTCGGTGGCGGCCATGCACGAGCTGCGCGAGGTCGTCGGGATCATGCGCGACGGGGTGGAGGCGCCCGCGACGGTGGAGGAGGCGCAGCCGGCCGCGCGGGGGGTGGCCGGCATCGCGGGCATCGTGGAGGCCGCGCGGGCCGCGGGGACGGACGTACGGCTGGGCACGGCGGGGCGGCCGCGGCCGCTGGTCGCGGCCTGCGACCACGCGGCGTACCGGATCGTGCAGGAGGCGCTGACCAACGCCTACAAGCACGCTCCGGGGTCGCCGATCACCGTGGAGCTGCGCTACGAGGACGACTCGCTGGTGGTGGAGATCGCCAACGGTCCGGCGACCTCCCGGGGTCCGGGCGAGGTCGTCTCGGGCGGGCAGGGGCTGACCGGGCTGCGGGAGCGGGCCCGGCTGGTCGGCGGCATGGTGCACGCGGGGGCGACCGAGGACGGCGGGTTCCGGGTCGCGGGCGTGCTGCCGTACGGGACGGAGCCGGCCGGGCTCGTCGAGGACGTGGCCGACGACTTCGGTCAGCGCTCGCAGGCCCAGGCGCTGGCGGTGAAGGGCGCGCCGCCGCTGGACTGGGCCGCGCTGGACCGCGAGCTGTCGGTTCCGGTGCGCACCCGGACCGGGGGCGTGGCGATGGGCTGCGGCATCGCCGTCGCGGCGCTGGTGCTGCTGGTCATCGTGATGGGGGCGGCCGTGGTGATGCTGGTCGGCTCCGCGAACAAGGCGATGATCAGCAGGGAGGACTACGACGCGGTCCACGTGGGCGAGTCCGAGAAGTCGGTGCGGGGGAGGCTGCCGAGCGGGGACAGCGTCCTGACGGCGGGGATGGACCGCAAGGGACCGCCGCGGCCGGAGGGCTCGGAGTGCCTGGCACTGCTCTCCACGGGCAACTCGGAGTGGTCCGCCGACGACACCGTTTTCCGGTTCTGCTTCAAGGACGGCAAGCTCGTCGACAAGCAGACGTACGAGGTCAAGCAGTAGGAGCGCGCGGGTGACAGCCAAGGTGATCAGAGTGGTGATCGCTGACGACGAGCCGCTGATCCGGGCGGGGATCAGGATGATCCTGACCTCGGCTCCGGACATCGAGGTCGTCGCCGAGGGGGCCAACGGCCGGGAGGCCGTCGAGCTGGCCCTGTCGCACGCCCCGGACGTGGTGCTGCTCGACATCCAGATGCCGGTGATGGACGGGCTGACGGCGCTGGGCGAGCTGGGGCGGGCCGCGCCGGCGGTACGGGCGCTGATCCTGACCACCTTCGGGGAGAAGGAGAACGTGCTGCGGGCCCTGAGCCAGGGCGGCGCGGGCTTCCTGCTGAAGGACTCGGCGCCCGGTGAGCTGATCGGTGCCGTCCGCGCGGCCGCGGCCGGGGACGCCTACCTCTCGCCCGGAGCGACCCGGCACGTGGTCGACCAGCTGGCCACCGGGCCGGCCGCGGGGCGCGGTGAGGAGGCCCGGCGGAGGGTCGCGGAGCTGAGCGAGCGGGAGCGCGGCGTGCTGGCACTGCTGGGCGAGGGCTTGTCCAACGCGGACGCCGGGCGCAGGCTCCACATGAGCGAGGCGACGGTGAAGACGTACGTGAGCCGCATCCTCGCGAAGCTGGGGTGCGAGAACCGGGTACAGGCGGCCCTGCTGGCCAGGGACGCCGGGCTGTAGGTACGGTCTGCCCGGACTTGATCGGCCGGGAAGTGGCCGGTGTGGCGCGAACAGGGCGGGGCAGCGCGGATGGTGGCGATACCGGAGCAGTACGCGGCGGCGGGCGTGGCGGCGGGCATGGCGGCCGAAGCGTCGGGCGGGGCGTCGGGCGGGGCGGGCACGGTCGCGGGGCGGGACGGCGGGCGGATTCCGCGCGTCGCCGGCTTCGCGCCGCGGAACGTGACGGGCTCGCCCAGGGAGGCGGGGAAGGCCCTGCGGCTGCGCGTACCGCGCGCGGCCCACGCACGGTTCGAGGCGCCTGCCGGGCGTCCGGACGCGGTGCGCGCGGTGGAGGAGTCCAACGTGGGGCGGGTTTCCGAGCTGACCCCGATACGGGTCGGCCGGATGGCCGCGAACCCCTTCGCCTTCCTGCGCGGGGCGGCCGGGCTGATGGCGCACGACCTGTCGGGCGGTCCGGTGACCGGGGTGGGCGCGCAGATCTGCGGTGACGCCCACGCGGCCAACTTCGGCCTGTACGGGGACGCGCGCGGCCGGCTGGTGATCGACCTGAACGACTTCGACGAGACCGTCTTCGGTCCGTGGGAGTGGGACGTGAAGCGGCTGGCGACCTCGCTGGTACTCGCCGGCCGGGTGGCGGGCGCCGACGAGGACACCTGCCTGGCGGCGGCCCGGGACGCCGTGGGTGCCTACCGGCGGACCATGCGGCTGCTGGCGAAGCTGCCCGCGCTCGACGCGTGGAACGCGATCGCGGACGAGGAACTGGTCTCCCACACCGACGCACGGGACCTGCTGGGCACCCTGGAGCGGGTCTCGGAGAAGGCCCGCAACAACACCTCCGCCCGGTTTGCCGCCAAGTCGACCGAACTCCTCGACGACGGCAGCCGCCGCTTCGTGGACGCCCTGCCGGTGCTGCGCCGGGTCGGGGACGGGGAGGCCGCCGCGGTGGCCGCCTCGCTGGGCCCGTACCTGGCGACCCTGTCGGGTGACCGGCTGCCGCTGCTGGCCCGGTACGCGATCCACGACGTGGCCTTCCGCGTCGTCGGCACCGGCAGCGTGGGCACCCGCTCGTACGTGGTGCTGCTGCTGGACCACCGGGGCGAGCCGCTGGTGCTCCAGGTGAAGGAGGCGCGGCCCTCGGTGCTGCTGCCGCACCTGCCCGGACTGGGCTTCCACGCGCCGGAGGAGGAGCACGAGGGCCGCCGGGTGGTGGCCGGGCAGAAGCGGATGCAGGTGGTCTCCGACATCCTGCTGGGCTGGACCACCGTCGAGGGGCGCCCGTACCAGGTCCGGCAGTTCCGCAACCGCAAGGGCAGCGTGGACCCGGCGGCGCTGGCCGTGGACCAGATCGACGACTACGGCCGGATGACCGGAGCCCTGCTGGCCCGGGCGCACGCGCACAGCGCCGATCCGCGGCTGCTGGCGGGGTACTGCGGCAAGAACGAGGAGCTGGACGAGGCCATGGCCGCCTTCGCCGTGGCCTACGCCGACCGGAGCGAGGCCGACCACGCGGATCTGGTGGCGGCGGTGCGCTCGGGACGCGTCGCGGCGGAGTTCGGGGTCTGAGCAGCCGGTCCGGCTGCGGCCGGACCGGCCGGTGGCCCGACGGCCCGTTTCACGTGAAACATCCCCTACGTTTCACGTGAAACGTGGCCCGGGGCTGGCCGTAGGCTGGCCGGGTGAGCGAGCAGACCGAACACACCGCCCCCGAAGAGCCCGCCGTCCCCGGTGACGAGCGGCCCGAGGCGCGGCTGGAGCGTGCCGTGCGGGCCGCCGAGCAGGCACTGATCGAGTTCGAGATCGCGGTGGAGACCTTCCGGGTGGAGGTCGAGAACTTCTCCCGGCTGCACCACCAGAAGCTCGGCCCGATGTACTCGCGCCTCGACGAGCTGGACGCGCTGATCGCGGAGGCGAAGGCGGCCCGCAGCGGCGATCCCGAGGACCTGCGGCGGGCCCAGGAGGCCCGCTCGCTGGTCATGCCGATGCCCGGCGTGGAGGAGCTGTTCCACGACTGGCTCGACTCGGACGGCCTCTCCGACGACGCCGCCGCGATGCTCACCGACCGGTCGGTGCAGCCGCCGCAGCGGGTGCGTCCGACCGAGGAGGTGCGGCGCCTGTACCGCGAGCTGGTCCGCAAGGCCCATCCCGACCTGGCCCAGGACGAGGCCGAGCGCACGCGCCGCGACGCCTTCATCTCCCGGGTGAACGCCGCCTACGGGCGCGGTGAGGAGCGGCTGCTGCGCGAGCTGGCCGAGGAGTGGGAGGCCGGCCCTGCGCCCGAGGAGGCGGGGCCGAGCGAGAGCGAGGAGCTGTACGCCCGGCTGGAGTGGCTGTCCCAGCGCAAGGAGCTGCTGTCGCTGGTGGCCAAGGAGCTGGAGGACAGCGCGATCGGCGCGATGCTGCGGATGGCTCCGGACGACCCGGACCGGCTGCTGGAGGAGATCGCGGAGCAGCTGCTGGCGCAGGTGTCCGAACGCGAGGCGGAGCTGGCGTCGTACAGCGCAGGCTGAGCCCGGCGGGGCCGGGGCTTCGGATAGGTTGGCAGACCAGATCCGTGAAGAGAGAAGGCGACTGTTATGAACCTCGGACCGCTTCCCTCGGTGGACGCCGCCGCGGTGCCCGCCGAAGGCTTCGTCCTCGACGTCCGTGAGGACGACGAATGGGCGGCCGGGCACGTCGAGGGTGCGCTGCACGTCCCGATGAGCGACTTCGTGGCGCGCTTCGGCGAGGTCACGGAGGCGGTCGCGGACGGCCGCACCGCGTACGTGATGTGCCGGGTGGGCGGCCGCAGCGCGCAGGTCACCCAGTACCTGGTGCGCCAGGGCATCGAGGCCGTGAACATCGACGGCGGGATGCAGGCCTGGGACCGTGCCGGGCGCCCGATGGTGACGGACAGCGGGAACCCGGCCTTCGTCCTCTAGACGGCGTTCAGGCCAGGGGGTGGGCGGCCAGCAGGTCGCCCAGGGCCTCCTCGTGTGCGGCGGCCGGGCCGAGCTGGAGCTCCAGCTGCTTGGCCCAGGCGTGGTAGCGGTGCAGCGGGTAGTCGGTGTCGGCGCCGAAGCCGCCGTGCAGGTGCTGGGCGGTCTGCACGACCCGGCGTACGCCCTCCGAGGCCCAGATCTTGGCGACGGCGACGTCCCCGGCGCTGGGCAGCGGGCCGCCCGCCCCGCCGGTCGCGGCGTCGAGCCGCCAGGCGGCCTGCCAGAGGGTGGCCTCCATGGCTCGCAGGTCGATGTAGCGGTCGGCGGCCTGCACCGCGACGGCCTGGAAGGTGGCCACGGGGAAGCCGAACTGCTCCCGCTTGCCGGTGTACTGGCTGGTCATGGTGAGGGCGGCCTCGCCGAGGCCGAGGGCGAGGGCGCAGGTGCCGGTGGCCAGGAGCTGGTGGAGCCGGTCCCAGGCGCCGGGGGCGTCGATCACGTGGGCGCCGGGCGCCCGTACCGCGTCGAGGGTGAGTTCGGCGAGCCGCTCGCCGCTCGTGGAGTACTGGTCGGCGAGCGTGAGCCCCGGGGTGGTGCGGGGCAGGAGCGCGAGGACGGCCCCGCCCTCGCCGCTGTGGGCGGGCACCGCGATCCAGTCACTGCCGTGGGCCCAGGCCACGGAGGTCTGCACCCCGTCCAGGAGCCAGTCCGTGCCCTCGCGGCGTGCGGTGACGGCGAGTTCGGCGGGGTCGTGGCCGGTCCGGCCGTGCGCCGCCGCGGTGAGGACGAGGGTGCCGTCCGCGGCGCCGGGCAGCAGGGCCGAGGCCAGCTCGGGGCTGCCGTGGGCCTGGACGGCCATGGCGGTGGCGCAGTGCTCCAGCAGGGGCACCCGGGCCAGCACCCGCGCCGCTTCGCGCAGGACGAGGCACAGGGCTATGGCGTCGAGGCCTGCCCCGCCGTGCTCCTCGGCGAGGACGAGGCCCAGCAGGTCGGAGCCGGCGAGCCGGGCCCACAGCGGCCGGTCGAAGTCGTCGGCGACGGCCCCGGGCGTGAGCGCGGGGCTGGGCACGCCGTCGGGGGCGACGTCGGCGAAGACGGCCCGCGCGGCCTCGACGGCGGCCTGCTGTTCCTCGGTGAAGGTGAAGTCCACTGCCTGTCCTCCTGCGCGCACCGGCTGACGCCCTGAACTGACGGTGCGTCAAGATAGAGCAGTGTGCGGCAATTGGACAGGCCCCGGACGATCCGGAGGGCCGCCGGCCTACCGGTCGAAGTCGATCTCCACTTCCTCCGTCATGGCGTGGGACTGGCAGGCCAGGACGAACCCGGCGTCCGTCTCCTCCGCCTCCAGCGCGAAGTTGCGCTCCATCCGCACCTCGCCGGAGACCACGAAGGCCCGGCAGGTGCCGCACACCCCGCCCTTGCAGGCGTACGGGGCGTCCGCGCGGTTGCGCAGCACGGTGTCCAGCAGGGACTCGCCGTCCTGTACGGGCCAGGTGCCCGAGCGGCCGTCGAGCCGGGCGGTCACCCGGCCGTGGGCGGGGGACGGGACGGCGCGCGCCTCGGTCGCGGGGGCGGTGTCCTCGACGTGGAAGATCTCCTCGTGCACCCGGGTCCGGCCGACGCCCAGCGCGCCCAGGGCCCGCTCCGCGCCGGTCACCAGACCGTAGGGGCCGCACAGGAACCAGCCCGTCACCTCCCCGACGGGCAGCAGCGCGGGCAGCAGGGACACCAGCCGCGCCTCGTCGAGCCGCCCGGACGGCAGCCCGGCCTCCTGCTCCTCGCGGGAGAGCACGGTGACCAGCTGGAAGCGGTCGGGGTAGCGGTCCTTGAGGTCGGCCACCTCCTCCAGGAACATCGTCGACGCCGCCGTGCGGTCGGCGCGCACCAGGCAGAACCGGGCGTCGGGCCGCGCGGCCAGCACCGAGGCGGCGATCGACAGCACGGGGGTGATGCCGCTGCCGCCGACGACCGCCGCGTAGTGCGCGCCCTGCGGGGCGGCGGCCGGGTCCAGCACGAACCGGCCGGCCGGGACCATCACGTCCAGCACGTCGCCGGCGGCGACCTCCTTGTGCGCGAACGTGGAGAACTCGCCGCCCTCCACCAGGCGCACGCCCACCCGCAGTTCGGCCGGACCGGGGCCGTCGGGGGCCGGGGCGGGGGAGCAGATCGAGTAGGTGCGGCGGACCTCGGCGCCCTCGGCGGCGCCGCGGCGCAGCGTCAGGTGCTGGCCGGGGGCGTGGCGGTAGTCCTCGCGCAGTTCCTCGGGGACCCGGAGGGTCAGCGCCACCGAGTCGTCGGTGAGCCGGTCGACTGCCGCCACCGTCAGCGGGTGGAACGCGCCGTGGCGGGGTGCGGCCATCTACAGCTCCTTGAAGTGGTCGAACGGTTCGCGGCAGGCGACGCAGCGGCGCAGCGCCTTGCACGCGGTGGAGGAGAAGCGGCTAAGCAGCTCGGTGTCGGTCGAGCCGCAGTTCGGGCAGCGCACCGACAGGGTCAGCGGTACCGGTCCGCCGGTGGAGTGCGGGCGGGGCGGCGCGATGCCGAACTCGGCCAGCTTGCGGCGGCCCTCGGCGCTGATGTCGTCGGTGGACCAGGCCGGGGACAGCACCGTGGTGACCCGTACCTCGGGGATGCCGTGGCCGGTGAGGACGCGCTCGATGTCGGCGGACATGGCCTCGATGGCCGGGCAGCCGGTGTACGTCGGGGTCAGGACCACCTCGGCGTGACCGTCCTCGTGCATCCGCACCCCGCGCATGACGCCCAGCTCCGCCAGGGTCAGCACGGGCAGTTCGGGGTCGGGGACGGAACCCGCCAGCTCGGCCAGCTCCGCCTCCAGGCGGGTGGTCCCGGCCCCGGCGCTCACCACGACGCTCCGGGGTGGCTGCGGTGCAGGTGCTGCATCTCGGCGAGCATCCGCCCGAACGGCTCCGTGTGCAGACCCTGGCGGCCCGCTCCGGCGGCCCAGGCGCCGGTACGCGGCCCCTCGGGCAGGGCGAGGCCCGCCCGGTCCAGTACGTCGCCCAGCGCGGCCAGCCAGCGGCCCTCCAGGGCCTCCATGGCGGCCCGGTCCAGGCCGAGGCCCTCGACGGGCAGGAACATCTCCCCGGTGTACTTCCACAGGGCGTCCAGCCCCGTGCGCATCCGGGACCGGCTCTCCTCGGTGCCGTCGCCGAGGCGCAGCGTCCACTGCTCGGCGTGGTCCCGGTGGTAGGCGGTCTCCTTCACGGCCTTGGCCGCGAGCGGGGCGAACGGGCCGTCCCCGGCGGCGAGGTCCGTGTACAGCTCGTGCTGGTAGAAGGAGAAGTAGAGCTGGCGGGCGATGGTGTGGGCGAAGTCCCCGTTGGGCTGCTCGACCAGCTGGAGGTTGCGGAAGGAGCGCTCCTCGCGCAGGAAGGCCAGCTCGTCCTCGTCGCCCGCCATGGACAGCAGGACGCGGGCCTGCCCGAGCAGGTCGAGGGCGATGTTGGCCAGGGCGACCTCCTCCTCCAGGACGGGGGCGTGGCCCGCCCACTCGCCGAGGCGGTGGGAGAGGATCAGCGCGTCGTCGCCGAGGGCGAGGGCGGCCGCGGTGCGGGTGTCGGTGCCGGCGCTCACAGGTGGCGCACCCCCTCGGGGATCTCGTAGAAGGTCGGGTGGCGGTAGGGCTTGTCGGCGGACGGGGCGAAGAACGGGTCCCGCTCGTCCGGCGAGGAGGCGGTGATCTCGGTGGAGGGCACGACCCAGATGGAGACGCCCTCGTTGCGCCGCGTGTAGAGGTCGCGTGCGTTGCGCAGGGCCATTTCCGCGTCGGGGGCGTGCAGGCTTCCCGCGTGCGTGTGCGAGAGGCCGCGGCGCGAGCGCACGAACACCTCCCACAGGGGCCAGTTCTGCGTCATGCCTGTACCTCTCGTCCGGTGCTGGTGTGCTTCGCGGCGTAGGCGGAGGCGGCCTCGCGGACCCAGGCGCCTTCCTCGTGCGCCGTGCGCCGCTGGCTGATCCGCTGTTCGTTGCAGGGGCCGTTGCCCTTGAGGACGTCCCAGAACTCGGCCCAGTCGATGGCGCCGAAGTCGTGGTGTCCGCGCTCCTCGTTCCACTTGATGTCCGGGTCGGGCAGGGTCAGGCCCAGCGACTCGGCCTGCGGGACGGCGATGTCGACGAAGCGCTGGCGCAGCTCGTCGTTGGAGTGGCGCTTGATCTTCCAGGCCATCGCCTGGGCGCTGTGGACCGACTCGTCGTCCGGCGGGCCGAACATCATCAGCGAGGGCCACCACCAGCGGTCGACCGCGTCCTGTGCCATCGCGTGCTGGGCCTCGGTGCCCTGCGAGAGGGCGAGGAGCAGCTCGTAGCCCTGGCGCTGGTGGAAGGACTCCTCCTTGCAGATCCGGACCATGGCGCGGGCGTAGGGGCCGTAGGAGCAGCGGCAGATCGGCACCTGGTTGGTGATCGCCGCGCCGTCCACGAGCCAGCCGATGGCGCCGACGTCGGCCCAGGTCAGCGTGGGGTAGTTGAAGATCGAGGAGTACTTCTGCTTGCCCGAGTGGAGCTTGTCGAGCAGCTCGTCGCGGCTGGTGCCGAGGGTCTCGGCGGCGCTGTAGAGGTAGAGGCCGTGGCCCGCCTCGTCCTGCACCTTGGCCATGAGGATCGCCTTGCGGCGCAGGGAGGGCGCGCGGGTGATCCAGTTGGCCTCGGGCTGCATGCCGATGATCTCGGAGTGGGCGTGCTGGGCCATCTGCCGGACCAGGGAGGCGCGGTACTCCTCGGGCATCCAGTCCCGGGGCTCCACGCGCTCGTCGGCCGCCACGGCGGCGTCGAAGTCCGCACGGAGCTGTGCGCCGAGGTCCGCGGACTGCCCGTCCACCACGCCGTCCACCGTGCCTGACGTGCCCGTTTCCGGGGTCACTGCGACCATCCCGGTCCCCTGTCAGAGTGTGCCGTCCGCCCGACCGACCGATCGTTCGGTTCATCCTCTTCAATGGTGAGACGGCGGCCCGTAGGGTGTCAACCTCTGTGGGCAACCCTGTGGACGCCGGATGATCGGGGCGGGATGGATTCGAACGAGCGCGAGCCTGCGGAAGGAGCCCTTCCGTCGGCCGCTCCGGCGCCGTCCGCACCGCCCCGGGCACCCGGGATCGCGGGCCTGTCCGCCCCGTACCGGGTCCTCGCGGCCCTTGCCCTGGGGGCCCTGGGCGTCGGCGCCTGCCTGCACCTCGGACTGGTCTTCCTGCACGTCGCGCCGGCCAACACCCTCGGCAAGCAGAACGCCCGGCTCGTGGACGGCTGGATCTACCCCGAGTTCGAACAGAACTGGAAGCTCTTCGCGCCCAACCCGCTCCAGCAGAACATCGCCGTCGAGGTCCGCGCCCAGGTCCGCACCGCCGGCGGGGACCTCGTCACCCGGGACTGGCGCGACCTGTCCGCCGAGGACGGCGCGGCGATCCGCCACGGCCTGCTGCCGAGCCACACCGAGCAGAACGAGCTGCGCAGGGCCTGGGACTTCTTCACCGGCTCCCACGACGAGGACAACAAGGCCGACGGAGAGCGCGGAGAGCTGGCCGAGCAGTACCTGAAGCGGATCGCCGTGGACCGGCTGGCCGACGGGAAGCCGGAAGGCAAGCCGGAAGGGAAGCCGGAAGGCGAGCGGATCGTACGGATCCAGCTGCGCTCGGCGACCCGGGCCGTGGCCGCGCCCGCCTGGAGCGGGGAGAAGACCGACACCCAGACGTACTACCGGGAGCTGCCGTGGTGGAACGTGTGAGGAGCGCCCTCGCGCGCGCGGTCGCGCAGGCCTCCGGACGGGCGCTAGGCCCCCACCAGAGCGCCGTCGTACGCATCGGCTTCGCCGCGACCTGGCTGTTCTTCCTGCTGCGGGAGTTCCCCCACCGGCACGAGCTGTACGGCCCCGACGGGCCGTGGAGCTGGCAGCTGGCCGAGCGGCTGATCGCCTCGAACCGCGCCTTCACGGTGCTGATGTGGTCGGACTCGACGCTGTGGTTCGAGGCCGTGTACGCGCTCTCCCTGCTCGCGAGCGTCCTGCTGGTGCTGGGCTGGCGGACGCGCGCCGCGTCGGTCCTGTTCATGATCGGGGTGCTGTCGCTGCAGAACCGCAGCGTGTTCATGGGGGACGGCGGGGACAACGTCATCCACCTGATGGCGGTCTACCTCGTGCTGACCCGCTGCGGGCAGGTGTGGTCGCTGGACGCCCGCCGGGCGCGGCTGCGGGGCTCGGCGACCGCGGGGGCCGCGGGGCCGGTGCTGTGGGCGGTCCTGGGCGCCGGATTCGCGTACGGGGTGCTGAACGGGCACTTCGGCACGCTCTGGCTCGTGCTCTTCGCCACCCTGTGGACCGGGACGGCCCTGTGGTGGCTGGCCGACCGGTACGAACCCGGGGGCGAGCGGCGGGCCACCCTCGACGTGCTCGCGAACCTGCTGCACAACGCCGGGATGCTGGTGATCGCGGCCGAGGTGTGCCTGATCTACGCCACCGCCGGCTGGTACAAGATCCAGGGCTCGCGGTGGCAGGACGGGACCGCGCTGTACTACCCGCTGAGCCTGGACTACTTCACCCCGTGGCCCGGGCTGTCGGAGCTGGTGGCGTCCAGCGGGACGGTGGTGATGCTGCTGACGTACGGGACCGTGCTGGTGCAGGTGGCGTTCCCGTTCACGCTGTTCAACCGGCGGGTCAAGAACGTGCTGCTGGCGGTGATGATGCTGGAGCACGCGGGGATCGCGGTGCTGCTGGGCCTGCCGTTCTTCTCTTTGGCGATGATCGCCGCGGACGCGGTGTTCCTGCCGACGGGGTTGCTGGTGTGGGTGGGGGCGCGGGTGGCCGGCCTGCGGCGCTGGTCCCCTACCCGCCCTTCCTCCGTTCCCCGGGCTGCGCCCGGACCGCTCCTGGGGGCTCCGCCCGCAGACCCTCGCGCCTCAATCGCCGGCGAGGCTGTAAGCAGCCCCGCCGGCGACTGAGGCGACGGGCGCGCGGCGGCGCCCCGTAGGGTCGGGGCATGAGTGAGCAGCTGAGCGCATGGGCCGGGATCGCCGGGCGGGACGACGTCGTGTTGCTCGACGGGTTCCACGCGCTGAAGCACGCCCTGCGGTTCGGGGCCGAGGTGCTGGTCGTCGTGGCCGATGAGCCCGAGGGCGTACGGGCGCTGGCCGCCGGGCTGGCGCCCGATGTGGAGGAGGCGGTGGCCCGGCTGGTGCGGCAGGCCCCGCTGAAGGAGCTGCTGCCCCGCGTGCACCCCACCGGGGTCGCCGCGCTCGCCGTGCGCCCCGGCCGGGAGGCCGGACGGGCCGCGCTGGCGCGGACGCCCCGGACGGCCCCCGTCGTGCTGCTCGACAACCCCCGCAACCTCGGCAACGTCGGCGCCGTCGTCCGCCTCGCCGCCGGCTTCGGGGCCACCGGCGTGGTGACCCGGGGCGACCTCGACCCCTGGCACCCGAACGTGGTCCGGGCCGGCGCCGGGCTGCACTACGCGACCACCGTGGACCGGCTGGAGCTGGAGGAGCTCCCGCCGGGCCCGGTGTACGCGCTCGACGCGGGGGGCGAGGACATCCGCGGCCTCGTCCTGCCCGACGACGCGCTGCTCGCCTTCGGGTCGGAGCGGCACGGCATCTCGCCCGAGTTGCGCGCCCGGGCCGACCACCTGGTGGCGCTGCCGATGCGCCCCCAGGTGTCCAGCTACAACCTGGCCACCAGCGTGGCCATGACCCTGTTCCACTGGGGCGGGCCGAAGGACCCGGAGACCCCCTAGCCCTGGCGGCGGACCTCCACCACGCGGAAGCGGTTGGCGACGAACGCCCCGTCGCACAGCGCGGCGTTGGCGGCCGGGTTGCCGCCGGAGCCGTGGAAGTCGGAGAAGGCCGCCGTCTGGTTGACGAAGACCCCGCCCGTGAGGTTCAGGGACAGCTGCGCCGACTCCTCCAGGCAGACCTCCTCGATGGCCCGCTCGGTGTCCGCGGACGTGGTGTACGCGCCCACGGTCATGGCGCCCTTCTCCCGCACCGTACGGCGCAGCAGGTCGAGGGCGTCCGCCGTGGAGTCCACCGCCACCGCGAAGGAGACCGGGCCGAAGCACTCGGACAGGTAGGCCGCCTCCGGGTCGGGCTTGCCGGCGTCCAGCTTCACGATCACCGGGGTGCGCACGACCGCGTCGGGGAACTCGGGGTTGGCCACCTCGCGGGAGGCCAGCGCGACCTCGCCGAGGCCGGCCGCGGCCTCCAGCCGGGTCTTGACGTCCGGGTTGACCAGCGCGCCCAGCAGCGCGTTGGCGCGGGCGTCGTCGCCCAGCAGGCCGCCGACCGAGGCCGCGAGGTCGGCGACGACCTCGTCGTACGACTTGCGGCCGGCGTCCGTGTCGATGCCGTCGCGGGGGATCAGCAGGTTCTGCGGGGTGGTGCACATCTGGCCGCTGTACAGGGACAGGGAGAAGGCCAGGTTGGACAGCATGCCCTTGTAGTCGTCCGTGGAGTCGACGACGACCGTGTTGACGCCGGCCTTCTCCGTGTAGACCTGCGCCTGGCGGGCGTTGGCCTCCAGCCAGTCGCCGAACTCGGTCGACCCGGTGTAGTCGACGAGCTTGATCTCGGGGCGGACGGCCAGGGTCTTGGCGATGCCCTCGCCCGGCCGCTCGACGGCCAGGGCCACGAGGTTCGGGTCGAAGCCGGCCTCGGCCAGGACCTCGCGGGCCACCCGCACGGTCAGCGCCAGCGGCAGCACGGCGCGCGGGTGCGGCTTGACCAGGACGGCGTTGCCGGTGGCGAGGGAGGCGAACAGGCCGGGGTAGCCGTTCCAGGTGGGGAAGGTGTTGCAGCCGATCATCAGCGCGATGCCGCGCGGCACGGCCGTGAAGGTCTTGCCGAGCTCCAGCGGGTCCTTCTTGCCCTGCGGCTTCGACCAGGCGGCCTGCCCGGGGACGCGGGTCTGCTCCTCGTACGCGTAGGCCACCGCCTCCAGGCCGCGGTCCTGCGCGTGGGGGCCGCCCGCCTGGAAGGCCATCATGAAGGCCTGGCCGCTGGTGTGCATGACCGCGTGCGCGAACTCGTGGGTGCGGGCGGAGATGCGGGCGAGGACCTCGATGCAGACCAGGGCGCGGGTCTCGGGTCCGGCGTCCCGCCAGGCGGCGATCCCGGCCTTCATCGCGGGCAGCAGCACGTCCGGGTCGACGTGCGGGTACTCCACGCCCAGCTCGGGGCCGAACGGCGAGACCTCGCCGCCCGCCCAGCCGTCGGTGCCGGGCTGCCCCAGGTCGAAGCGGGTGCCGCGGACCGCCTCGAAGGCGGCGAGCCCGTCGGCCGGGGCGGTCTCCCCGTAGGCCTTGGGGTGCTCGGGGTGCGGGGACCAGTAGGCGCGGCTGCGGATGGCATCCAGCGCCTGGTCCAGGGTGGTCCGGTGCTTCTCGGAAAGCTGGGGGACGGTGAGCTCGGCGGCCATCAGGGACCAACTCCTCGTTGAGCCGGGCGGGATCAGGCTGGTTCGCAGACTGGGAACAGGCTGGAGTCAGGCTGGGATCGGGCTGGGGCGGGTGAAGAAGAGCAGACTGGAGTTAGAGTAACCGAACGATCGGTCGGTACAAGAGGGCCCGGCAGACCTGTGGACAACCGCGTGCGGGAGGATCAGGACATGACAGCAATCGAGCGGGCTCGCACTGTGGCGGTCGTCGGCGCCGGAACCATGGGCCAGGGCATCGCCCAGGTCGCTCTCCTCGCAGGTCATCGCGTACGCCTCTACGACTCCGCGCCCGAGCGGGCCCGCGAGGCCGTCC
The DNA here is from genome assembly GCF_044747545.1 of Streptomyces sp. NPDC090077. Classification (NCBI taxonomy): domain Bacteria; kingdom Bacillati; phylum Actinomycetota; class Actinomycetes; order Kitasatosporales; family Streptomycetaceae; genus Streptomyces; species Streptomyces sp. NPDC090077. The sequence goes on from NZ_JBIVEG010000009.1 coordinate 280,457, forward strand.
AGACCGTGGCCGGCCGGGTCGAGCGGCTGGTCGCCAAGGGCCGGCTGGACCGGGCCGAGGCCGACGACGCCGTCGGCCGGCTGGAGTCCGCCGACACCCTGACCGGAGTCGCCTCCGCCGCCCTGGTGATCGAGGCCATCGTCGAGGACGTCGCCGTCAAGCGCGAGCTGTTCGCGGCCCTCGAAGGAGTGGTCTCGCCGGACGCGCTGCTGGCGACCAACACCTCCTCCCTCTCCGTCACCGAGCTCGCCGCCGGCCTGGCGCACCCCGGCCGCTTCCTCGGACTGCACTTCTTCAACCCGGCCCCGCTGCTCCCCCTCGTCGAGGTGGTCAGCGGCCACGCGACCGACCCGGCCGCCGCCGAGCGCGCGTACCGCACCGTCCTCGGCTGGGGGAAGACGCCCGTCCGCTGCGCCGACACCCCCGGCTTCATCGTCAACCGGATCGCCCGCCCCTTCTACGCCGAGGCCTTCGCGGTGTACGAGGAGCAGGGCGCCGACCCCGCCACCATCGACGCCGTCCTGCGCGAGAGCGGCGGCTTCAAGATGGGCCCGTTCCAGCTGACCGACCTGATCGGCCAGGACGTCAACGAGGCCGTCACCCGCTCCGTCTGGGACTCCTTCTTCCGGAGCCCCAAGTTCACCCCCTCGCTCGCCCAGCGCCGCCTGGTCCAGGCGGGCCGCCTCGGCCGCAAGTCCGGGCACGGCTGGTTCCCGTACGCCGGGGACGCCGACGCGCCCGCCCCGCACACGGCGGGCCCCGAGGAGGCGCCGGAGAAGGTCACCGTCGTCGGCGACCTCGGCCCGGCCGCCGCCCTGGCCGGCCTCATGGAGGAGGCCGGGATCGCGGTCACCGCCACCGGGCACGGGGGCCCGTACATCCAGCTGCCCGGCGAGGGCCAGCTGGTGCTCGCGGACGGCAAGACCTCGGTCGAGTTCGCCGACGTCGTCTACTTCGACCTCGCGCTCGACTACCGCGACGCGACCCGGATCGCGCTGTCCGCCAGCGAGGACACCACCGAGCGCACCCTCGCCGAGGCGATCGGCCTCTTCCAGAAGCTCGGCAAGAAGGTCTCCGTCATCGGCGACGTCCCCGGCATGATCGTCGCCCGGACCGTCGCGATGCTCATCGACCTCACCGCCGACGCCGTGGCGCGCGGGGTGGCCACCGCGGAGGACGTCGACACCGCGATGCGGCTCGGCGTGAACTACCCGCTCGGCCCCGCCGAATGGCACGACCGGCTCGGCCGCGACTGGGCGTACGACCTGCTGCACCACCTCGACGAGCGCTGTCCCGGCGGGCGCTACGCGCCCTCGCTGGCACTGTTCAAGCTGGGCTACGAGGCCGGCGAGGACGAGGACGGGGAAGAGGAGGGCACCGAGTGACCACGGCCAGGCGGGACACCTACACCCCGGAGACGCTGCTGTCCGTGGCCGTGCAGGTCTTCAACGAGCGCGGCTACGACGGCACCTCGATGGAGCACCTCTCCAAGGCCGCCGGGATCTCCAAGTCCTCGATCTACCACCACGTCGCGGGCAAGGAGGAGCTCCTCCACCGGGCCGTCAGCCGGGCCCTGGACGGCCTGTTCGGGATCCTGGACGAGCCGGGCGCCGTACGGGGCCGCGCGGTCACGCGCGTCGAGTACGTCACGCGCCGCACGGTCGAGGTCCTGGTCGCGGAACTGCCCTACGTCACCCTCCTGCTGCGGGTGCGCGGCAACACCCGCACCGAGCGCTGGGCCCTGGAGCGCCGCCGGGAGTTCGACCACCAGGTCGCGGAACTCCTCAAGGCCGCCGCCGCCGACGGGGACCTGCGCGCCGACGTGGACATCCGGCTCGCCACCCGCCTGCTGTTCGGCATGGTGAACTCGCTGGTCGAGTGGTACCGCCCGCATCCGGGCACCACCCCCGACCAGCTCGCGGACGCGGTGGTCAGCATGGCCCTGGACGGCCTGCGCACCAAGGCCGCCTAGCCCGGCCGGGGCGGGCCTCCCGGCCCGGCCCCGGCCCGCCCTCCCGGCCCCGCTCAGTCCTCCGCGAGGGCGGGGCCGCCCGACGGACCCGGGTCCAGCAGATCCGTTTCCTCGAACACCAGCAGCGTGCGCGTGGACAGCACCTCCGGGATGGACTGGAGGCGGGTCAGGACCAGCTCCCGCAGCGTGCGGTTGTCCGGCGTGTGGACCAGCAGCAGGACGTCGAAATCCCCGCTGACCAGCGCGATGTGCGCCGCGCCCGGCAGCTCCCGCAACTTCTCGCGCACCGTCCGCCAGGAGTTCTGGACGATCTTCAGCGTGATGTACGCCGACGCGCCCTGGCCCGCCCGCTCGTGGTTGACCCGGGCGGTGAACCCGCGGATCACCCCGTCGTCCATCAGCCGGTTGATCCGCGCGTACGCGTTGGCCCGGGAGACGTGCACCTGCTCCGCCACCGACCGTATGGACGCACGGCCGTCCGCCTGGAGCAACCGCATGATCGAACGGTCGATGGGGTCCAGGGGGCGTGGCGGCACGGGTGGGCCCGAAGGTGCGCCCCCCGGTGGGACCGGTGCGGAACCCGCTCCGGCCATTTGTTCATCCGGCATTGCCCACTGCCTCCCTCTCCTGGACGTCCTGCACCCATCCCATGGCCCCGCCGCCACTTTGTCCACAGCCTGGAGCCGCCTGTAGCCAAATTGCGCCAACGACCGAACAATCGGTTGGTGAGGCGCCTCACACCCGGTGGCGCCCCCAGCCCGCTTCCCACGAGGAGGTGTACGCCGCCATGACGGTCCAAGAGCTGCCCGGTGCCGGTGCGTCGCACCGTGTCACCCCGCCGCCCGCCTGGAGGCCCCGCACGGAGGCCGCGCCGCTGCTGCCGGACCCCGAGCCCTACCGGGTGCTGGGCACTCCGGCGGCGGAGGAGCTCGACCCCGCGCTCATGCGCCGGTACTACGCCGAGCTCGTCCGAGGCCGCCGCTACAACGCGCAGGCCACCGCCCTGACCAAGCAGGGCCGTCTCGCCGTGTACCCCTCCACCGTCGGGCAGGAGGCCGCCGAGATCGCGGCCGCGCTGGTCCTGGAGGAGCAGGACTGGCTCTTCCCGAGCTACCGCGACACCCTCGCGGCCGTGGCGCGCGGACTGGACCCCGTACAGGCGCTGACGCTGCTCCGCGGCGACTGGCACACCGGGTACGACCCCCGCGAGCACCGCATAGCCCCCCTGTGCACCCCCCTCGCCACCCAGCTGCCGCACGCGGTGGGCCTGGCGCACGCCGCGCGGCTGCGCGGCGACGAGGTCGTCGCGCTCGCCATGGTCGGCGACGGCGGCACCAGCGAGGGCGACTTCCACGAGGCGCTGAACTTCGCCGCCGTCTGGCAGGCCCCGGTGGTCTTCCTCGTCCAGAACAACGGCTTCGCGATCTCCGTCCCGCTCGCCAAGCAGACCGCGGCCCCCACCCTCGCCCACAAGGCCGTGGGCTACGGGATGCCCGGCCGGCTGGTCGACGGCAACGACGTCGCCGCCATGCACGAGGTCCTCACCGAGGCGGTGAAGCGGGCCCGCGCGGGCGGCGGACCGACCCTGATCGAGGCCGTCACCTACCGGATGGAGGCCCACACGAACGCCGACGACGCCACCCGCTACCGCACCGACGCCGAGGTCGAGGCCTGGAAGGCGCACGACCCGGTGCAGCTGCTGGAGCGCGAGCTGACCGCCCGCGGGATCCTGGACGCCGAGGGCATCCAGGAGGCGCGCGACGCGGCCGAGGCGATGGCGGCGGACCTCCGCGAGCGGATGAACGCCGATCCCGTGACCGACCCGATGGACCTGTTCGCGCACGTCTACGCGGAGCAGACCGGCCGGCTGCGCGAGCAGGCCGCCATGCTGCGCGCCGAGCTGGAAGCGGAGGGCGAGTGATGACGACCGTCGCCGCCAAGCCCGCCACGATGGCGCAGGCCCTGACCCGGGCCATGCGCGACGCGATGGCCGAGGACCCGACCGTTCACGTGATGGGCGAGGACGTCGGTGCGCTCGGCGGGGTCTTCCGGATCACCGACGGGCTCGTGAAGGAGTTCGGCGAGGACCGCGTCACGGACACCCCGCTCGCCGAGGCCGGCATCCTGGGCACCGCCGTCGGCATGGCCATGTACGGGCTGCGGCCGGTCGTGGAGATGCAGTTCGACGCGTTCGCCTACCCCGCCTTCGAGCAGCTCATCTCGCACGTGGCGAAGATGCGCAACCGCACCCGGGGCAAGATGCCGCTGCCGATCACCATCCGCGTGCCGTACGGCGGCGGGATCGGCGGCGTCGAGCACCACTGCGACTCCTCCGAGGCCTACTACACGGCCACCCCCGGGCTCACCGTCGTGACCCCGGCGACGGTCGAGGACGCGTACGGGCTGCTGCGCGAGTCGATCGCGAGCGACGACCCGGTGGTCTTCCTGGAGCCGAAGCGGCTCTACTGGTCCAAGGCGCAGTGGTCCCCGGAGGCCCCCGCGGCCGTCCCGGGCATCGGAAAGGCCCTGGTTCGCCGGGCCGGAACGAGCGCCACCCTGATCACGTACGGCCCCTCGCTGCCGCTCTGCCTGGAGGCTGCCGAGGCCGCCCGCGAGGAGGGCTGGGACCTGGAGGTCCTGGACCTGCGCTCCCTCGTCCCCTTCGACGAGGAGACCGTCGTGGCCTCCGTACGCCGTACCGGGCGCGCGGTCGTGGTCCACGAGGCCGGCGGCTTCGGCGGACCGGGCGCGGAGATCGCCGCCCGCGTGATGGAGCGCTGCTTCCACCACCTGGAGGCTCCGGTGCTGCGCGTGACGGGCTTCGACATCCCGTACCCGCCTCCGATGCTGGAGAAGTACCACCTGCCCGGCGTGGAGCGGATCCTCGACGCCGTGGCCCGCCTGCAGTGGGAGAACTGATGCCGCAGGTCATGGAATTCAAGCTGCCCGACCTCGGCGAGGGCCTGACCGAGGCCGAGATCGTGCGGTGGCTGGTGGCGGTGGGCGACGTCGTCGCCATCGACCAGCCGGTCGTCGAGGTCGAGACGGCCAAGGCGATGGTGGAGGTGCCCTGCCCGTACGGCGGTGTGGTCACCGCCCGGTTCGGCGAGGAGGGCGAGGAGCTGCCGGTCGGCGCCCCGCTGATCACCGTGGCGGTGGGCGCGGAGTCGGCGCCCGCCGGGGCGGTGGAGGCCGTCGCGGACGCGCAGGCCTCCGCCGACGCGCCCCGGCCGCTGATCGGCTACGGCTCGGACCACTCGCGCCCGGCGCGTCGGCGGCGGGTGCGACCCGTCACCGCCGCGGTGTCGGCGCCCGTCGCGGCCCCGGCCCCGGTCCCGGTGGCTCCCGCGGCTCCCGTGGCTCCGGTGGTTGCCGCCGGGCCGGTGCCGGTGATCTCGCCGCTCGTGCGCAAGCTGGCCCGGGACAACGGGGTCGACCTGCGGGCGCTGCGCGGATCCGGGCCGGAGGGCCTGATCCTGCGGGCCGACGTGGAAGCCGCGCTCCGGGCCCCCGAGCCCGTGGCCGCCGCGCCGGCCGCCGCCCCGACGGGGGAGCGGATCCCGCTCAAGGGGCTGCGGGGCGCCGTGGCGGAGAAGCTCTCGCGCAGCCGGCGCGAGATCCCCGAGGCCACGTGCTGGGTCGACGCGGACGCCACCGAGCTGATGGCGGCGCGGGCCGCGATGAACGCCGTGGACGGGCCGAAGATCTCGGTGCTCGCGCTGTTCGCCCGGATCTGCACGGCCGCACTCGCCAAGTACCCCGAGCTCAACTCCACGGTGGACCTCGCCGCCAACGAGATCGTCCGGCTCCCGGCCGTGCACCTGGGCTTCGCCGCGCAGACCGGGCGGGGGCTGATGGTCCCGGTGGTCCGGGACGCCCACACGCGCAGCCCGGAGTCCCTGTCGGCGGAGTTCGCCCGGCTCACCGAGCTGGCCCGGGCCGGGAAGCTGGCCCCGTCCGACCTGACCGGCGGCACGTTCACCCTGAACAACTACGGGGTGTTCGGAGTGGACGGCTCCACGCCGATCATCAACCACCCCGAGGCGGCCATGCTCGGCGTGGGCCGGATCATCCCGAAGCCGTGGGTCCACCGGGGCGAGCTGGCCGTCCGCCAGGTCGTGCAGCTCTCCCTGACCTTCGACCACCGCGTCTGCGACGGCGGGGCGGCGGGCGGCTTCCTGCGGTACGTGGCCGACTGCGTGGAGAACCCGGCGGTGCTGTTGCGCAGCCTGTAGGCGGCCGCCCGTGCCCTGGCCGGGCGGTGGTGCGGGGTGCGGGTGGGGGCCGCTGCGCGGGCTGCTCCCCGCCCCGCCCTTCGCCCGTTCCCCGGGCTGCGCCCGGACCCCTCCTGGGGGCTCCACCCCCAGACCCCAGCGCCTCGAACGCCGGCGGGGCTGAAATCCGCTGCGCGAATCCAGCCCGCGCAGCGGACCCGCCCGGTACGTCAGAGCGTCAGCAGGAGCTTGCCCACGTGGGTGCTGGCCTCCAGGACCCGGTGGGCTTCCGGGGCCTGGGCGATCGGGTACGCCGCGTGGACCACCGGGCGGACCCGGCCCGCCGCGATCAGCGGCCAGACGTGCTCGCGTACGGCCGCGATGATCGCCGCCTTCTCCTCCAGCGGGCGGGCGCGCAGCGAGGTTGCCGTGACCGCCGCCCGCTTGGCCAGCAGGGTGCGCAGGTCCAGCTCCGCCTTCACCCCGCCCTGGAGCCCGATCACCGCGAGCCGGCCGTTCACGGCCAGCGCGTCCAGGTTCCGCGCGAGGTACTTCGCGCCCATGATGTCCAGGATCACGTCCGCCCCGGCCCCGCCCGTCGCGGCCCGCAGCTCCTCGACGAAGTCCTGCTCGCGGTAGTCGATCAGGACGTCCGCGCCCAGCTCCGCGCAGCGGGCGAGCTTCTCCTTGCCGCCCGCGGTCACCGCCACCCGCGCCCCGACGGCCTTGCCCAGCTGGACCGCCATGGTGCCGATGCCGCTGGAGCCGCCGTGCACCAGGAGGGTCTCGCCCGGACGCAGGCCCGCCACCATGAAGACGTTGGACCAGACCGTCGCGACGACCTCCGGCAGCGCGGCCGCCGTCACCAGGTCCACGCCCTCCGGGACCGGCAGCAGCTGCCCCGCCGGGACGGCGACCTTCTGCGCGTACCCGCCGCCGGACAGCAGCGCGCACACCTCGTCGCCCACCGCCCAGCCGGACACGCCCGGCCCGAGCGCGACGATCCGCCCGGAGCATTCCAGGCCGGGGTACCGGGAGGCGCCCGGCGGCGGATCGTAGAACCCCTGCCGCTGCAGGACGTCGGCGCGGTTCACGGCGCTCGCCGCGACCTCGACGAGCACCTCCCCCTCGCCCGCCACCGGATCGTGTACTTCGGCCCAGACCAGGGCCTCGGGGCCGCCGGGCTGCTCGATCGTGATCGCATGCATGGCCCGGAATCTACCGGCCCTACTCCGCCGGGCCCAGGGTCACCTGGGGGCCGGTCGGCGGTACCGCCCGGACGATGGTGATCAGGCGGTCCGTCAGCTGGAGCGGGCTCGCGTGCGGGTCGTCGTACGGGAGCAGCCGGTGTCCGCGCAGGACGCTGACGACGAGGTCGCCGGTGTCGCGGACGCTGCGGCCCACCTCCGACCTGTTGACGGGCCGTTCGATCAGGTCCAGGCCGCTGCCCTGATGGATCAGGTCCTCCATCACGGTGCCCGCGCTGGGGCTGAGCACCGACAGGCCCAGCAGACGTCCCGCGGCGCTCGCGCTCGTGATGACCGCGTCCGCGCCGGACTGCTTCAGCAGCGGCGCGTTCTCCTCCTCGCGGACCGCCGCCACGATCTTGGCGCCCCGGTTGAGCTGGCGGGCCGTCAGCGTCACCAGGACGGCGGTGTCGTCGCGCTGGGTGGCGATGACGATCTGACGGGCCTTCTGGACCTCCGCCCGCAGCAGGACTTCGGAGCGGGTGGCGTCGCCGACGACCCCGGTGAAGCCCTCCGCGTTGGCGATGTCGATGACCTTGGCACTCGGGTCGACGATGACGACCTGCTCCTTCGGGAGGCCGGTCGCCAGCAGCGTCTGCAGGGCGGAGCGGCCCTTGGTGCCGAAGCCGACGACGACCGTGTGCTCGCGCAAGTTCTTCCTCCAGCGGTTGAGCCGCCACTCCTGGCGGGTGCGTTCGGTCAGCACCTCCAGGGTGGTGCCGACCAGGATGATCAGGAACAGCACGCGCAGCGGGGTGATCAGCAGGACGTTGACCAGCCGCGCGCTGTCGCTGTACGGGACGATGTCGCCGTAGCCCGTGGTCGACAGGGTCACGGTCGCGTAGTAGACGCAGTCGAGGAAGTCGACCGAGTCGTTGGCGTTGTCGTGGTAGCCCCCGCGGTCGAGCCAGACGATCAGCACCGTCAGGCACATCACGAAGAGGGCCATCAGCAGGCGGCGGGTGACCTGCCGCAGCGGCTTCTCGACCTCCCGCTTGGGGAGTTTGATGCGGCGTGAGACGAGCTTCTCGTCGGCGCCGCGCGCCATGGCGTCCTGGCCGTGGAGTTTCACGTGAAACATCCTCCCGAAGCCCAGGGCAGGTCGAGGATCTCCAGTTCCTGCCCCGACCGCGCACCGTGCGGCGGTACGACGGCCAGCGCGTCGGCGCCCGCCACCCCGCGCAGCATCGCCGGGCCGTTGTAGCGCAGCGGTACGGCGTGTTCGTCGGTCAGCAGCACCGGCACGAGCCGGGTGTCGTACGGGTGGCCGGGCACGTCGCCCTCCACCGGGACGGTGTAGCGGGGCCGCTGGCGGCGGCCGGCGAGGGCGCGCAGCAGCGGTTCGGCGAGGGTCAGCAGCCCGGACACGGCGGCGAGCGGGTTCCCGGGCAGGCCGACCACGTGGCGGGCCCCCTCCCGGTCGCCGATGCGGGCCAGCAGCATCGGGTGCCCGGGGCGCACGGCGACTCCGTCCACGAGCAGCTCGGCCCCCGCGCGCTCCAGCACGGGGTGGACGTGGTCGACGGGGCCGGAGGCGGTGCCGCCGGTGGTGACGACGACGTCGGCGGTGGAGGAGGTCACCGCCTTCAGCAGGGCCTCGGCACCGGCCGGGTCGTCGCCGAGCCGGCGCGTGCCGATGACCTCGGCACCGAGCCGGGTGATCCAGGGGCCGAGCATGGGGCTGAGCGCGTCCCGGATCAGCCCGTCGTGCGGACGGCCTTCGGTGAGCAGTTCGTCGCCGAGGACGAGGATCTCCACGCGGGGCCGGGGCCGGGTGACCAGCTCGTCGTACCCGGCGGCCGCGGCGAGGCCGAGCACGGCCGGGGTGACGAGGGAGCCCACCGGGAGCAGCAGATCGCCCGAACGGCACTCCTGGCCGCGCGGGCGGACGTCCTGCCCGGTGTTCACGGGCCGGTCGGAGTACAGCTGGGTGCCGGACTCGCGCGCGTGCTCGCTGCGGATCACGGCGGTGGTGTCGGCGGGCACGCGGGCGCCGGTGGCGATGCGCACGGCTTCGCCGTCGGCGAGCGGCTCGGGCGGCTCGTCCCCCGCGAGGACCCCGTCGCCGGGGCGGACGCGCCAGGGGCCGGGGCCGGCGACGGCCCAGCCGTCCATGGCCGAGGTGTCGAAGGAGGGCAGGTCGCTGAGGGCTTCGAGCGGTGCGGTCAGCACCTCGCCGAGCGCGTCCGTGAAGGGCACCCGGTGGGTGCGGGCCGGCACGGCCGTGCCGGCCCGGGCGGCGGCCTCGCGGGCGCGCAGCCAGGGGGCGGCACGGTGGCCGCCGGCGCCGCCGGGGTCGGGGGTGCGGCTGACCAGGGCGAGCGCCTCGTCCAGGGCGCCGTCGGCGTCGGTACGGGTCATCCGGAGCCGGTCTCCTCGGGGTGTGGGGGCTGGGCTTCGGCGGCCCAGCGCAGCGCCAGGTCGGCGGCCTTGCGGGAGGCCTCGGCGACGGCCAGGGCCGGGTCCCCGCCGTTGGCCTCGGCGCGGGCGGCCGCGTAGCCGACGAGGAACGTCGTCAGCGGAGCCGCGGGCCGGGCCACGCCGTGGGCGGCGTCACGGGCGAGGTCGAGCAGGGTCGCGACGTCGACGGGGACGTCGTCGATCCCGAGTTCGTTCTTGGCAGCGGTGATCCAATGCTCCAGCACGTCCCCATGCTCCCTGATCCGGGCGCGGGCCGCTGCCAGGTCCTCCCAGGTGTCGCAGTCGAAGGAGGCGAGTGGCCGAGCGGCGCCGATCCTGGCCAGTTCCAGCTCGGCGGTGAGGGCGCGCAGCGGCAGGCCGTGGAGGGTGCCGTGCTCGGTGGCGAGCAGGGCGATCTCGCGGCGCAGCGGCTCCGTGCGGTAGGCGGCGACGAGGGGCTGGTCGCGGCCGTCGGCGTCCCGCAACAGGGCCCCGTCGCACGGGCGGTCGGCGGTGGCCGCGGCGGAGAGGAGGGCGTGGACGGTGTCCCGGTCGAGGAAGGGCAGGTCGGCGGAGAGCACGAGGACCAGCGGGGCGGTGGTCCGGCGGATCCCGGCGTCCAGCGCGGCCACCGGGCCGCCGCCGGGCGGGTCCTCGCGGGTCCACCGGACGGGGCGGGCGGTGGCCCTGCGGGTCCCGACCACGACGGTCTCGGCGGCGTCCGGGCACGCGGCGAGGACGCGGTCGAGGAGGGTGCGGCCGCCGACGTGGAGGGTGGGTTTGTCGGCCCCGCCGAGGCGCCGGGCGGCGCCGCCGGCGAGGACGATGGCGTCGTAGCTCATGCCCCTGAGTATGCGGGGGGCGGGCCGTGTGCGGCGGGGGCCGCTTACCGGGGGCTTACGCCCTTGCCGGTGCCCTGGCCGGGCGGGTGGGTGGGTGCCTGTGCCCTGGCCGGGGCGGTGCGCATGCCGCGGCTGCTGGGGCCGGTGTGCGGGTGCGGGGTGGGCTCCCGCTGCGCGGGGCGGGGTCCCCTACCCACCCTTCGCCCGTTCCCCGGGCTGTGCCCGGACCCCTTCTGGGGGCTCCGCCCCCAGACCCCCGCGCCTCAAACGCCGGCGAGGCTGAAATCAGCCCCGCCGGCGTTTGAGGCG